>CAMBXM010000005.1 GCA_945871815.1 Singulisphaera sp. GP187
GCCTTCTGGGGGCGGCCTGCGGGTCGCCTGTTTTCTCGGGGATTTGGGGCGCGGGTGTGGCCACGGAGTGTGGCCACGGCGTCCTGCGGTGTTTCCGGCGAATGCATCGTGCGGCCGACAATATGGCGTTTAGAGGCCAAATGCAACTCATGCACATCAGCGTCCAAATCCGGACTGTCGATCCGGTGGTTGCGGGTTCGACCCCCGTCGCCCTCGCCATCCAAAGCTCGGCGGCAACGTTCCGTTGTCGTCGGGCTTTGTCGTTTCTGGCGGCCACCCCAGCGCCAGGCTCCACCCCAGCGCCAGGCTCCAGGATGAGGCACTCCTAGGGAAGCGGACCACCACCCGCGGCGGGGCGAGCCAGACGTGCGGGGCCAGAATCGCGGGCTCGACGCCTATGCCTACTGGTGGAGGCACGTCTTGGTTGGCGCGCGGCTGCCATGTTGGTCGCACAGTGCGACGGTGAGGCAGGGCCGAAGATGTGTGCATGAGGAACCTGACCAAGAACCGCCTCTCGGAGCTCAAGGCTCGACCGACTACCTTGCCAAAGCAGGACCCGTACGCAGACGCGCACAAGCCGTCCGGGGTGGTGACATGCACCGCCTGCCATGCGTTCCACGAGCGCGGTCACTGGAAGTGGGGCGCAGTTCCGTCCGGGGCCTCGACGGCGCTTTGCCCGGCGTGCCGGCGGATCAAGGATCGCTGTCCAGCGCACGTGCTCAGGCTCGACGGCGTGCCGAAGGACCGGCGGCAGGAACTGGTCGCTCTGGTCCATCGCGTTGCGGAGGAAGAGTGCCGCGACCACCCGCTTGAACGGCTGATGAGCCTCGAGGACGCCGCGGACCTGATCGAGATCCGGACCACGGGAGCGCAGTTGCCGCGGCGTTTGCGGGCTTCGATCGCGCGTGCGTTCCGGCAACGCTTTGCGTCGAAGTTCAGCGCGGAACACAGTGCGATGACCTGGAAGGCCGCAGCCCCACACTGAGGGCGCGGTGGCTTCCGGGTGATTCAGCGCCGACGCTTGCCGCGTCCCTTCTTGCCTGGCGAAGCGGCGGCCTCGGTGGCGGCGGCGATTTGCTTTTGTGCGAGCTCCAGCAGCACCACTTGGCTTCGAAGCAAGGGTTCGCCTGCCTTTGGCACGAGGCGCTCACTGCGACCATCCGGCAGCACTCGGTGCGACTTGATGTTGTCGGCGAGTGAGATGCCGAGGACTTCGTCGATGAGTCGCTTCTTCAGGGCCGGCTCCGTCACCTGCACGGCGACTTCCACGCGGCGATCGAGATTGCGGACCATCCAGTCGGCTGACGACAGGTAGACGAGTGGAACACCTGCATTCTCGAAGTAGTAGATGCGGCTGTGTTCCAGGAAGCGGTCGACAAGGGCCCTCACCTGGATGTTGTCGCTGAGCCCTGGCACACCAGGGCGCAGGATGCAGATGCCGCGCACACACAGCTGGATCTCGACGCCGGCGCGCGAGGCCTCGTACAGCGCGAGGATGATCTGGGGGTCGGCGAGGTTGTTCAGCTTGGCGCGGATCGCGGCCGGCTTGCCCGCCTTCTTGTTGTCGATCTCCTTCTGGATCAGCGCCACGATGCGGTCGCGCATCGTGAACGGTGCAACCAACAAGTGCTCCATCGGCGGCACTCGGGCGTAGCCGGTGATCATGTTGAGCGTTTCGGCGACTTCCTCACCGACGTCCGCGCGCGCAGTCAAGACACCGACGTCGGTGTAGAGGCGCGCCGAGGTCGGGTTGTAGTTGCCGGTGCCGATGTGGCAATAACGCTTCATGCCGTCATCCTCGCGGCGGACGACCAGCGTGACCTTGGCGTGCGTCTTCATGCCGACGATGCCGTAGACGACGTGCACGCCCGCCTTCTCCATCCGCCGCGCCCATTGGATGTTGGCTTCTTCGTCGAAGCGTGCCTTCAGCTCGACGACGACGGTGATCTGCTTGCGTTGCTGCGCCGCCTCGATCAGCGCATCCAGCATCGGGCTCTTGTTGCCAGCGCGATAGATCGTCTGCTTGATCGCCAGCACCTTGGGGTCGCGCGCTGCGAGGCAGACAAAGTCCTCGACGGACGAGAATGACTCGTACGGATGGTGCAGCAGCACATCGCCGTCGCGAAGGTCCGAGAACATCTCGTCTGGGTTGGTCCACTGGATCGCCTTCACAGGCTGCACCGGTGGGTCGCGCAGTTCGGGTGCTTCGATGTTCTGATACAGCTCCATCAAGCGACCGAGGTTGACCGGGCCGTCGCAGTAGTAGACGTCGTCGTGCTCGATGCCGAACGCGCGAACGAAGCGATCGACGATTTCCGGGTGCCCGCCGCGGTCGATCTCCATGCGCACTGGTTCGCCCCGGCGACGCTTGACCAGTTCGCGCTCGATCGAGCTCATCAAGTCAGTTGCTTGCACTTCATCGACGTCGATGTTGCTGTCGCGCGTGACGCGGAAACTGCACGAATGCAGCACTTCAAGGCCCGGGAACAGCTCGCGCAGGTGGGCCTGCACGATGTCGGCCGTGAAGACGTAGACGCGCTTGCCATCCTGGTCGGGAAGTCGCGTGATGCGCGGCAGAACGCGCGGCACCTGCACGACGGCGATGCGATGCGTCTTGCGCGCCTGACGCGGGTCGAGCAGCAGAACCGCAAGGTTCAGCGACTTGTTGAGCAACACCGGAAACGGGTGCGACGGATCGACCGCGAGCGGCGTCAGCACGGGGTAGATCTCGCGCTGGAACTGCGTATCGACCCATTCGCGTTGTGCTGCAGTCAGCCCACGCATTGGCTTGATGTCGATTCCGGACCGGGCCAGCGCGGGTACGAGTTGTTCGAGCCAGGTGCGATGCAGATCCGCCGAGAAGGTGCGCGCTTGATCCCGTATCCGTTCGAGTTCGTCGAGCGGCTTCAGACCATCGGGGTTCTCGCCCTGCAAGTTGGCATCGAGCAGTTCCATGATGCCCGCGACGCGGACTTCGAAGAACTCGTCGAGGTTCTGGCTGGCGATCGCGAGGAACTTCACGCGTTCGAGCAGCGGCACCGTCTCGTTGCTGGCCTCGGCGAGTACCCGGCGATTGAACGCAAGCCACGACAACTCGCGGTTGCCGAACAGCATCGACCGCTCCATCGACGCGAGCGGCATCGACTCTGGCGGGACGTGGTTCTTTGGCGGGCTCCCATCGCCGCCAATGGGTGGCGCCAGACCGACGCCACTGGCACCGGCATCGCCGCCGACGACGACCGGGAGTGAGCTCGGGCTAGGCTCGCCACTGCCCGGCGCTCCATTGGCACCCTGAGGACCGACGCCATGCCCGCTCGGCGAATCAGGTTGGCGGAAGAGACGCGGCGCCTCCTCTGGGATGCGCGTGCGTGGCTCAAACTCGAAGCTGGCGTCGGTCATGGTTGCAGCGGGAGATTGCACCCGCCGCCATCCTCGGTTGGGAGGGGGGGATGCTATCTTCATCGACGCTTCTTGTTCCAGATGGGGACTACCGTAATCAAGAAGTCCCAAACCCTGGTCGATCCCGGGGTTCTGGATCTGGGTCGGTTTCGATCGCGAAACTGGGAGGAAGCGCTTCGGTGTCACTCAGCATTCAGCAAATTTTGCAGGACATGGTTCGTGGCGGGGCCTCAGACCTCCATCTCAAGGCCGGCAACTTCCCGGGCTTCCGCGTCGACGGGGAGATCCGAGCACAACCGAGCTACGGTCAGATCACGCCGGAGCTTGCGGCCGAACTGGTCCGCCAGTTGATGAACGAGGAGCAGTGGGAGCGGTTCGAGAAGGACCACGACCTCGACTTCTCCTACGCGCTCCCCGGGGTTGCCCGCTTCCGCGTCAACGCGTTGATGCAGCGCGAAGCGTGCGGTCTGGTGGTTCGCCAGATTCCGGACCGCATCCCGAATGCGCGGCAGCTCGGTTTGCCGCAGATCTGCCTCGATCTCGCCGGTAAGCCGCGCGGTCTCGTGCTCGTGACCGGTCCGACCGGCTCGGGCAAGTCGACGACGTTGGCAGCAATGCTCGACTACATCAATGAGAACGAGAGCGGCCACATCCTCACGATGGAGGATCCACTCGAGTTCGTGCACAACGACAAGAAGTGCTACATCACGCAACGTCAGGTCGGTCAGGACACGGCGTCCTTCCGCGAAGGCCTGCGTCGCGCCCTGCGCCAGGATCCAGATGTGATTCTGATCGGTGAGATGCGCGACCTCGAGACCATCTCGATGGCGATCACCGCGGCCGAGACGGGACACTTGGTGTTCGGAACGCTGCACACGACCAGCGCGATTTCCACCATCGACCGCATCGTCGATGTGTTTCCGACCGATGCGCAGCAGCAGGTTCGCGTCCAACTGTCCTCGACGCTGCAGGGCGTCATCAGTCAGACGCTGGTGTCCAAAGTCGGCGGTGGTCGCGTGGCAGCCCGCGAGATCCTGGTGGCGACCGATGCCGTTCGGTCGCTGATTCGCGAGGCCAAGACCGCGCAGATGCTCAACATAATGCAGACCGGCCGCGCCTACGGCATGGGCACGTTGGAGGACGAGCTGCTGAAGCTGGTCGCCGACGGGTTGGTCACGCCTGACGATGCGATTGGCAAGGCCAACCGGCCAGAAGACGTGCGTCGCCGCCTCGGAGAATCGCCGCAGCGTGCAGGCCAGCCGGCCGCCGCGGGCGCCGCGACGACGCCGCGGACCGGGGCCGCTGCGCCCGCGGCTCCGACCACTCCCGCCGGCCGCCCGATGGGCGTGATCGGCGTTCGCCGCTGAACGACAGCGGCGCCAGGTCACATTCCATGCACCCGTAGGGGTCGCTGCGCTGTGCGCTTGTTGAGCGCGGCGCAGGGCCTCGTCAAGGCGGCGGGCGACATCGTCTTCGATGTCGCCCGCCTGAGCGAGCTGATCGCGCAGCCCTCTGATTGTGGCCGCAAACGCACCGCCGAACCGCGAGCACGGGTCACCGTCGCGAGCCTGCAACTCGGGGGTGCGGCGATGAACCACGTCGAGCTCGCCGTCGGGCCGGAGTGACACGTCGGTGTCTGATGGGGTCGCGTCCCGAGCAGCGGAACCCGAGGTGACGCTGGTCTCTACCGCTGACTACAGGATGCCGTCTGCGTACCGGGTGAGTCCTTGATCGAGGCCAGCGTCAGTTCGCCAGCAGCGATGGGTCCTGCTGCAGTCGCTGTAGCAGCTCTCTCAGGGCATTGCCGCGGTGGCTGAGAGCGTCTTTGCGGCTGGCGTCGAGCTCCGCAAAGGTTGTGGGCGTGGCGTCCTTGTGGAATGCGAGCGGTACGAATGCCGGGTCGTAGCCGAAGCCGCCGTGGCCGTGCGGCGAGCGCAACAGCACGCCGTCGCAGCGGCCTTCGACTGCGAGTCGCACCGCGCCGTCCTTGCCGCAGAGGCAAAGGCTGCAGACGAAGTGCGCGCCGCGCTGCTCGTCTGGAACCGCGCGCAGTTCGTCGAGGAGGCGCAGCAGGCGGCCGCGGTCATCGAGCCCCTCGCCCCCGTAGCGCGCGCTGAGCACACCGGGACGGCCACCGAGTGCGTCGACGCAGAGCCCAGAGTCGTCAGCGAGGGCTACTCCGCCGGCTGCAATCGCCAAGCTCTGCGCTTTCTTGCGCGCGTTGCCGGCGAAGTCCGGTTGGTCCTCGATCGGGTTCCACGGCCTCGTCAGCTCCTGCGGTGTGCGCAAGCGGACACCAAGTGGCGCCAGCATGCGCTCGAGCTCGGCGAGCTTCTTCTTGTTGCCGGTGGCGATCCAGAGTTCGCGCATCGCCACCCTGTCGCGGCTCAGAGCCCGAGAATCTGCTTCTGCGCAGCGACGATCTGGGCGCAGCCGGCTTGGCCCATCGCCAGCATGGCCTGGAACTGATCGATCGCGAACGGCCGTCGCTCGGCGGCACCTTGGACTTCGACGATGCGGCCATCGGCGGCGCAGACGATGTTGAGGTCGACGTCGGCCGTGCTGTCTTCCCCGAAATCGAGGTCGGCGACGATCTGGTCGTCGACGAGTCCGACCGAGGTCGCGCCTACGAGTCCGCGCAGCGGCCAGGTGCGCAGTTGGCGTTGTTCCTCCATCCACAGCAGCGCGTCGTAGAGCGCCACGATCGAGCCGTTGATCGCGGTCGTGCGCGTGCCGCCGTCGGCTGAGAGCACGTCGCAGTCGACCCACAGTGTCACTTCCGGGAGCACTGCGAGGTCGAGTGCACAACGCAGCGCGCGACCAACCATGCGCTGGATCTCCTGAGTGCGACCGTCGAGCGGGCGGCCCGTGCGACCTTCACGTGGCTTTCGCGGTTGGCCAGCCGACGGCAGCATCGAGTACTCTGCCGTGAGCCAACCGCCAGGCTGTTTCTTGTACATCCACGGCGGCACTTGCTCCTGAACGCTGACCGTGCAGAGCACGCGCGTGCGGCCGCATTCGGCGAGTACTGAGCCAGGAATCTGGTCCGTGAAGGCGCGGGTGAAAGTGATCGGCCGGAGCTGATCCAGCAGGCGTCCGTTCTTGCGAGTCAGGGCAGGGTCCTCGGCGAGGTCGTGGCGGCGTGAAGTGGGCCGGGCACAGTAGCGATCTGGCGACGGCCGTCCACGCTGCGGTGGCCGGGCCGGTTGGACCATTGGCGACGGTCTCAGGGCAATAGCGCGGCGGCCAGGGCGCGCCGCAGTTCATGCACGCCGAATGGCTTACGGATCTGCGTGACGCGCTGCAGGAGGTCCGGCGCCAACACGAGTTGCTGGTCGAGTTCGGACAAAACGAACACGCGCATATCCGGGCAGAGTCTGGCGACCGTGCTGGCCAGCAAGTCACCAGCGTCAAGGCGCGCGGCCTGGTCGACCACAAGCACTTCGAAGCGGTCCGGCGTCGCCTGGATCAGCGATCGTGCTGCGGCGCCATCGGAGCAGGCAAACACCGAGCGGCCCTGTGCCTTCAGTTCGCTGGCCAACATCGAACGAACGGCGGGATCCCCTTCGATCACCAGGACGCCGCCATAGCGGTGGCGACGCGGGATCGACACCGTCCGGTCCGCGTCCACTTTGGTCATGCCGAAGGCCGCGGGTGCCGCGGCGAGATCGGCGGCGAGATCCATCTCGTGCTGCGCTTGTTCCGTCGCCGATCGCTCGTCGGACGCTGGCACAACATCTGCGGTGGGCGCGGTTGCCGGAGTTGCGGCCGCCCAGTCCGGGGTCTGCAGCGGGATGCGTAGCAGTGCGCGTGCTTCATGCCCAGGCTCGTGTACGAAGGCAACGGTGCCGCCGAGCGCGCGGAGCACGTTTTGGGCAGCGCAGCGAGCGACGAGGAACCCGACCGTCGGTGCGGTTGCTGACGCCATCGAATCCGGGGCTTCGTCGCGTTCGAGGGTCAGTTCGATCAAGGCGAGTGGCATGTCGCTATCGAAGCCCGGCTCGACTTGGATCGACAACCGCATCGCCGGGCGTTCCAGGTGGCGCAGAGCCTTGCAGGTAAACGTCAGCGCAGCGACGAGTTCGTCCTGACTGCCGCGGAGGGACAGTGAGGTCTGCGGCAGATTCCATGCGATCTGGAGGCCGAGTGCGGTGGTGCTGAGTTCATCGCGAAGATCGGTCAGCAGGAGGTCGATCGCTGTGACTCCCACAGTCGGCGGCAGCGCGCGCGCGTAGGCTTGGACCTTGTCGTGAAATCGGCGCAGGCGCCGGACGGCGAGCCAGAGACTCTCGACGCCATAGGTCTCCGCCCTGAGGACGGGCGCGGACTCGATCAACTGAAACGTGCCGCCCTCGATGCCCGAGACGATCGTGGCCAGTTCCTTCGACAGCCATTGCGCCAGGTCGCGAGGTGCGGGTGCGAGCGAAGTCTGCTCGGCGGTGGCCTCGTGGGCGCGTCGCGCCCGATCGTCGGAGGCGTCGTGGGCTGCGTCCGTTGCCGCTTGCCGCAGTGCCGAGATCTCTGCCTTGAGGCTGGCGACCATGCGGGCCGTTCGCTCGCGCTGGGCCGCGAGTTCGGCGGTGGCATCGGCCTGCTGCGTAGCTGTTGCCCGGCCGAGTTCGAGCGAGGCCTGCTCACGGACTCGAGCGACCCTGCGGCGCGCGAGCCCCAAAGCGGCGACGGCCGCGAGGATCGCGCCGGCGAGCGAGTAGGCCAATTCGATCACGGGAGAGTCGGGAGAACGCAGCAACCTACAGAGCGAGTTGCTGCGTGTCGACCGCCACGTCGTTCATGGCCGTCACGGCTCAGCGCCTCAAGAGTGCGTAGAGCGCAGCGAGTTCTGGGTCGGTGCCGGTGAACAGATCCTCGGGCACTTCGAAGTCCGCGTGGATCGCCGCGTAGATCTCGTGGTCGCGGTAGACGTCGAGGGCCAGTCCAGCGAGGTACTGCAGGCGCAGACTCACGTCGACGTTGCGTTCAGCGTCTGTCAGCCAGGTCGAGAGCGAACGCGCATCGCCAGCATAGGTCGACAGCAGCGAGATGGCGGAACCGAGGTCGGCCTCGCCGAGCGCACCGCGAACGCGCGGCTGGTTGTCGATCGCTGTCTGTATCGCAGTGACATCGATGTGCATCGGCGCCAACTGAGCCATCAGCACGAGGTCATAGCCCTTCTGGGTCGGATCGCTGTTCCACACGGTGCCGTGCGGGAACGCGTCGAGGAAGGTCGCGAGCTGACTCTTCACTGCTGCGGCCCCGGTCTGGTACAGCGGCACCCACTGAGTGAGGATGCCGCCTGGCCGCAATCGGGCGCGCACGAGATCGTAGTACTCAGCGGAATAGAGTGCCGCGGCGCCGCGAACCCAGGGGTGGATCGGGTCCGACGTGATCACGTCAAAGGTATCGGTCGTTGTCGCTAGGTAGTGCCGCGCATCGTCGATCACGATCTCCGTTCGCGGATCGCGCAGCACGTCGTGGTTGGCGTCGCCAAGATAGGCCCGCGCCGCGGCGACGACCTTTGGCTCGATCTCGCAGACGACGATGCGTTCGACGCTGGGCCAATCGACGAAGCAGCCGGCCGTGATCCCGGCGCCACAGCCGACGACGAGCACGGTGCGCGGCTTTTCTTGCACGAGGCACGGCAGGTGACCGAGCATGCGTTGCAGTCGCATGTCCAGGTGCTGGGTCGAGGCGACGACCTTGCCACTGACGTGAAAACTGCGGTAGCCCTCGAAATCACTGACCGCCACCGACGCGTTGATGCCCTCGGCGACGCAGAGGTACTCCACCGGAGCGTTCCAGTCATCGACGCTGCGGCCGAACGCGATGAGGCCGTCGGGCAAGCGCGGCACGAGCACGGCGCCGAACGCCGCCACCAGCAGGACGCCAGTAGCCGCGAGCGTTCGCAGGGCGCGCCGCGACGTGGCCAGAGAACTCGGCTCTGCCCGAGCGCCGAGCAGCAGCACTGCCGCAGCGCCTGCGATCAGCACCAGCACGCGCTGGGCGTTCTGCGTGCCGATCGACGGGATCGCGTGCAGGCCCGTGCCCAGCGCCCCAAGGATCGCACCGACGGTGTTGGCGGCATAGAGCCCGCCGACGAGCCGTCCTGGTTCGGTGTGGCCTCGCCCTGCGGCCGCCATGGCGAGCGGAAAGGACGCGCCCCAAAGAAGCGACGCCGGCAGCAATGCCAACAGACACCGCGCGAAGTCCCACGCGTAGTGAATCGGCATGTTGAGGTAGACGCGCGCTTGGAAGATCCATGTGGGCTCGCCGTACGGCACCACGTGCGCGATCGCAAAAGCACCCCAGAGAATCGCGGGCACCAAGGCGAGCTGACACAGGCCAAACCAGGTCTGCGGCTGCTCTGTTCGGCGAACGCAGCGCGTAGCGAGCGAGGTGCCGAGGCCGATTCCGACCAGGAAGACGGCGAGGATCAGCGAGAACGTGTAGGTGGTGGCTCCGAGCAGCAAGGACAACTGTCGCGTCCACACGATCTCGGCACCGAGCGCGGTGCATCCGGACAGGGCGATCGCTGCGGTGATGGGCGCGATGCGCTTGCGATGTTCGCGGTCGGCGAGCGCAGTCGCCGCGGTCACGACCGCTACAGGTCCTGGGTCGTGACGTCGCAACGCCGCAACCGCGATCGCGGCAACGGCGATCAGCGCATTGGCGAATGCAGCGGCGTAGCTCGCCGTGGTCACGTCGAAGACGCGCATCAGCCAGAAGCCAGCGAGCAACGTGCCGAGCACGGCGCCCAGGATGTTGGCGCCGTAGAACAAGCCGAGTCGGCTGAGTCCCGCTGGCGACGTATCAAACCAGCGCGCGATCGCCGGCAGCGTCCCGCCCATGAGCATCGTCGGTGGCAGCAGGCCGGCCGCGGCGATGGCGCCGCGCCAAACCAGAGTCGATGTGCTGCTGCTGTGTTGCGCGACGTAGAGCTTGCCGAGGTGAGGCAGTAGCCACGGCATCGCGGCGCCGAATGCGCCGATGCCCAGTTCGAGCGCGGCGTAGACCAACAGTGGGTGCCAGCCGCGCCGCGTGCAGCGCGGCAGGAGCCAGCTGCCGAGGCACATGCCGCCCATGAAGCTGCCCAAGAGGAATGCGACCGATACCGCTGACGACCCGATGGCGAGGCGCAGCAGGTGGAACCACGCGACTTCGTAGATCAGGGCGCAGGCGCCGCTGAGTGCAAACAGCGTGAGCAGCACCGGCATCGCGCGGCGAGCGCCGGGTGCGTTCGCGAGGGACGCGGCGTTGATGGTCATGACGAGCGCGCGAGTATGAGCCGCACCCGTCGGCATGGCACGGAGGGACTCGCGAGGAACTCACTCTCGCCAACCGCAGCGACGAGTCACTCCGCCGCGGTCTTCTTCGACGGCAGCAGGGAGAGAGTCAGCAGCACGCCACACACCGGCAACGCGACCCACAGTAGCGCCCACTGCAACGTTGCTAGCGCCGCGTGCTGCTGCGCTGCAAGAACGCTCCAAGCGGTATAGGCGACGTAGGAGGCGAGGAGGAAGAAGCCTTCCCAACGCGCGATGCGGCGGCCGGTGAAGAACAGTGGTAGGCACAGGAAGGCGACCGCGAGCATCACCCAGAGGTCGAACGAGAGCATGCTGTCAGCGATCGGCAACCCGTTCTTCGCGACCATGCCGGTAGCGCCTAGGCAACCCAGGATGTTGAAGGTGTTGCTGCCAATGACGTTGCCGATGGCGATGTCGCGCTGGCCGCGGATCGCGGCGGTGATCGAAGTTGCGACTTCGGGAAGTGATGTGCCGGCGGCGACGATGGTCAATCCGATCACTAGGTCACTGACGCCGAGTTCGCGCGCAAAGTGGGTGGCCGAAGCAACCAGCCAGTCGGCGCCGAGCACCAGGAATCCGAGGCCGACGATGACGAGCACGACTTGGATGCTCCAGTGGCCATGCGCGCGAGCCGCGGGCTCGGCGTTTGCCGTCAGCTCAGCCTTCATCGCCGCGGTTTGGCGGCGCGACTGTCGGATCAAGAAGACGGTGTAGGCGACCAACAGAATTGCGAATGCGGCCGACTCGCCAAAGCTCAAGTTGCCGTCGGCGGCGAAGGCCAGGAGCAGCAGCGAGGAGGCGATCATGATCGGCACTTCCTGGCGCAGGATCTGTGCGTGCACCACGAGGGGCGTGATCAGCGCCGATACTCCGAGGATGAACAGGACGTTGAAGATGTTGCTACCGACGACGTTGCCGATGGCGATGTCGCTGTTGCCGTGGATCGCCGAGCCGACTGAGACCGCTACTTCGGGTGCGCTGGTGCCAAAGGCGACAATCGTCAGTCCGACCACAAGCGGCGAAACGCCGCAGGACAGCGCCAGTCGGCTGCTGCCGCGAACGAGCAGTTCGGCGCCGATGACAAGAGCAACGAGACCAAGGCAGAAGTAGAGGGTTTCCACGGCGCCGGATGCTACTCAGGTGCCGAGTGCGTGCCCGGGCAAAATGGCGCGGCTCACGCACTCGCGTCAGTCGCGCACGCCGGCGTCGCTACCGAGTCGGAAGGTGTGCTCGACCACGCCGCGACATTGGGCGCCGGGCACGGCTACTTCGGTGCCGGAGACCAGCAGGCGGCCACAGGCGCGAATCAGCGTGAACGCAACAAAGCCGCCGGCCGCATTCTCGACTTCCTCGTGCACGTCAGTGCAGTCGTGGTGCAGCAAGCTTGACGGTACGCCGAGGAAGCGCGCCCGCAGACGGTGGTCGTCGTGGCGGTTGTCGATGCGGATGCGCATGCGTACAAACGGCTCGTCAGCGCTGCCGGTGAACTGCAGCAGGCAGTCGAAACCCGCCGAAGTGCGCCCGAGGCGGCCGCCGAGCAGCAAGTCGAACCAGCCGGCGCCGGCGACGTAGCGCACTGGGTCCAAGAACTGGGCGGAGAAGATGCGCGGGCGCTCGTTCTCATCGCCGGCAAAGCCGTCGAGGGTGCCGCGATCGCTGCGCGCTTCGAAGCGAAGGCTGTTGGGCGAGTTGACGCCGGCATCGCGGTCGACAAAGAGGACGCCTTCTTTGCGCGAAAAGCGAATGCGTGACCCCTTGCTCTCGACGACGAGGTCGCGCTTCTTGCGCAACTGCGAACCGGTGAACGTCTGCATTCGCGTCGGATCGTCCGGCGCTTCCTGAGGCGGCGCTGCGTTCGGACCGAGCGCAACCGCCTCTTCGAGTGCCACCATGAAGCCGCGCGCCGTGCCGTCCTGCACGGTGCCGGCCCACAGGTCGGGCCGCATCATCGGGTCGAATGCGTCGAGGCGCGCGCGTGCCGCAGCGCTGCGGCCAGCGGCTCGCAGGGCGCGCCACTGCAGCAGCTTGAGGTCGATCCGGCAGTCATGCGCGCCGCGGCCTGGCGGCTGCAGCGCCAGTTCCTGGTGGTGGTCGTCGGCAGGGATGGTGGCGAGCGTTGTGGCCCGGCGGTCGAGATGAGACCTCAACGCGCGATCTCGATCGAATAGTGCCGGTCGCTGTTCATCTCGACGCGAGCGTGGCCGATTCCAGCCGACTTCGCCAGAGCGCGCGCCTCGTCCAACGTCAGTGCGGCGCAGAGTGACTGCAGCAGCAGTTGCTGTTGATCGGCCGGTGCCTGTCCCGCGTGCAGTGCCACCAGTCGCTTCGCCTCGGCCATGGTTTCGGGCCGATAGAGGTCGCGGATCAGCAGCACGCCGCCTTTCTGGAGAATGCGCGCGGCCTCGCGTACGAAGTCGATTGGCTCTGGGATGTGGTGCAGGATCGTGTTGCTGAACACCCCGTCGAACGAGCCGTCGGGATAGGGCAGCGCTTTCACATCTCCCTGCGCGAAGGTCACTCGTCGCGCCAACCCGAGCCGGGCTGCCTTCGGACTGGCCAAGGCCAGCATGGTGGCAGCAGCATCGACGCCGACGATGTGGGCGATCGAGCTCTGCTGGGCCAGCAACATGGGGATGTCACCCGGCCCGGTTCCGAGGTCCACGACGCGAGAGCAAGCTCCACCGCCGAGCTGGAGAAATCGGTCGACCACGGCGGCATTGACCACCGAGTGGTCCATGGCGGCGTAGCTGTTCGCCTCGTCCGGGGTGTCCATGTATTCAGGCTCGAGCACGCGTTGCATCCGTGCGATCTTGGCGAAGCGACCTTCGGGTTCCAGTTCTGGCACGGAAATGCCGATGGCACCGCCTGATGAAGCCTCTTCGCCTCTACGGGGATCCGTTCGCGAGCGGCAGTGCCGCCTCGGCGCTGCGCGCTGTGCTCGAGCTCAGTTTTCGGCGCGGGTTCCGCCCGAGCCTCTGTCTCTCGGCGATTCGCGCCGAAAAGGGCACCGGTCAGAGCGTCGTTGAACTTGGCAACGGCGTGCGCACGTTTGCCGTTGCGACCGAATTGACGCCAGCGCAGATCGAACTGCTGCAGCGCGCCGCGTCGACCCCGATTCCGGCGACAGCGCCGGTCGTGGTGTTCGCCCCGCGCCGGTTTGGCGACGAGATGATGTCGATGGCAGGCTTGGAGTGGCCGCGCGCCTGCACGGTGCGCAACGGCACGCTCGACTCGGCAACTGCGACGCTCGACCGCATCGAGGCAGAGCTGCGTTGGGCCGGAACCGAGGATCCTGCGATCGCCAGCGATCTCGCCGAACTCGAGGCCTGGGCGGCTCTGCCCGAGCCGCCCGAGGACGGGCCCGTTCTGCACGTCGGCGCCGAGGATCCAGCGGCCGGCAGCGACATCGCGGTGCGCGCGTTCCTGGCCGCCTGCCCTGATGGCGATCGCATGCTGCGCCTCGTGTTGCCGATCGGTGCCGAAGAAACGGCCGCACGGTTGGCAGCACTCGCCAACGAACTCGGTGGCCTTGCCGCCGTGGCGCGCCTCGACTTCGTGCTGTCGCCGCTCGACCCCATGCATGCGGCAGGCTGCTCGGTCATTCTGCAACCGCTGCGTCGACTATTTGCCGGCGACGTACTGGCGCAGCTCCTGGCTTCTGGGCGTCCCGTGGTCGCGACCCGCTATCACGCGACGGCGCCGGCCCTCGGAGCACCTGGCACCTGCATCCCGGTCGGCGGGATGCTCGTCACGGGTGACGACGGTTTGCCATTGTGTGAGCCGGATCTCGACAACGTGATCTGTGGTTTGCAGAAGGCACTCGGCGATGCCGTTGCCGCCCGTTCCATCGGCCTGCGCGCTCGATCGCACGCAGTCGCGGAGTTGTCCGCGGACCGCCCGGCCGCGCCGCCGCGAAAGCTGCCTGCGGTGGCGAAGGGAGAAGCGAAGCCCGTGGTCGTGCTCGAAGCGCCGTTCTTCGAAGTCTCGTCGTCCGCCGAACTCAGCATCGAGACCGCGCGCGCACTGCTGCGTCGCGGCGAAGTCGATCTGCGTCTGGTGCCGACGGCGCCGTTCGTCGCCGACCTCGACATGTTGCGACAGCGCGCGCCGGAGCTGTGCTCGAGCCTGGCACGCGATCCGAAGGACGTCGATCTGTGGCTGTCGACCGGTTGGCCGCCGCGTTCTGAACGTCCGGACTGCCGCACCTTCGCGCTGCGCATCGACTGGGAGTACGGCGCGCTGCCAACCGAGCTGGTGCCGCTGGTGGCGCAGGAAGCCGACCTCGTCGTCGTTCACAGTCGTCACGTCGAGAAGACCGTCGTTGCAGCTGGCTGTGCGCCGTCGCGAATCGTGCGCATCCCGCACGGTGTCGATGCTGCGCTGTTCAGCGAGCAAGGCGCCGCGGATCAAGAGCTGCTCGCCTGGAAGGGCGACCTCCCGCTCGTGCTGTTCGTCGGTGGGATGGTGTTCCGCAAGGGCTTCGACCTGTTGTTGCGGATGGCGCTCGATGCCGCGAGTCGCGGCGCGCGCTTTGTGCTCTGTGCCAAGACTGTGGGGCATGCCCAGCACTACGCGGGCTATCACATGGCGGACTTGGCCGAGCGCTTCTGCAAGGCAAAGGGAGCGCCGCCGATGCGCATCCTGAACGGCGATCTCACGCGCGAACAGCTCGCCGGGATCTACCGCGCGTCCGACCTGCTGTGTCATCCGTATCGCGGCGAGGGCTTTGGCATGCCGGTGCTCGAGGCGCGCGCTTGCGGCGTCCCCGTGCTGGTCACGCGCGGCGGCTCGACCGACGACTTCGCCACCGGCGAAGGAACGGTCGGCATCCCGTCGGTGCGTCGCGCCATCGAACTCAACGGGGCGCACCTTGGGCAGCCCTGGGTGCTGGAGCCAAATGCCGGGCGCGCTGGCGAGTTGCTCGAGCAGAGTCTGCGGACTCTGCCGCAATTGCGCGCGAGTGCGCGGCAGGCGGCGGCGTCGGTGCAGAGGACGTTCTCGTGGGACGCTGCGGCGATTGCAATCGAGCGCTTGGCCGCGGCGAAGGCACCCCTTGCTGCGCCGGTCGACGTGCAACTGTCGCAGAAACCGTCACTCGCAGCGCTTTAGCTCATTCTCGAGGTGAATCGCCAACTGCCGACCTCAAGGCAGGATCCGCTCCACGCCGATGTGCAGTTTGCAGGCAGAGGAACCATGATTGACTTCGATCGCGACACCGCGCTCTCGCAGAAGCTGCTCGACGCACTCGATGCGCGAGCCAAGGCTTCGATGCAGAACATCGCGAACCAAAACACTCCTGGCTACAAGCGCCACGAAGTGCGGTTCGAGGAGTTGCTGCGCAAGGAGCTCGCCGGCGGTGGTTCCATCGAGAACGTGAGCCCCGTCACGACCCGCGACGAGTCCGGCGGGCCTGGCGAGAACAATGTGTCGCTCGTCGAGGAGACGGCACTGCTCGACAAGACCAAGCTGATGCACGAGTTCGCCACCAGGCGAGTCGGCAGCTACTTCAACTCGCTCAACAAAGCGATCTTCGGCAGGTGAGGTGAACCATGGCAGACCCCACGCAAGGCGTTTTCCAGGGCTTCGACATCGCCGCATCTGGGCTCCGTGCCGAGATGATGCGCAGCGAAGTCGCCGCCGCGAACATCGGCAACATGCACCGCACGGGCAACGCAACCAAGGAGCCCTACCGGCGCAAGTCGGTGGTCTTCGAGGAGATGCTCGATCGTGTGCAGTCGGCAAGCGGTGTTCCTGGTGGCGAAGAGCTGGCGCAGGGCGTCCGTGTGAAGGAAGTCGTCGAAGATCGTGAGACCGCTTTCCCGCGGTTCCGCAATCCGGGCCATCCCGATGCCGACGCCGACGGTTGGGTTTGGGGCAGCAACGTCGACGTCTTCCAGGAGTTGGTGGACCTCTCCGTGATCGAACGCAGCTTCGAGGCGAACCTCGCCTCCATGCGCTCGTACCGGACGATGTTGCAGAACACGCTGAACAACATGCGGTCATCGTGACCCACTCCTTCGAGTCTGAGGTGATCCAATGAGCAGCTTCGGCATCGAAGGCATGGTGAGCCCGGCGACGTCCGGGACATTCGCAGACATGCTGCAGAACCCAGGTCTCGCCAATCGGCGCGTCCAAGGTCCGGCAGAAGGTGAGAAGGTCAGTCCGAAGATCGCTGGTGGGTCGAGCGGCCCTCAGCTCGATTTCGGCGGCACGCTGGCGGACGCGATCGATCGCGTGGACAGCCTTCAGGGTGAAGTGGCGAGCAAGACGCAGGCACTCGCGACCGGCGAACCGGTTGCACTGCACGACGTGATGGTGTCGATGGGCAAGAGCGAAGTCGCGTTCAACCTCCTCCTGGAGGTCCGCAACAAGCTCATCGACGCCTGGGAAAAGTTGTCGCGATCGGTGGTTTGATCCATGCGTCACTTCTTCAGTGAGCTCCAGAAGAACCTCGCGGGCATCTGGGCCCGTCTCGACGGTGGCCAGCGGCTGATCGTGATGTCGGTCATGGCTGCTGCCATGGTCGGCCTCGGCGCGATCCTCTGGTTTGCCGGCCAGCCGAGCTACGTAACCGTGCTCGAGCCTGCAAGCAGCGAGGAGATGCGCGATGCCAAGCGTGTGCTCAGCCAAGCCGGCGTGCCCACCGTGCCCGACGAAACCGGCCGCGGCATCCTCGTCGATCGGTCGCGCTACGGGCTTGCCCGCAGTGCGCTGATCGAAGGCGGCCTGCTCGACAAGAGCCAGCGCGGCCTGCTCGATTCGAGCCTCGTAGAGGACGCGGACACCAAGCGCTTCAAGCTCGAAGCCGCGACCCGATCGCAGACCGAAGCGGCGATCGCCTCGCTCGCCGGCGTCCAGAGCGCAACCGTCACCGCGAGCCGACCCAAGCGTGCCGTGTTCCTGGACCAGGAAGCCGGATCGCAGGCGCAGGCGACGATCGCGCTGCGACTGCGCGCCGATGCCTCGTTCGAAGCCATTGCTCGTAGCGCAGCTTCGCTGGCCGCCTCGCAACTCGGCATCCCGATGACCAATGTCGAGGTCTTCGATGCTGGCAACCCCAGTCAGCGATGGCGCTACGACGCCGACCGCGAAGCCGGCGGCGGTTCGGCCGAGTTCCTGGCGATGCAACGTCGCATCGCCAGCGAACGCACTCGGCAGGCGCAGGAAGCACTCGATGCGATCCACCCCGGCAAGACGATGGTCAGGGTCGGCATCGAGCTCGACCCGCTGTGGGAAATCACCAATCAGAAGGTCCTACCGGAGACGCCGATCGTCATCACCGATGACATGACGAAGGACGAGACCGACACGAGTCAGCGCACGCGCGCGGGCGGCGATCCGAGTCTCGCTTCGAACGGCGTCGACCAACCGGGCAACTCGAACACGAGCAAGAAGGAGACGCGCAAGCGGACCTACCTCCCCGAGCTCGGCGAGCGCCGCAGTGGCCGGCACGCACCGGACATCAAACGCCTGTCGGTGGCGTTGCTCTACGACCGAACCCTGGAGCAGCGAGAGGGCTTCGACAAGGAGAGCCTCAAGAACATCGTCAAGTCGATCGTCGGCTGGGATCCAACACGCGACAACGACACCACGTTCAGTTCGATCGTCGGCGACTTCGCCGCGGAGGAACTCGCCGTCGCCGAATCGGGACCTGGCTTTGGGGCGCTCGCCACCCAGTGGGGGCCAGTCGTCGGTCAAGTCGTCGGTGTCGTGCTCGTGCTGATGTTCTTGAAGAGTCTCATGCGAACCACGACGACACGCAGCGGTGGCGCCAGCGACTCGAATCCAGGGACCGCTCCGAGTGGCAGCGGCGACGGGTCCGAACCGAATCTCACGCCAGAAGAACAACAGAAGCGGATGCGACGCGAGATCGAACGCGCCATCACCAGTGATCCCGCCACGTTGGCGAAGATGCTGGAGAGTTGGCTCGCCGAACAGAAGGCCTGATCCGCCATGGAAGAGGAAGTAAAGAAGGAGACGCGCGCGATGTCGGCCGATCGGGCCATCGCCACGCTGCTGCTGACGATCGACCAAGAGTTGTCGGCGAAGGTCCTCCGGCACTTCTCCGATGACGCCGTCGACCGCGTCACCCGGGCGATGCAGGAGCTGCAGGAGCTTGCGATCGATCGCGAGAGCGTGCGGTTGGTGTATGTCGCGGCGGTGCAGCGACTGCGCCAAGGCAACATCGCGCTCGGCGACGTCGGCGGGCTCATGCACAACGTCCTCATCAAGGCGTTCGGCGAGAACCGCGGTGCGGACGTCAACAAGCGGGCCAACAGCGACATCCTGGCAAAGAAGCCGTTCGCGATGTTCGAGGCGCTGACGCCCGAGGACCTCGCCAATCTTCTCACCGAAGAACACCCGCAGATTGCCGCGGTGTTCATGGCGCACCTTGATCGCAAGAAGGGTGGTGAAGTGCTGCGCTTCCTCGAAGAAGACATGCGCGCCGATCTCGTGAGTCGAGTGGCCAATCTCGACCGAACGCCCCCTGACGTAGTGCAGCGAGTGCTCGACGTGATGCGCAAGAAGGTCAAGGACCTTGGCCTCACCACGCTGCGTGCCGAGCCGAAAGCGTGGGTCAAGGCCGCAGCTCAAATACTGAACAACGTCGGCGGTGGCGAGAAGGCGATCCTCGAGAAGATCGAGGCCTCTGACGCCGAGATGGCTGCTGCGATCCGCGAAGAGATGTTCACCTTCGAGGACATCCAGAAGCTCGACAAGAAGTCGATCCAGAAGATCCTCGCCAGCGTCGACTCGCGCAATCTCGCGGTGTCGCTGAAGGCAACGACCCCGGGCGTCGAGGCCAACGTGCTCAACAACCTCAGCAAGCGCGCTGCGGACATGGTCCGTGAAGAGCGCGACTCACTGGGGCCAACTCCGCTCTCCGATGTGCTGGCGGCGCAGAACGAGATCCTGAAGCTCATCCGCGACCTCGTCGACAAGGGCGATATCGCCGTCGGCGGCGCTGCCGAGCAACTGGTCTGAATCCACCATGACGACGACTCACTCGGCCATTGCGCTCGACGCGCCGATGCGCAGCGTGCGCCTGCAGTCACGCGCCGCCACGACCGATGCCGCATCCCAAGCGAAGGTCGAGTGGCTGGTCCAACTCGGCGACCGACAAGCGCGTCGCGATGCGGAAACCAAGGCACTGCAGGTGACCGTTCAGGCAATTCAGCGAACTCTGCAGGCGATGAATGCGACCGTTGCGAGTCGTCTCGACGAGATTGCCGCCTTGGTCGTCGACCTCGGGTTGGCCGTTGCCCGCGAGATTGTCGGCAACGCTCTCGACCGCGGTCAGGTCGATCCGACGCCGACCGTGATTCACTGTCTGCGCGACTGCGTGCACGGCACCAGCGGCGCCGATCTGTCGATCGCGCTCAATCCCGACGACCTTGCCTCGGTGCTGGCCAAACTTGCCGAACGAGTGGATCTGCAGCGGGAAGTCGCCGCCGCCGAGATCGTGGCCGACCCCGCCCTCGCTCGTGGTGCGGTGCGCGCGGAGACCGGCACGGGTCGCTTGCGCTATGACCCACGCGAGACGTTTGAACGCATCGCCGCAGCCGTTCGTAGCAGTGCGCAGGGCGGCACGACGTGATTGGTCGTCCACCGTTGCCGGCGCACCTAGAAGCCGCTCTCGCTGCAGGTCGCGCGCAGAACCGCATGATCGCTGAGGGTCGCGTGAAGGCGATCTCTGGCATCGCCATTCGCGTCAGCGGACTGCGAGCTGCGATCGGCGATGTCTGCACCATTCACTCGCAGAACGGTCGCGAGACGCTGCCGGCGGAGGTCGTCGGCTTCGACGGGGGCGAGGCCGTCGTGCTCGCACTCGGCGACCAGCATGGCGTCGCGCCATGGGATCTCGTGCGCAACGACCATCGCTCGCTGCAAGTGCCCGTCGGACCGGCCTTGCTGGGTCGGGTCCTCGACGCGCTCGGTCGTCCCATCGATGGCGGTCCGCCGCTCGAAGCGCCGACCCGATCGATCACGGCGACGGCGCCGACTCCACTCGAACGCGCCCCGATCCACGAGCCTCTGGTCACCGGCGTGGCGGCGATCGACGGCTTTGCGACCTGCGGCAAGGGGCAGCGTATCGGCATCTTCGCGGGTTCCGGCGTCGGCAAGTCGACGCTCATGGGCACCATCGCCAAGAGCGGCTCGGCGGCGGTCAACGTCATTGCGATGATCGGTGAGCGCGGCCGCGAAGTCGGTGAGTTTCTCACCGAGTCGCTGGGGCGCGAGGGCATGGCCAAGTCGGTCGTCATCGCGTGCACCTCCGACCAGGCGCCGATGTTGCGGCTGAAGGCGCCAATGGTCGCAGTCACCATTGCAGAGGCGTTTCGCGAGCAGGGCCAAGACGTGCTGTTCTTGATGGACAGCGTCACGCGCTTCGCGATGGCCGCTCGCGAAGTCGGCCTCGCCGCCGGCGAGCCGCCGACGTTGCGCGGCTACCCGCCGTCCTTGTTCGCCAAGCTGCCGCAGCTGGTCGAACGTCTCGGCAACGACGGGCGCGGTTCGATCACGGGCATGCTGACCGTGCTGGTCGACGGCGACGACATGAACGAACCGGTCGCCGATGCTCTGCGCGGCTACCTCGACGGTCACATCGTGCTGTCGCGCAAGCTGGCGGAACGCGGGCGCTTTCCGGCAATCGACGTGCTGGCGTCGATCAGCCGTTTGATGCCGAAGGTCACGACCAAGGAGCACCAGCAGCGGGTGCGCAAGGTGCGCGAGTGGATGGCGCACTACGAGGAGAACCGCGATCTCATCACCGTCGGTGCCTACAAGAAGGGCGGCGACCAGTTGCTGGACCAGGCGATTGCCCGTTTGCCGGCAATCGAGGAACTGCTGTTCCATGGCGCCACCCCGCGCCCGCTGGCGGAGACCCAGAAGCGACTGCAGCAGCTGGCCGGGAGCTGAGGCGAAGGGGCGACCGGTAGGCGCCCGTTCCACTTCGGTGGAGTTCGCCTCATCAAGAGCCCATGCCATGGCCGATAGACGAGACCATGGGTCGGTTCCAGTTCCGTTTGGCAGGTCTGCTCCGTCTGCGCACGCAGATGGAGAAGACTGCGCGGCGCACTCTCGCAGCGGCGATGGGCAACGTCGCCAACGTCGAGCAGCGCATGGCGACGGCCACGATTGGTCTGGCCGAGTGCGAGCAACTGGGATGCGGCACTGACGCGCATGCACCGCTGGCGCGCGCCCTGGCGCAGGGCCTCGCGCGGCATCGGTTGCGGCTCCAGAACGAGCTGCGCGCAGCGCATGCGCAACTCGAGCGCACCCGCGGGGACTGGATCGAACGACGGCGCGAGCAACGCACGCTCGATGTCCTGCGCGACAAGCAGCGCGAAGAATGGCAGATGGAACGGCAGCGCGCCGAACAGCACGAACTCGAAGAACTGGCACGCGGCCGCAAGGTCCTCGCGCCCGCTGAGGAGACGCAAGAATGAAGGGGCTCATCGTCAACGTCTTGGTAGGTGTCGGTCTGTTTGCCGGAGCTCTGGTGGGGGGGCTGATGGCCACGGGTCGCTGGAACAACGCGGGTGTCGCCAACATCCCCGTGCTCAACGGCATGTTCCCGGCACCACCTGAGGGCGAAGGCTCGACTGCGGATGGTCACGCCGGCGCGCCGAAGGGCGAGGTTGGCAACAACGGCGGCAACGATGCCCACGGTGCGCCGAGCGACGCCAATGCGACGCCGCACGACGGGGCACCCGTCGATGGTGCGCACGCGCAGGACCCGCAGAAGCCGCAAGAGCCACCGCTCGCGCCGCTGAAGCGTGGGCGTTCCATCGTGCAGAAGGACGAGCCAAAGGGTGGTGGTCACGGCGAGGCGCCCGCGAGCGGGCACGGCGAGAAGCCAGCAGCGCACGGGGCCGAGAAGCCGAAGAACGAGCACGCTACCCCCGAGCATGGCTCGGCGACCGAGCCTGACGCGAGCCACGGCTCGCTGCCAGACAAGGACTTCGCGCACCTGTCGAACCAGCTGAAGCAAGAACCCGACATCCGCTATTCGCCAGGGGCCTACTTCCGCTTTGACGGGATGCCTGCTGGGGTGACGCCCGACCAACTCAACGACGCCTGGAAGAGAGTTCAGGAGGCCGTCGGCGAACTGGAACGCCGCACCAAGGCGCTGGAGCTGCGCGAGCAGGAGTTGCGCGAGTTCTCCGACGACATCGCACGTCGCCAGACCGAGGTCGGTAAGGAGCGCGCCGAGATCGAAGCGATGCAACGTCGCCTCGACGAACGTGTCGAGCAGTTCCAGGACCAGGTCAAACTGATCAAGAACGACGAGATCGCCAGCTTGCAGAAGAACGCGAAGAGCTACGAGATCTTCGAACCCAGCAAGGCGGCCGAGCTCATCAAAGACCAGTGGAAGACCGACGCTGGCCAGATCGAGATGCTCAAGATGATGGAGTTCATGAGCAAGGAGACGGTGGACCAGATTCTGGCGGCAATGCCCAACGAGCTGGTGCTCGACGTGATGGCGAAGCGGCGAAAGATCAGCAGGGAGACGGTGCCACCGGCTGCTCCGCGCAAGTGAAGATCTTTTGAACACCGTGAGCGGATCGAGTCGATAGACGAACCGAAGGATCGGCGGCGAGGGAGTGACGCAGAGTGGCTGACGACAAGAAGAAAGAAGCAGACGCCAAAGCCGAGGACGGCAAGAAGAAGAAGAAGGGCTTGCCGCCCGTCCTTTTGATCGCCGTCGGTGCTGCCTTGGGCGGTGTCGGCGTCGTGTTCGGAGTGCCGCCAAAGCAGGTGGAAGTCCACGTGCCCGAGGTGGTGCACACGTTCACGCCGATCCAGCATCCAGACCTCCTCGAGTTCCAATTCAACCCGCGCGCGCAAGCCGGCAAGGCCTACGCGAGCGTGTCGTTCTACTTCGTCTACGTCGCCCGCGACGACCGCGAAGAAGCGGCGTTCGAGGCGATCAAGACCAACTGGGATCGCATTCGTTCGCGCGTGCTGGAACTGCTCAGCAACACCAGCGTGAGCGATCTCAACGCCGAGAACGGCAAACGCATGCTGGCGAAGGCCTTGGTCGACGACCTCGACGCGACCATCTTCCCCGGCAAGGCAGATGAGAAAGTGGCCAAGGTGAGCGAAGTGCTCTGGGCCAAGTGGATCCTTCAGTAGCAACCAACCGGACAACTGCGTGAACGAGATCCTCAGCAACGAAGAGATCGACACCCTGCTCGACATGTTTCGAGCCGGAGCGGGCGAGGACGAAGTCCCCGTTGCCGCGCCGAAGCTCGAAACGGTCGTCGACGACCGCATCAGCGAGGTCGATCTCCTGAAGCCCAACCGCCTCGCGCGCGAGCAGCTGCGCGGGATGGAGCGCTACTTCGAGAGCGCGGGCAAGCTGCTGTCGGCAACGATCTCGGACAAGCTCCGCATCGACACGCGCTGCGATTGCGTTGCGGTCGAACAGCAGCGATTCGGCACGTGGCTCGAACAGCTCCCCGGACCGGTCGCGATCTACGTCTGCAAGATGGAACCGTTCCGGACGCCGGTCTTGCTCACCGCCAGCACCAGTCTGCTGTACGGCGCCGTCGACCGCATCCTCGGGGGTTCTGGTCGCGTGTCGAGGGTTCCGAAGGACTTCACGCAGGCCGAGTACA
Source organism: Singulisphaera sp. GP187 (assembly GCA_945871815.1). Lineage (GTDB taxonomy): Bacteria > Planctomycetota > UBA1135 > UBA1135 > UBA2386 > SXPK01. The sequence goes on from CAMBXM010000005.1 coordinate 24,326, forward strand.
CCGTTGCCGACGCGCTGATGGGGCCTTGCCTCGATCGCATCGTCGAGAGTCTCGAAGACGTCATCCCCTTGAAGTGGCAGATCGAGAATCGATTCTGCAACCCGTCGATGGCGCAGATCCTGCCGTCGCAGGATGTGGTGCTCTCGGTCTACTTCCAGGTTGCGGGCGAGTTCCTGATTGGCGACCTGCGACTGCTGGTGCCGTTCCAGTCGATCGAGCCCTACCTCGACAAGTTCGCCAAAGACAGCGTCACGCGCATGGAGCCAGGAACGATGCGCGAACAGGTTGCACGAACGGTCAAGAGCGTGCCGCTCGACCTAGCCGTCGAACTCGGCAACGCGCGCATCACGTTGCGTCAACTGCTCGATCTTCAGCAAGGCGACGTGATCCCGCTCGATACCCGCTTTGGCAGCCCCGCGGTCGTGCCAGTGATGGGGCGCCCCAAGTTCCTCGGTCAGATCGGCCGGATCGGCAACAGGTTGGGTGTGCAGGTTGCCGATGTCATCGGGGCGTAGAGCATGAGCGACTCGTCGATGAATCCTGGTGACGCATGGGAAGCCGCGGGCGAACTCGCGCGCGCCTCGGCAGAAATGGCCGCGGCGGCCGTGCAGCCGGTTGCGTTCGGCCAGCTTGGCCCGAGCGTGCGCGGCAATGCCCGCAACCTCGATCTGCTGCTCGACGTCGAGATCCCGATCTCGGTCGAAGTCGGTCGTGCCCAGATGAGCCTCGAAGAGGTTCTCAAGCTCGTGCCTGGCAGCGTCGTCGCCCTCGACAAGAAGGCCGAAGAGCCGGTCGATCTGCGAGTGAATGGCAAGCTCGTAGCGCGCGGCGAAGTCGTGCTCGTCGACGACACCTACGGACTGCGCATCACGCAGATCGTGGACGCTTCCGGTCGCATCGAAAGCCTGCGCTGAGGCTACGGGCCCGGTGCCGGTGACTGTCGTTGGGTCTGCCACCGAGCAGATCGTTCGAGCCTCGCGAACTCTGCGCCCTCGAGGTGAGCTGGATCGACAGCAAAGAACGCTCTGCATTGCCGATGCGCGGACGTAGTCGCGGTGAAGACCGCAAGGCATCGGCTTGCGCCTCGGACCGTTCCGCTGCCTCGGGGGTCGCGCCGATCGTCGGTGCGATCGGGTCTGGCCGGCAAGCGTCGTCCCGGACTCCCGCGTCAGGCGTCGGAACGAGCGGGCTCATTCCACCGGCCAGAAGCTCTCAGACCGCGGTTGGTTCCTGCGGCTCGCCATCACCGCTCCCAACCCAGCTATCTTCTGCACGATGTCCCCGCTCGAGGCCCGTCTGCTCGTTACCTACCACCACTGGGCGCGCGATCGCGCGACCGAAGCCGTTGCTCGCCTCACAGCGGCGCAGTTCACCCAGCCTCTCGGCAATTCCTTTGCCTCCGTGCGCGACACGCTCGCGCATCTCTACGGTGCGGACGTCGTCTGGCTGCAGCGCTTCTGCGGCAGCAGCCCGAGCGGTCTCCCGCCTGCCGAACAGTTTCTAGACCTTGCCGCGCTGCAGGCCGCGTGGAGCGAAGTCGACGACCGCCTTCGTACCTTCGTCGCGAGCCTCGACGAACCAGCGCTTGCGACATCGATCACCTACCGCGCCTTCAACGGCCAGGACGCCACGCTGCCCTACTGGCAGATGCTCCAGCACCTCGTCAACCACGGCAGCTACCACCGCGGCCAGGTCACGACCCTGCTGCGACAACTCGGCGCGCCAGCACCGCGCGGCATGGACCTCGTCGCGTTCTATCGCGAACGGCAAGTGCACTGACCTGCGCCCCGGTGGAGCAGACTAGCGGGTGCCCTGGTCGCGCGCGGTGTCGTTCGATCGAGCTAGCCGCCTGTTGCAGCACGCATCCTGCCTGCTTGCGCGGTAGCTGGTCCGATCTCTGCGCCGCGCGAACGGCGTCGAATCTGCAGATCCGACACAGTTTGCGCCACTTGATCTGAAACCAGATCCTGAGCCATCGGCGACGGAGCCGTTCGTCAGCAGGCTGCTAACGCAGCTTCGCGATCAGCAGCTTGTCGAGCTTGGCCCGGATCTTCACGGACTCCTCGCTGCGCGTGAGGGAGTTGCAGATGGCTTTGAGGCTCATGCCTTTGTTGGCCATCTGGTGGAGCTTCTGGATCTCGGTCGGCGTCCACGGCTGACGGTGGCGTTCGAAGCGTTCGGTCATGGTGAGGTGGTCGGTCAGTGCGGAGAAGGCGGCCAAGCCTAGAAGTGGTTTGTCAAAGCGCCAGCGGCTGCACCGGTCCTCGGTCGTCGCCGGGGTCGCGGAAGCGAACGATCGGCCCCTGACCGGTCGCCCATGCGGCCGCGGCGCTGCGTGGCAGGCAACGCCGACGATGGTCAGGCTCGACGACTGGATCTGCTCGCCCTGGCGCCAAAGCCGCGGCATGCTGCGGGCATCTTGCGCACCACTTCGCTGCTGCTCGCGGTTGCCTTCTCGATCGCTGGTTGCCACACGGCAGAGGCGAACGTCGACGCCGCTCCCTACACGTTGGTCTATCTCAAGACCGGCCCGACCAAGGGCCTGAGCAAAGAGCGGCAGCAGGAGGTGTTTGCCGGGCACTTCGCGAACATGGAACGGCTCGCGCAGCAAGGCCACTTGGTGCTCGCGGGTCCGTTCGGCACGCGCAAGACCGACGCGTCCCTGCGCGGCATCTTCGTGCTCGCGACCGGCGACGAGGCGAAAGCGCGCGCGCTGGCCGAGACCGATCCCGGCGTGGTGGCGGGCGTGTTCGTGTTGGAGTACCACGCGCTCGCGACCGCGGCAGCTCTGCCGAAGTGGGTCGCTGCGGAGATGGCGCGCGACGCGGCGTTGAAGGCGACGGGGAAGACGCCAAAGCCTGGCGAGTTTGGGCGCGGATTTGTGCTCTTGATTGGCGAGGATGGAGCGAGCGTTCGCCGCGAGTTGACCGGGCAGAAGGGCGTGTTGCTGCTGGCGAGCTATGACGAGAAGGGCGCCTTTGCGGTGCTCGATGCGGTCGATTGCGGTGCGGCAACGACGAAGTTCGGTGCAGTCTTGCCAAAGGTCGGCGCGCATCGGCTGGAAGACTGGTTTGCCAGTCGCGGGCTCGAGCAGTTGCCGCTCATGAAGTGACCACGGCACCAAGCCGAGCCCGCAACGCGACTGCTCCCGTGTAGACACGCACGTGGAGCGGCCAAGCCTTGGCAAAGACGGCGCATCTTCACGGTTCCTGCGGAGTCGCAGGCTAGGAGTGGTTTCTCAAAGCGCCAGCGCCTGCGGCCGGCACGTCGGTCGATGGCTGTGTCGCGAACTCCCAGCGGAATCCACGGATCCCGCCATCAGTCCGCTCCTTGTCCTCAACTGTCGTGGCTCGGTCGCGCGCGCAGGCCATTTGGGCAACCACTCCGTGGAAGGCGCCTCGTCGCCCTGCCATGCGGTGGTGCTGCTTCCTCTTCTCCACACAGACTTCGCGATTCCTCCAATGCGTCATCTCACTATCCCCACGGGGCTCCTTCTCAGTCTTTCCGTTGCCAGCATGTCGGTCTCGGCTGCGGCCCAAGTCTTGGCCAGCGACAGCTTTTCCTATGCCGGGGCGCTGACGGCCAACGGTTGGGCGGCACACAGCGGTGCTGGCGCGAAGCTGATTCTCTCGAATGGCTCCATCGCGACGTTGAACCAGGGCCCGGGCTCGGGCGAAGACGTCAACTTGGCGTTCCCCGCGCTGACCGCGACCGACACGGTGTTCGCCTCGTTCACGTTGAATGTGCCGTCGGGCACCCCGGTCACGCCGCCCGCCGCCGGTCTCTACTTCGCGCACTTCAAGGACACGACGACACTGTTCCGCGCCCGCACCGGCGTCGTGGCGCCAACTGCTGGCGGCAACTTCCGTATCGCGATCCATGCCGACAACGCCAACCTCTCGCTCGGCACGTCGTGGCCGACGGAGCAGGTGTTCAATACCGACTACAAGGTCGTCATCAGCTGGAACGCGGCGACCGGTCAGTCGCAGCTGTGGATCGATCCGACGGCTGTGACGGATCCGTCGATCTCCCACACGGGCACGTTGGTCGGCACGATCATCTCGCAGTTCGCGCTGCGTCAGGCGAGTGACTACACCGGCTTCCTCACCATCGACGACGTGCTCGTCGGCCGCACGTTCGCCGATGTCTGTGGAACTCCGGGTAGCTACACCACCTTCGGCGCCGGCTGCGCCAGCTCGGTCGGTGTCGCAACCAACACGGCGAGCCCGGTCCCCGCGATCGGTGTCACCACGGTGGTCACGCTCTCGCCGGTGCCGAACCCCGGCGTCGGGCTGCTCCTGATCGGCTCGAGCAACACGTTCTCGAACTCGTTCGGCCCGCTGCCGCTCGACCTCACGTTCTTCGGTGCGCCTGGCTGCAGTGGTCGCGTCAGCGATGACGTCGCGCAGTTCTTCGGCATTGGTGCGGGCAGCATCAGCTTCAACGTCGGCATCCCGAACGACCCGTTCTTCGTCGGCCTCCAGCTCTACACCCAGGGCCTCGTGTTCGAGAACGTGAACGCGCTCGGCATCGTGTTCTCGGATGCCGCGACGATGGTGATCGGCGGTTGAGCCCAAAGCGGAGAGTTGGCAACGCCTGCGTCCAACGGACGTAGGCGCACAATCGCCATACTGCGGGCCGTAGACGTGGTTTCTCAAAGCGTCTGCGGCTGTGGCCGATCCCGACGGCCGATGGCTGTGTCGCGAACTCGCCGCGGAATCCACGGATCCCGCCACGAGTCCGCTCGTGGTCCTCGACTGTCGTGGCTCGGCCGCGCCCGCAGGTCCTTTGGGAAACCGCTTCTGGCGACTGCGGCCGCGCTAGAACGCCCAGTCAGCGGCCCGATCCCCTATCCTGCGTCGCTACCCAGACGATCCAGAATGCGCCACTTCGCCACCACATTCCTCAGTGCGGCTCTCGCCCTTTCGACCGCCGCTTCGGCTCAGCAACTGCTGCGCGACGACTTCGCCTACGCCGGCCCGCTGACCAGCAACGGCTGGTTTGCACACAGCTCGGGCGGCCAGCGTACCATCGTGTCGTTCGGCGACTACGCGATCTTGAGCCAGGGCACGGGCGCCGGCGAGGACCTCAGCCGCGGGTTCCCGCAGCTTGCGGCGACGGACTCGGTCTACGCCGCGTTTCGACTCAACGTGCCGTCAGGCAACGCGGTCAATCCGGCATCCGCCGGGCTCTACTTCATCCACTTCAAGGACGGTACCACGGGCTTCCGTGCGCGCACGGGTGTGCTCGCGCCGGCGTCAGGTGGTGCGTTTCGGTTGGCGATTCATGCCGACAGTGCCAATCTCGGCCTCGGCGCTGCGTGGCCATCGGATCTTGCGTTCGACACCGACTACCTGGTCGTCATCGGCTTCGATGGCGCGCTCAATCGAGCGACGCTTTGGGTCGATCCGATCACTGCAGCCTCGCCTTCGATCGGACACACCGGGACGCTGCCGACCCCGTTCGTGACCGCCATCGCGCTGCGGCAGAGCAGTGAATACACCGGCTCGCTCCGCATCGACAACCTGATCGTCGGGCGCACCTTTGTGGATGTCGCCGGCGCCGGCCGTAGCTACGTGACGTTCGGCGCGGGCTGCTCCGGCTCGGTCGGGGTTCCGTCCAACACCGCGAGCCCGCTGCCTCGCCTTGGTCGCACGACGACGATCACCATCGGCAACGTGACGGTGCCCGCCATCGCGCTGCTGCTGGTCGGCACCAGCAACACGTTCTCGCCGTCGTTCGGTCCGCTGCCGATCGACCTCACGGCGTTTGGTGCGCCGGGCTGCTCAGGCCGCGTCAGTGATGACGTAACGCAGTTCTTCGCTCTTGGCTTTGCCGGCGTGCCCTTTGACGTGGCGATTCCCAATGACACCTACTTCATGGGGCTGCAGCTCTACACGCAGGCACTGGTGTTCGAGAACGTGAACCCGTTGGGGCTCGTGCTCTCGGACGCTGCGACGTTCGTCATCGGCGGCTGACCGGCGCATATCGCCGACGCGCTGCAGGCGAACGCTCGTCCGCTGCAGGTGCGGAACCGCGCCGTCCCGGACCGAGTCGTTCCGGGCAGGGGACGGCGGCGAGCCCACGCTAGGTGGCGCGGGCTCGCGGGGCCATCAGCCCTTGGTCGAGAACTTCCCCAGCATCTCCTCGGCCTGCTGGGCGGCGTGCGTACCGGCGTACTTCTTGGTGCTCTTGAACTTCTCTAGTTCTTCGACCAGCTTGCGTCGTTGCGCGACCTTGCCGGCGTCGAACTTGCCGACCACCTTCTCGAGCGCCTTCGAGGCCGCGATCTCGTCCTTGACGTGCGCGTCCTTGGCAAAGCGTTCGAGCTCTGACTTGGCCGCGTCGGCGGGCGGCAGGCCGGCCCAGTCCTTTTGCAGGCGCTCCAGCTGATTCAAGGCGGTGTAGAAGTCCGGACCCTTGCCCAGCGTCTGCACGCGAGCCGTCGCGCGCTCCATCCGCTTCTGCAGCTCCGCTTGCTGGCTTTCGTAGACTGTCCGCAGTTCCGCGTCGACGGTCGGTTGCCCCAGCATCTTGGTGAGGTAGTCACCGAGCTTCTTGAACTCCTTCTTCTGCCAGAGGCTGCGAATCGCGTCGAAACGCGAATCCACCGGCATCTTGGGCGAGAGCGAGACGTTTGCGAGCTGCTCCTCGATGAATGCCTCCGTCGGCATGCGATCGTCGGGCACAGTCAGGATCGTGCCATCGGGCGCAATGCAGTAGACGCTGGGGAAGAAACCGATGCGGTACTGCTCGTTGACGCCCTTGGCGCAGACGAACGGGTACTTGGCACCGAGTTTGGTGATGAAGGTCTCTTCGATCAGGCTTTCGTTCTCATCGGACACGCCGATGAGTAGCAACCCCCGCTCCGCGTACTTCTCGTGAAGTTCGTTGAGGTGCGGGACGGCTGCCTTACACGGGCCTCACCAGGTCTGGGCGAAGTCGAGGATGACCAGCTTGCCTTCGAACTCGTCGAACTTGGCGGGGCCGTCGTTCCAGACCTTGGCGATCTCGAAGGCCGGAGCCGGCGAGCCCTTCGCGAGCTGGGCTGGCGCCGCGGCGGCAAACAGCAGCGTTGCGGCGGTGGCGAAATGGATGTTCTTGTTCATGGTAATGGCGGCCCCGCAGCGGGAGCCGAGCGGCGGAGGATACTCGTTCATCCGTCGATGCCCAAGGTGTCCCTCTTGCTCGTCGGCAAATGACCCGTCCCAAGTCCGTAGCCTTGCTATGCTCTCCGCCCGCTTCGCATGACCCCAGCCTTCGACCCATTCGAGCGTCAGGACCGTTTCCCCATCCTCCGAACGCTGCGCGATCGCGTGCTCGTGTTCGACGGCGGCATGGGGACGATGATTCAGCGCGCCACCCTCACCCTTGACGACTTCCACGGCAAGGAGGGCTGCAACGAGATCCTCGTCCGCACCCGCCCCGATGTCATCGAGGACATTCACTCGGCCTACTTTGCCGCGGGGGCGGATGTCGTCGAGACCAACACCTTCGGCGGCATGCCCTACGTGCTGGGCGAGTTCGACATGGCCGACGAGGCCTTCGAACTGAACCGCATCGGCGCCGAAGTCGCGCGCCGAGCCGCTGACAAGTTCAGCACCAAGGCGAGGCCGCGCTTTGTTGCCGGTTCGATGGGGCCCGGCACGCGCCTCGTGACGCTCGGTCACATCTCGGTCGACGAGCTGTACGACGCGTATCGAGTGTTTGCCAAAGGCCTCATCGCTGGCGGCGTCGACTGTCTCAACATCGAGACCTGCCAGGACATCCTCCAGGTCAAGATGGCGATCCTGGCGTCGCGCGACGCCATGGCCGAACTCGGCCGCGAGGTGCCGATCTTCTGCACAGTGACCATCGAGACGACCGGAACGATGCTGGTCGGCAGTGACATCGCTGCCGCGCTGACGACACTGGAGCATCTGCCGGTGGACGTGGTCGGCCTCAACTGCGCCACGGGTCCAGACTTGATGCAGGAGTCGGTGCGCCACCTCGGCAAGTTGTCGACGCGTTCGGTGATGGTGATGCCCAATGCCGGCTTGCCGCGCAATGTGGGCGGCGTCGCGGTCTATGACCTCACGCCCGAGGAGCTCGGCGCGTTTCATGCTCGCTTCGTCCGCGAGTTTGGCGTCAGCATCGTCGGCGGCTGCTGCGGCACCACGCCGGAGCACATCGCCGCGGTGCAGAAGGCGGTTCAGGGACTCGTGCCCTCGGAGCGCCCCCGCGACTACTTGCCGCAGGTCGCGAGCCTGTTTCACTCGGTGCCGTTGACGCAGGACCAGGGGCCGCTGCTCATCGGCGAGCGCACCAATGCGAACGGCAGCAGGAAGTTCAAGGAGCTGATGCTGGCTCAAGACATCGAGGGCATGCTGCAGATTGCCAAGGAGCAGTCACACGAAGGCGCGCACGTTCTCGACGTCTGCACTGCCTACGTCGGCCGCAATGAAGTTGCGGACATGACCAACCTGCTCCGGCCGCTGGTCCAGAAGGTCACCGCGCCGGTGATGATCGACAGCACGCAGCTCGACGTCGTCGAGGCCGCGCTCAAAGTCACGCCCGGTCGCGCGATCATCAACTCGATCAACCTCGAAGACGGCGAAGAGCGCGCTGACGCGCTGTGCCGGCTCGCCGTCCGCTACGGCGCGATGTTCGTCGCCCTGACCATCGACGAGGAGGGCATGGCGAAGACTGCGCAGCGCAAGCTGGAGGTCGCGCAGCGAATTCACGACATCGTCGTCAAGCGGCACGGCATGAAGCCGCAGGACCTGATCTTCGACCCGTTGACCTTCACGATCGGGTCCGGCGACGAAGCCTCGCGTGACGCGGGCGTTCAGACACTGCTCGGCATCAAGCTGATCAAGGAACAGATTCCGGGGGTCCGCACGATCCTTGGTCTCTCCAACATCAGCTTTGGTCTCGATCCGTATCCGCGGCAGATCCTCAACTCGGTCTACCTCGCCGAAGCGATCCGTCACGGGCTCGACGCCGCGATCGTGCACGCGAGCAAGATCGTGCCGATCCACAAGCTCGACGAAGACGACCGCGTGGTCACTCTCGATCTGATCCACGACCGTCGCCGCGAAGGCTACGACCCGCTGTTCAAGTTCATCGAGCGGTTCTCCGGCCAGAAGCGCATCGAGTTCGGCAAGGGCCAGAACGAGATGGACGTCGCGGTCGAGGAGCGGCTGAAGCGACGCATCATCGACGGCAATCGCATCGGCATCGAGAAGCACCTCGAAGAGGCGATGACGAAGCACAAGCCCCTGGAGATCATCAACGAGATCCTGCTCGATGGCATGAAAGTCGTCGGCGACCTGTTCGGCAGCGGTGAGATGCAGTTGCCGTTCGTGTTGCAGAGCGCCGAGGCCATGAAGGCTGCGGTCGGTTACTTGCAGCAGTTCATGGAGAAGCTCGACGGCGAAGAGAAGGGCACCCTCGTGCTCGCGACCGTGCGCGGCGACGTGCACGACATCGGCAAGAACCTCGTCGACATCGTCGTCAGCAACAACGGCTACCGCGTCGTGAACCTCGGTATCAAGGTCCCGATCGAGCGGATCCTCGAGGCGGCGCGCACGGAGAAGGCCAACGCAATCGGCATGAGCGGCCTGTTGGTCAAGTCGACTGTCGTGATGAAGGAGAACCTCGAGCTGATGAGCCAGCGCGGGATCGCGACGCCGGTCATCTGCGGCGGCGCAGCGCTCAATCGCGCCTACGTCGAACTCGACCTTCGCGCGGCGTACACCACTGGCCCGGTCTATTACGGGCAGGACGCGTTTGCCGGGCTGCACATCATGGACGAGCTCACGGGCCGTTCGAAGGTGCCGACGCTCACCGAATCCAAGGAGCCGCAGGTACGGGCGACCAATCGCCGCAGAATGACGCGCGCCGACAAAGAGAAGATGTTGGAGTACGCTTACACCGAGTTCGCCGACAGCGGCGTTCCGCGTGCAGAGCGGGTGCCGACACCGCCGTTCTGGGGGCCGCAGCTCGTCAGCACCGCGGAGCTCGATCTCGGCACGGTGCTTCAATACGTCAACAAGAAGGCTCTCTTCCGCCTGCAGTGGCAGTATCGCCAGGGCAAGCGCAGCGAAGAGGACTACAAGAAGTTCGTCGCCGAACACGTCGAGCCGAGATTCCGCGAATGGCAGAAGCGTGTGCGGGAGAACGCCATGCTCGAGCCTCGTGTCGTCTACGGCTATTGGCCGTGCTACAGCGAGCGCAACGCGCTCGTGGTGCTCGATCCCAAGGATCACGCCCGCGAACTGTGCCGCTTCGACTTCCCGCGCCAGCCGGGCGGTCGCCGGCTGTGCATGTCGGACTTCTACCGCCGTCGCGACGACGGTCCGGATGTGGTCGGGTTCTCGCTCGTGACGATGGGTGCGCGCGCGACCATCGAGAGCGAGCGCTTGTTCAAGGAGAACCGCTACGACGAGTACCTCCACTTCCACGGCCTCGCGGTCGAGGGCGCCGAGGCACTCGCGGAGTACTGGCACAAGCGCATGCGCCAGCAGTTGTCGATCGCGGCCAATGACGCCCCGGACGTCGACGATCTGTTCAAGCAGCGCTATCAGGGCAGCCGCTACTCGTTCGGTTACCCGGCCTGCCCGAACCTCGAAGATCAGGACAAGCTACTGCGGCTGCTCGAGGCAACCCGCATCGGTGTGACGTTGAGCGAGGAGTCGCAGCTGGTGCCCGAGCAGAGCACTTCGGCGGTCATCTGCCACCACCCGGCAGCGAAGTACTTCAACGTCAGCGTCACGACCTGAGTCGTCCGCAGCACGCGCCGTAGAAATGCAGACGCCGGTGATGCCGACCTGCGGCACCACCGGCGTTGCTGTTGATCTACTCGCGAGCGCGCGGCGTCAGATCCCGATCGTCCAACGAACGCCGTTGGAGACGCGGTAGCCAAACGCATTGGCCGTGAGGTCGTCGCTGATCGCTTGCGACATCAGTTGCACGCCGACGAAGGCGGGCGTGTTGGGGATCGCGATCAGGTAGGTCGTGGTTGGCGCGCCGAGCGTCAGGTTGAAGTACGAGAGCAGCTCCGGCAGCGCGATGTAGGCCGTGCAGCCAGTGAGGCCGAAGCCATCGAGCGGGAAGCCGCCGGGGAGTTCGTTGCTGATCAACAAGATGCTGAAGACACCGTTGGGCAGGCTCGCGATGTTGTTGGTATCCAGCGTGTAGTTGCTGCCGATGGTCGGAACCGAGCCGGTTGGGACCGACAGGGTCAGCGGGAACACCTGGGTGCCCGGTACGGTGAGACCATTGACGGTTGACAGGTCGGCGGCGCCGGAGTTCTGCACGTTGCCGCCGCGCGAGTATCCCGCCAGGAAGAAGCCGGTGTTCAGCGACACGTTCTGCCAGCGGATCGTGAACTGACCCGTCGGGCTGAGCGCGACCTGGACGTTGATGGGGGTCGCCGCGCCGTACTCCGGCACGTTGCGCCAGCTGATAACGAATTCGCCAGTGCCGGCGTCGAGCGCGTGCTCAACCGTGCCGCCAGAGGTCGGATCGAGGTCTTCCCACCAAGCTGCAATGCGAGCCGGTCCGCTGACGAGCACCGCAGGGTCTCCCGTGCAGCACCCGTCACCCGGATCCGTACCGCCGATGGTCAAGAAGCCGTTCGACGACACATAGATCGAGGTCTCGTTGGCGCCGTTGAACGGGAACGCGAACGGCAAGGGGACCAAGTGCGAACTGTCATCGAGTGCCAGCAGTGGGGTTCCAGCGCCAGCGAACCACACCGGCGAAAGGCCGGGCAGCGCGATGTAGTCGTTGCCCGACGGCAAGAAGCTGAGGTTGAGGCCGCTGAGGTCGGGGGCGTTGTTGGCGCTGAACTGCTCATAGAGCGTGGGCGAAGCCGCAGCCGGGCAGCCAGCGCCGACTACGGTCGAGGTGGCGACGTTCGACGTGCACGTGACGTCGGTGACGACGTAGCCAGGGTTGGTCGGCGTGAACAGCCACTTCGAGTTGGCGTAGGGCAGGAGCTGGCCGGGAGCACGCGTGATCACTTGGGCAAATGCGTTGGTCGCGATGTTCAGCGGGCGCGTGGCGAAGTTGACGGTCGGTGTCGCCACACCAGGACTCGCGCCGATGATCGCGGTGTTGGCCTGGAACGTCGACGTCGTGCCCAACGTGCCGTAGGCCACCGTGAAGGTGTTGTTGGCGAAGAGCGAGATCTGCATCGTGCCTGGCAACGTCGTGCCGTAGGTGTAGACGCGGATCCACGAAACGCGCGCGACGCCCGGCGTCGAGTTGTCGAAGTAGACCTGGCCGCTGCCCGCAATCGTGGGGTTGAAGTCGTTCCAGTAGGGGCAGATGCGCGCGCCGCCGGTCGCCATCTCAGCGAGCGTTGGCGAGTAGTCGCCGCCGTTCAGCGTCGACACGTTGGTGGAGCCGAGCACGAGGTAGCCGTTGGCGCACACCGAGATGCTGCTGTGGACAACACCGTTGTAGGTGAACGAGAACCCGAGGGGCAGCGGTGCCGTGACCTGGTCGTCACCGAGTGCGAGGCTGGGCCCGAAGTTGGTGTCGAAGCACGGACTCTGGGCCAACAGAGATGCAGCAAAGCTGGCTGCGAGAGCGGACGAGAGAAGGCTGCGGAGCATGGGACTCCTGAGAGGGGTGTATGGCCAGTGGGGGACAATGGGAGCTGGCCGGGGTGGATTGCGACGAACGCTGTCCCCTTGGGGTTCCATCTTGCCATACCCGCGATCCCGTGCCTGTGGGGTTGCAGCACAAATGACGACGCCCGGCCGACCGCGAGGGTCGTCCGGGCGTCGTCGTTCGGGCGCGAGCTAGATCACAGACCGAGGATCCAGCGGACGCCGTTCGACACGCGGTAGCCGAAGGCATTTGCGGTCAGGTCATCGCTGATCGCCTGCGACATGAGCGTCACGCCGGCGAAGGCGGGGACGTTTGGGATCGGGATCGAGAACGTCGTGGTTGGCGCGCCAAGCGTCAGGTTGAAGTACGACAGCAGCTCTGGCAGCGCGATGTAGGCCGTGCAGCCAGTGAGGCCGAAGCCATCGAGCGGGAAGCCGCCGGGGAACTCGGTGCTGATCAACAGGATGCAGAAGATGCCGTTCGGCAGGCTCTGGATGTTGGTCGCATCGAGCGTCATGGTCTGGCCGAGCTGCGGCAGGCCCGTCGGGGTCAGTTCGAGCGGAACCGAGATCAGGCCGCTGACCAGCTGGCCGCTGACCGCCGAAATGTCGGTGACACCCGGATCCCCCGTGTTGCTGCCGGCGGAGTAGCCGGAGATCCACGTGTGACCTTGGTCGCTCACCGACTGCCAACGGATGGTGAACAGGCCGCTCGGGTTCAGCGCGATCTGGAAGGTCTCTAGCGGGCCTGCAAAGAACTCGGGGACCTGATTCCAGGTGATGACGTACTCTCCAGTCGCGACGTCGAAATCGGCGAAGACGCCGCCGCCGGGGCCGGCGCCCGGAGGATAGATGTCCGCCCAGAAGCCCGAAATGCGCGGTGGCCCGGAGAGCATCGTCAAGACGTCGCCTGAGCAGCAGCCGCTGAACGGATCCGTAGCACCCAGCGTGAGGAAGCCGTTCGACGAGACGTAGATCTGGGTCTCGACCCCGCCGTTGTATGGGAACGGGAACGGCAACGTGATCTGGATCGTCTCGTCGTCGTTCATCAGGAGGTTGTTGGTGAACCCGGCGTACCACGTCGGGGCCACGTTCGGCAGGGCTAGGTAGTCGATAGCCCCCGAGGGCACGAAGCTCAGGTTGAGGCCGCTCAGGTCCGGCTGGTTGCCGAAGGTGTCGAAGATCTCGTAGAGCGACGGGCCGCTGCGACCAGGGCAGCCGCTACCGACGACCTCCGTCGAAGCGGGGCCGGGGAACGAGTTCGGCGTGCAGGTGAGGTCCGAGACTACGTAGCCTGGGGACGTCGGCGACCACAGCATCTTGAAGCCGAAGGGGATCGGCAGGCCGGGCGTTGTGCCGACGAAATCGCTGAACGAGTTCGAGGCGGTGACGACGGGCCGGGTCGCCAGCGAGATGGGATTCGAGACCGCGCCGAAGCCCGGGCTCGCGCCGATCAGGTAGTCCGTGCTGAACGCACCGATCTCGAGGGTCGGGCCGTAGGCGATGGTGACGCTGTTGCTGGCGTCGAGTGTGAGCTGGAAGCTGTTCGGCGTCGTGGTTGCGAATGCGAACACGCCAGCCCAAGAGATTCGGGCGACACCGGGCGTCGAGTTGTCGAAGTAGACGTGGCCGCTGCCGGTGGCACCTGGATTGAGGTCGGTCCAAAAGGCGCAGATGCGTGGATCACCGGCCAGCAGCTCCGCTTCGGTCGGGGTGTAATCGCCGCCGAACTGAGGGTTGACGCTGCCGAGCCAGATGTACCCATTCGAGCACACCTGAATGTCCGTGTAGGTGACGCCGTTGTAGGTGAAGTTGAAGCCGAGCGGCAACGGTGCCGACGTGTCGTCGTCGAAGAGATTCAGGTCGGTGCCGATCGTGAGATCGAAGCACGGGCCCTGCGCAGGGAGCGTCGCGAAGAGAGTCGTCGCGATCGCGGCAGTCAGAATGCTGCGAAGCATGGGTTCCTTGAAAGATGGGGGGCGTTCACCTCTGCGACGTCGGGAGCCGTGCGCAGGTGCAGTCGATCCTAGAGATAATGGCACACTTAGCGATGAGGCCACCGGCGGCAGTGTGTCGCCAAAATGCAAAACGCCCGGGGCACCGGCGAGCGGGCCACGGGCGTTTTGCGGACGGGCGCGCGAGCCGCGTCCGTCACCGTCCTCAGAGCGCTTGGCTCAGAGGCCGAAGTTCCAGCGGAGACCGTTCGACACGCGGTAGCCGAAGGCGTTCGCGGTGAGGTCGTCGCTGACGGCCTGCGACATCAGGCTGACGCCGTAGAAGGCGTTGTCGTTCGGGATGCTGATCGGCCACGACGTGGTCGCTGCGCCCAGCGTCAAGTTGAAGAACGACGCGATCTCTGGCAGCGCGACGTAGGCCGTGCAACCTGTGAGGCCGAAGCCGTCGAGCGGGAAGCCGCCCGGGACTTCGGTGCTGATCAGCAGGATGCAGAACACGCCGTTCGGCAGGGTCTGGACGCCGGTCGCATTGACCGTGAACGTGCCGCCGACTTGCGGGCGCGAGTTCAGGGCCGCCGCGATCGACAGCGGCGTGACCGTCGCCGGGATGTTGTTCGAGTAGTAGCCCAACGGCTGCGTCAGCACCAAGTAGTCGAGGCCGGTGTTGAACATCACGACTTCGAGGCCAGTCATGTCGATCGGCGACGCGTTGTTCGCGAACGTCTGGTACATCGTCGTGGCGTTGACGCCGGCGACGCCCGAGATGTCCGTGACACCCGGATCCGCAGCGCCGCCACCGACCGAGAAGCCGGTGAGCGCCACGCGCGTGGCGCTGACGATGCCGACGTTCAGGAAGCGCATCGTGACGGTGCCCGTCGGCGACAGCGCGATCTGGAAGTTGTTCGCCGGCTGCGGGGTGGCGCCGAACTCACCAGCGGAGACCCAGTTGATCACGTACTCGCCCGTGATCGCATCGACGTAGGCGTTGACTTCGCCGTTGCCGGTCGCCGACAGGTTGAGGTCCTGCCAGAAGGCCGCGAGGCGCGTCGGGCCCGTAAGCAGCGTGGCGGGGCTACCGGCGCAGCAGCCAGAGCCTGGGTTGGTCGTGCCGAGGGTCAGGAAGCCGTTCGACGAGACGACGATGTTGTTGAACGTGCCCGTCGGTGCCGGGAACGCGAACGGCAGGGTGAGTGCATGCGTGGTGTCGTCACCGGCGTTGAGGGCCGGGCTCACAAGGGCTGGGCAACCGACGCCGACGACTGCCGAGCTGGCCGGGGGCGGCAGCTGGTTCGGCGTGCAGGTGACATCCGAGATCACGAAGCCGGGGTTGGTCGGGGTCCACAGCATCTTGAAGTTGCCGTAGGGGATCGGGACGCCGTTCACTGCCGGAATCGCTTCCGAGAACGTGTTCGACGTCGAGATGATCGGGCGCGTGGCGAACGAGACCGGGTTGGCCACCGAGGCAGCACCGGGGCTGGCGCCGATGAGGACGGTCGTGTTCAGCGTGCCGGGAACGGCCGCGGCGCCGTAGGTGACCGTGACGCTGTTGCTGGCATCGAAGCTGACCTGGAAGTTGATGCCAGTCGTCGTGCCGAAGGCGAACACACCGGCCCAAGTGACCGTGGCGACGCCCGGCGTCGAGTTGTCGAACCAGACTTTGCCGCTGCCGACCGCGCCCGGGTTGAAGTCGCTCCAGAGCGGGCAGATGCGCGGCGCACCGGCGAGCAGTTCGGCCTCGGTCGGCGAGAAGTCACCGCCGGCGATGCCGGTCGTGCCGAGCCAGATGTAGCCGTTCGAGCACACGCTTACCTGCGTGTAGGCGACACCGTTGTAGGTGAACGTGAAGCCGAGGTTCTGGGCCGCCGACGTGGAGTCGTCGATCAGCGCGAGATCGGTGCCGAGAGGGAGGCTGAAGCACGGGGCCTGGGCGCCGAGTGAGGCGGCGAGGGCCGTTGCAACGGCGGTCGTGAACAAACTACGAATCATGGTTTCCTCGATGTACAGGGGGCTGCATTGGCCGGAAACGGTGCATAGGGCTCCGGTTCTGGGGGATTTGCTTGGATGAAGCCTACGCGCGAGAGGTTCCCTCACAATGGCCCGATGTAACTGCGGAGTCTCCCCGAAATGCGGAACGCCGGTAGTGCTGGCGACCAGCACTACCGGCGTTCAGGACGCAGGGCGCAGCAGGCGCGCCCGATCTGGCCGATCAGAGGCCGCCGATGTTCCAGCGGAGGCCGTTCGACACGCGGTAGCCAAAGGCGTTGGCCGTCAGGTCGTCACTGATCGCCTGGGTCATGAGCGACAGGCCCAGGAACGCATTGTCGTTCGGGATGCCGATCGTGAAGGTCGTGCTCGGGGCGCCGATCGTCAGGTTGAAGAACGACGCGATCTCTGGCAGCGCGACGTAGGCCGTGCAGCCCGTGAGACCAAAGCCGTCGAGCGGGACGCCGCCCGGGATCTCGGTGCTGATCAGGAGGATGCAGAACACGCCGTTCGGCAGGCTCTGGATACCGCTGGCGGTGGAGCTGAAGGACAGACCGATGGTCGGGCGGGTGCCCGAGGCAAAGCCGAGCGACAGCGGAATGGTGCGGCAACCGAGGTTGACGCCATTGAGTGCCGACACGTCACTGCTGCCGGGGTTCGTCGCACCGCCACCGCTGCTGTAGCCAGTGAGTTGGGTGCCGCCGGCGAATGCCAAGGCGACCCAGCGGATCGTGAACTGGCCCGACGGGCTCAGGGCGATCTGGAAGGTCTCGGTGTTGGTTTGGCCGAACTCGCGGACCGCGTTCCATGTGATGCAGAACTCACCCGTCACGGTGTCGAGGTCGGCAAAGACCGCACCGCCAGCGGCGGGGTTCAGGTCTTCCCACATGCCAGCGATGCGCGGCGAGCCGGCGAGCAGCGCCACGGGGTCACCCGCGCAGCAGCCCGAGCCCGGATCCGTGCCATCCAGCGTGATGAAGCCGTTCGACGAGACCCAGACGTTACTGACCGTGCCGCCGCCGTGCGGGAAGGCGAAGGGCAGCGCGACATTGCTCGTGCTGTCGTCGGTGAGCAACAGGTTGTTGGCGGCGCCAGTGAAGAACGTCGGCGAGATGCCGGGGACCACGAAGTAGCCGCCGCAGCCGTTCGGGACGAACGACTTGTCGAGGCCGGCGAGGTCGATCGAGGCCGGGACCGTGAACGTCTCGTAGACCGAGACGCTGGTCGCGGTCGGGCAACCGGCGCCGACGACCGCTGCGCTACCAGGAAGCGGCAGCGGGATCGCCGTGCACGCGACGTCGGTGATCACGAAGCCCGGGGACGTCGGGGTCCACTGCATCTTCGTGTTGGCGTACGGCGCCACGGTGCCCGTGGGATTGAGGATGACCTGATAGGTCGTGTCCGAAGCGCTGATGATCGGACGCGGCGTCAGCACGATGTTGTTGGCAACCGCGCCGCCACCCGTCGTGGCACCGATGATCGTCGTGCCGCCCTGGGCCGTCGACGACGGGCCGAGCTGACCGATCGTGACCGTCACGCTATTGGTGAGGTCCAACGTGATCTGCATGTCGGTCTTGATCGTCGTGCCGAACGTGTAGACGCCGGCCCACGTGACGCGGGCGAAACCCGGGGTCGAGTTGTCGAAGTAGACGTGGCCGCTACCGACGATAGTGGGGTTGAAGTCCATCCACGCGCCGCAGATGCGCGGGCCCTGCGCCAGCAGTTCGGCTTCGGTCGGGTTCCAATCGGCAACGGCATTGGCCGCGCCAAGCCACACGTAGCCGTTCGAGCAGACGCGGACTTGCGTGTAGGCAACGCCGCCGTAGGTGAACGTGAAGCCGAGATTCAGAGCTGAAGACGTGGTGTCGTCACCCAGGTTGAGATCGGTGCCGGCCGGCAAGTCGAAGCACGGGGCCTGGGACGTGAGACCAGCAGCAAAGGTTGCTGCAACAAACGTAGTGAGCAAGGTACGGAGCATGGGTTCCTCGATGTACGGGGGGTAGGCACGCGAGGCGCGCACTCCGCCATGAGCCGGAGTGCGGGACTGCGAGCGCCGGAGGATACCAGCGGATCGCTGTCTCGCTAGTGGGGCCTCCCCATCCCCAGCCGAGGCAGAGGTTGCCCGCGAGGGACGCGGACTTGCGGCGCTACGGACCTGCTGCGAACTTCGTAGGGCTCAGATGCGCCGTAGCGAACCGTCAGAGGCCGAGGTTCCAGCGCAGGCCGTTGGAGACGCGGAAACCAAAAGCGTTGGCGCCGAGATCGTCACTCACCGCCTGTGACACCAGGGACACGCCGGCGAAGGCTGGGTTGGACGGGATCGCAATCGAGTAGGCAGTCGTTGGCGCGCCAAGCGTCAGGTTGAAGTAGGACAGCAACTCCGGGAGGGCGACGTAGGCGGTGCAGCCGGTGAGGCCGAGCCCGTCGAGCGGGACACCGACCGGAACCTCGAGGCTGATCAAGAGGATGCAGAAGACGCCGTCTGGCAGCGGCTGGATGCCGCCAGCGTTGACGGTGAAGGTCGTGCCGATCGAGGGGCGCGAGTTGGCGGCAGCCGCGATCGTCAGCGGCGCCCGGACCGTGGCACTGATGGTGCGGCCATTGACGGCAGTCAGGTCCGTCGAGCCGGTGTCGGGAGTGCCGGTGCCGCGCGAGTAGCCAGCGAGGTAGCTGCCGCTCGTGCGCGCCACGTTTTGCCAGCGCGTTGTCATCATGCCGCTTGGGCTGAACGCGATTTGGAAGGTGTTGGGGCTGCTCGTGCCGTACTCGACCACCGCGTTCCAGGTGACCACAAAGTCACCGGACGTGGCGTCGAAGTCGGCGTAGACCGCGCCGCCGGCGGCGGGGTTCAGGTCTTCCCACCAGCCGCACAAGCGTGGCGAGCCCGCGAGCATCGTGGCGACGTTCGGCGTGCAGCAGCCACTGCCGGGACTGGCGCCGCCAATCGTCAAGAAGCCGTTCGATGACACGTAAATCGTCGACTCGCTGGAGCCGTTGAACGGCAGCGGGAAGGGCAGCGTGATCGGCACGGCCGCGTCGTCACCAAGGAACAGGTTGTTGCTGAAGCCCGCGAACCACGTCGGTGAGATGTTGGGGATCGCGATGTAGTCCGTGGCGCCGGCCGGCAGCAAGCTGAGGTTGAAGCCATTCAGGTCCGCGGCGTTCGTTGGCGTGAACAGCTCGTAGAGCGAAGGGCCGCTGCGGCCAGGGCAGCCGTCACCGAGGATCTGCGAGCTCGCCGGCACCGGCAACGAGTTCTGTGTGCAACTGACATCAGTGATGACGAAGCCCGGGCTGGTCGGCGTCCACAACAGCTTGACGTTGCCGTAGGGGATCGGAACGCCGCTCACCACCGCGAGGGCTTCATGGAACGTGTCCGAGGTCGAGATCATCGGTCGCGTGGCCAGCGAGACCGGGTTCGAGAGCGCGGCGGCACCAGGACTGGCGCCGATGACGATCGTCGTGTTCAGCGTGCCGGGGACGGCCGGGGCGCCATACGCGATCTGGATACTGTTGGTCTGATCGAACGTGACCTGGAAGCTCGCTGGCGTTGTGGAGCCGAACGGATAGACCCCAGCCCACGTCACGCGGGCGCTGCCTGGCGTGGCGTTGTCGAAGTAAATGTGGCCGCTGCCGGGCGCACTGGGATCAAAGTCGCTCCACATCGGGCAGATGCGCGGCGCGCCGGCGAGCAGCTCGGCGGCAGTCGGCGAGAAGTCACCGCCGGCGATGCCGGTCGTGCCGAGCCAGATGTAGCCGTTCGAGCAGACACTGATCTGCGTGTAGACGACGCCGTTGTAGGTGAACGGGAAGCCGAGACTCAGAGCGGGCGACGTCATGTCGTCGGTCAGAGCGAGGTCGGTGCCGAGCGCGAGATCGAAGCACGGGCTCTGGGCTGCGAGCGCGGCGGCGACGCCCATGGCGAGCACAGAAGCGGCGATTTGACGGATCATTGGATAGGTGGGTTCGTGGTCACGCCTGCCCGCTGCCGGATGCAGGTCGGAAATGGCGACGAAGCGACTCGCCAATGGAAGGCTACTCTGGGGCGCACCGGCG
This sequence comes from Singulisphaera sp. GP187, assembly GCA_945871815.1. Taxonomy (GTDB): domain Bacteria; phylum Planctomycetota; class UBA1135; order UBA1135; family UBA2386; genus SXPK01. Next base: position 44,922 of record CAMBXM010000005.1, read on the forward strand.
GGCGGGCGCGGGCTCCGCGCCGGTTCCTTCGTGGGACTCAGTAGCGGACGCTGGCGCGCGCGTGCGGCCCAACAGCGCCCGTGACGTCGGCTGTTCCCCATGGGCGGGCGACGATCAGGTCGATGCCGAGGATCACCGAAACCAGGATCAGGGTCCTTGCGCGCGACCAGTTGGGAATCGTGGGAACGAGCGGTGCGAGCGCCGCAGACCAGAGCAAGGCAAGTGCTGGAATGCACAGCGCGCCAAGTCGCGCATAGCCGAAGAACACGGTTGCGACCGCGAGTTTCGTCAGCAGCCAGAGCGCGAGAGCGGCCGCCGCTGGTTCGCGACGCAGGCGCCATGCGCCCGAAACCGCAAGCAGCAGCAACGAAGTGCGCCAGGCGACTGCGAACCAGTTGTCGGCGACGACGAGGTCCACAGGCTCGCGCGTGCCGCTGCGGCCGAGCGGCAGATTGGCGAGACCCAGGCCCGCGGTGGCGCCGCGCCACGCCTGCGCGATTTTGCGCGTGACGAGATCCAATGCGCCACCGGGGTGCCCGACGACCCAGTCGAGCCCGAGCCGGTAGCCGTCGTTCACGGCCCGCAAATGTGGTGGGTACGAGAGTTCGAGTTCTCGCGGCAGCACGTTCAGCAATCCCGCTGGATAGCGATCGAGTCCACCAGTGAGCGGCGGTCGGCGATCGAGTGGTCCGCGCGTGAAGCCGCCGTCGCTCTCGCTGCAGTTGGCGAGGAAGAAGTTGAGCGGGCCGTACAGCGCGATCAGCGGCGTGTGCAACGGCGCGGGCATGTAGCCGTAGGCCTCGGTGACGATGCGCAGGTCGCCTGGCGTCACGCGCGCGCCAGCACGGACCCGGACGGTGTCGCCGACGAACGCCGCGGTCGAGAGTTGCGCAAATGGCGGTAGCGCGCGAACTGCTGCAAGGGCCTCGTCCGCCCAAGGCAACGAACCGGGCAACGGCAGCCTCGGCGCGCTGCTGCCGATCTTGCCGCTGTTGAAGTCGGCGATCGTGCGATGCACATGCAGTTGCCAGGGCAGCAAGACGAGCACGAAGGTCGCGATCGCCACGCCGAGGTCGCGAGCGCGCGAGTTCTGCTTTTGCCACAGCAGCCATGCGATGCTGGCGACGAAGCAGAGCAGATGGTCGGCGCGGAACAGGCATGCGACTGCGTGCAGCATGGCCCAGCGCACGGCCGCCGCTGGCGCCGCCCCGGTGCGCAACCGGTCGAAGTCGGCGAGCGTCAGGACGAACAAGAGCAGATACGGGATCTCGCCGTGCACGCCGTTGCCGAGGACGATCAAGGCGTTGCTGAGGGCGCAGATCCAACCCGCGGCGAGTGCAATCGGTGCCGCGAAGGTGCGTCGCAAAGCGAGGTAGAGCAGTGGCGCGACCAGCGCTCCGAGGGCGACCATCAAAGCGCGTGGCAACAGCGCATCCACGCCGCCGTCCCACGTTGCGCGCGCGAGCCAGCCCATCGCCGGTGGGCGAAACGGGAGCGCTGCTTCGAGGCCCGCGGTGCCGTTCGCGAACTGTTGCCAGTATGGCGCGTCCCCCTGGTACGAGGCTTCGAACGGCGCGCTCCGCTGCGGTGACGCAAGCCAGTGCACTGCACGCACAGTCAGGCTGGCGGAGAACAACGCAACGGCGTGACGCATGCAGTGGGGGTGCGGTCTTGAAACGAACCGGGGCGCGGTTGTACCGCGCCCCGGTCGTCGCGTCAGCGGTGCGCGCAGCAGCCACTTGGCCGCTGCACCGCGCGCTGCATCACGGAACGAACAGACTCTTGTGCTGGTTCGACAGCGTGAAGCTGCCGTCCGGCTCGAACACCAACACCTGCGTGTAGAGCAGGATGCCCTGCGCGGGCATGCCCGGGAACGACGGGAAGTTCAGGCTGTAGAGCCCGGTCGGACCTGAGAAGTCAGTGAAGAAATCGAGCGTGCCACCGACCGAGGCGGTCGGGAAACCAGGAGCGCTCGTCGGGCCGCCAGTGTCACCGAGCACCAGCACGAACAACTTCGCGGCACCGTTGGTGGTGATTGCGATGTTGACGTTCTGGCTGGCGCTGGACTGTTCCGGCGTCATCTGCAGAGTGGCCGCGAGCGGCGGCACGGTACGCGTGCCGAGTTCGAGGTCGTCGATCGTCCAGCCGCCGAGTTGCAGACCGCCGTCCGTGATCAGGCGGAACTCGACCTGCACCGATGGATTGTTGTCTGCCATCGGCAGCGCGTACTCGAAGGTCTGCCACGACGTGTCGATCAAGTTGCCGGTGGTCGGGTTCTGCCAGACGAGCACCCCGTTCACGTTGATCTGGGCCTGATCGAAGACGGCTTCTTCGACCGTGAGCCAGCGCTTGAAGCGCAGCACGACGCCCGAGCGGCCGGTGCAGTCGATGATCGGTGACCGCACGAACTCGTTGATGCTCGCCGGGTAGGCACCATTGGCCGTGCCGGTGCCGAGGTCGGTCGCCACCGCGCGCGTGCCGGTCGGAGCGCCGAGCGGATCGGCCCAGGCGATGCCGAGCGAAGTGCCCAACTTGCCGTTTGGCGCGCCGAACTGCCAGTCGACCGTGCCGGTCGTGCTGGAGCGGCCAGTGGTCCAACCCGCGGGTGTGCCAGCACCTTCGAAGCCCTGCGAGAAGAACTGGACGTAGGTGCCACCGAGGCTGCCGCTCACCGTGTAGGTGAGTTCGCCGGTCAGCGGGAAGCGACCTGTTCCAGTCGTGCTCGTGGCTTCGACGTGGTAGCTGATCTGGCCCGAGGACAGGCCCGGCAGCATCGAGCGGTAACCCGTCAAGGTGCCGTCCGTCACCATGTTGCGCGTCTGCGTGGGCCCACCGGCGGCCGAGTAGACAAGGCGCATCTGCGTGATCGCGCCGAGGTCGTTGGCGATGCCCTGGGCGCTGACGAGGCGCGAGTTGTAGCGGTCGCCCGTGTTCGTCAGTGCCGTGTGTACGACGGTCACTGGCTGGAACGTGGGGAACGGGATCGCCTTGATGTTGGCCGCGGCGCTGAGTTCGGTGTAGTGCGGGACGCCGTTGAACAGGTTGCCGTCGTCGTCATCCGCGATGAACACTTCACGCACGGCGTCGACGCGCGTCTGCGCGTTGGCGACCAACGTGCCGATGACGATGTCGTTCGTCAGTGCGATTGCTGCAGGGCTGCCAAGGCTCGTGCGCAGTTGCTGACGCAGTTGCCAGGCAAAGCCCATCCACACCTGTCCCGCTGTGTGCGGCGAAGTGCCGGAGGCCGGCCACAGCAGCGTGTTGTTGCCACTGCGCAGCGCGACGTTCGCGGTCTGGAAGCCACTGCCGAGCGACGGGCTGTCGACGAGGTAGAGGCCGACGACGTCGCCCCAGCCTTCGCTCAAGCCTTCGGCGTTCGAGTTGAAGATGCCACCGTAGCGCTCGTCGATGCCGTGGCCCCATTCGTGGGCGATGACCGTCGAGAATGCCGTGTTCGCGCAACCGCCGCCCTGGGCGTAGAAGTTGATCGTGTTGCCCGTGTAGTAGGCATTGCACGTCGACGCGATGTTGACCGTCGGCGTGATGCCGCTTGCGGTCGCGAGTTGCGCCGAGTTGCCGAGGATCGAGCGGCAGAACTCGTTGGTCCGGTCGATCCAGTAGCTGGTCGTGACGTCCGAGGCCTGTTCGGGCGTGTCCGTCGAGGCGCCCAGCTGGACCGTGTTCGGCACGCCTGGCGTGATCGTGAAGGTGCCGCCAGTCGACTGGCCCCCGATCAGCGTGGCGTGGTGGCGACCGTCGAGCGCGCCGATCGTGATGTTGACCGGTACTGCGATGTCGACCGTGAACTGGCCGTTGTTGTCCGTCGTCACGTTGCCGATGCCCGGAACGTTGACCACGAGGCCGGGGATTCCGGCGTTGCTCAGCGCGCTGAAGGCGTCGTTGCCGGTGCGGGTCCACTGCTGGACCGTCACCGTCGTCTGGACGAGGGCGCTGCCGTCCTTGCCCTTGATCGAGGCCGCGAGGCGAGCCGTCTCGGAAAGGCTGCAATTGGCCATGCCGCACTCGTGCTTGTCGGTGCGGAAATGGAGGACGTTGCCGTTCTTGGCGTCGATGTAGTAGCGGCCGATCGGGCCGAGGCCTTCGGCGTCGACGTTGCTGACCGGGACTTCCCAGGCCAGGTAGATCGGTGCCGCGTCCTGAGCTTCCACGTCGCCCCAGATGACGAGCCGCAGTTCGCGCGGCTTGCCGGGCTGGGTGACGCCGGTCGGCTGCTGGCCGAGGGCCATCCAGGCACGCGCAGTCGCCTCGGCTTCTGCGATCGTCGGCATGACGTCGAAGTTGGCGGGGACTTGCCAAGCGGTGCTGCCGATCATGGCGAGCACGCCCTTCATGTTGATGCGGACGTCGGCGCGCCCGTCGATGCAGGGCAGACTGCGGAAGTACTGGTCAAAGGTGAACGACCAAGTGCGACCCATGCGCGCACCGATGCTCTCGCGAAACTCGGAGACGCCGAGGCCGAGAAGGTCACCGTGCTCGCCAAGGGCGAGGTTGGCGTGGCGGCGGGCCTCTTCGATCGAGTTGCCGCGCCAACCGGCGAGCGTGGCGCCGGAGCCGTAGATGGCGCGTGGGGTGTTGGTTGCAACTGTCCATTGCGCCAGCCATTGGCCGCCGAGCCGTTCGCTCAGTGCTGGGAAAGGCATGGGCTGGAAGTTCTTCGAAAGGGGCACCTGCTTGGTGTCCTGTGCCATGGCGAAGGACGCCAAGATCAGACTGAGAAGCGGCGTGAAACGCATTCTTTGGAACCTGGTGGTGGGAGAGACCCGGCGATGCCGGGCTTGACTGCTCCAGTCCAAAGGGCAGGGTGTGGACCAGATCCGGGCAGGGAGAGGATTAGTCTGGTGGGTTTTCCTAGGTTGTCAAGTTGGGGCAGTTTCTTGGAGTTGCGCGCAGCAGTGGCGAGCCGCTTCGATCGCTGGCATCGGGAGCAAGGTCATGCCCGACAATCGGCGCGCTGTGCGGTTGCGGCGCACGGGATAGGCTTCTGCGCCCCACGCCCCGTTGCGCCTCCATCCTGATGACCACCAACCAAGCCCTCGGGCAGCCTCCGGATCCGGCGAGCAACGCTGGTTTTGGGTCAGTGCTCGGCGTGCGTCTGTGGTTGGAGGAAGCTGGGCTCGCGGCCGCGGCGGGCATCGTCGCCTACCTGCTGTCGTGTCTGATTGAGCCGGCGCGATCCGTTCCGCACGGCTTCGGCATCCAGTGGGCAACGATGTCGGAGGCGCCGTTCGAGTTCACCGGCCAGCTGCCGCATCGGCTGCTGACCCCGCTGCTCGCGCATCTCGTCGGCTTGCAGGGCACGAGCTACACCGACTTCACCCGCCTCTCCGGGGCGGCGATGCTGGCGCTGGTCTTCTTCGTTGCCCGCCGGCGAGGGGCGCTGCGGATCGACGCGTGGTTGATCACGCTGGCGATTGCGGCCACCGGCGCGATCCAGATCTACAAGCGCGGGATGATCGGCTACTGCGACAACGTCGGCTTCTCGTTGTTCCTGCTCGCCTGGTTGTTCCGCGGTCATGGCCTCGTGTTCTGGCCGCTCTACTTTCTCAATCTCGTCAATCACGACATGGCAGCGTTCTTCCTGCCGTGGATGTGGTTTCTGCGGCGCGAGGCCGGCGCCTTGCGCCGGTACGACGCGATCGGCGCTGGGCTCGTGCTGTTCGGCTACTACCTGTTCCGGCTCTACGTTTCGCAGCACGCAGCGAGTTGGGAGTACGACGAGGGATACTTCCTGGCGAACTGCTTCTTGCCCTTCAATTTCATCTGGCTGTGGTACTTGGCTGCATGTCACTTGATGCTGCAGTTCGGCCCGATGCTGACGGTCGTGTTGTGGCATGCGTGGTGGCCGCGACCTGCGCACGAACGGATGCACACAGGTCTGATCTTGCTCGGCATGGGCGCGGTGTTCGGCTTCGCCTACGACGTGCATCGCCACGGCAACCTGATCTTCCTGCCGCTGCTGTTCGCCTCGACACGCTTCCTCGTCGACGCGCGGAGTCGAGCGTTCTACTGCGGCCTGATCGCGCTCCAGATCCTCTGCTATCGCACCTACTCGTGGCGGCCGGCATCGGAAGACCCGTGGGCCTTCCAGTCACCGGGGTGGATGTTCGATCAGATCACCGGCGTCATGGTGTTTCAGAACGGCGGCCACCGCATCATTCAGCCGGAGCATCGGTTTGACTTGTCGGTCCACTGGGACCTGCTGACGCAGTCGTTGCCGATGCTGGCGCGCGAGATGATCGGCTTCGCGTACGGCGCGCTCCTGGTCGTGGCGCTCAGTCGCTGGTTTGTGCGCGCCAACATCGGCGGTCCACGGTGGCGCGCGCTGCCCCGCCGCCATGCAAACGGGTGACGGCGAAGCCGGTCAGGGTTGCCAGCGCGGCGCTAGCAGTCGGCGCTTGCCGTCGCGCGAACGCGAGACATCCTCGTCGTTGAACAGGCGGTCCCAGAGCTGACACGTCACTTCCTTGTGCTTCTGGTCGAGACCTTCGCAGTAGTTCGTGAACTTGCAGCGGCGCACTTCGTTGCCGCGCCCGAGTTCTGTCTTGCGGAACCAGTCTGGGTCGGCGAGCGATTGCCGCGCGCTGGCGACGATGTCGGCGTCGCCGTTCGCCAGGATGGCCTCGGCCTGTTCGAACGACGCGATGCCGCCCGCCGCGACGATCGGCGTCGAGAAGCCAGCCTCGCGCACCGCGCGGCGGACCGCGCTCGCGAACGGCACGTTGCGCGAGAATGGCCCGCGTTCGTCGCTGCGCACTGTCGGCATGCACTCGTGGCCCGAGGGACCGGTGTACGGATACGCAGCTTCGCCGATGTTCGGCTGCTTGGCGTCGTCGAACTTGCCGCCGCGGCTGATCGACAAGAAGTCGAAGCCCGCCTTGGCGAACGCCACGCCGTGGTGCGCGGCGTCGGCGACGGTGCTGCCGCCAGCGATCACCTCGTCGCCGAGAAATCGCACGCCGGTGCAGAAGTCGCGGCCGACTGCCGTCCGCACCGCGGCGAAGACTTCGAGTGGGAGTCGCTGCCGGCCTTCGATCGAGCCGCCATAACCGTCGCTGCGCACGTTGGTCCGCGACAGCAACGAGGCCATCGTATAGGCGTGCGCGAAATGCAGCTCGACGCCGTCGAAGCCGGCCGTGCGGGCGCGCATGGCGGCGGCGGCGAACAGCGGTGGTAGGGTCTGCGGCAAGTCGCGCACATGTGCGAGGTGCAGGTCATCGACCTGTTCGCGTTGGCCGAAGTCGAGGTCGCGAAGTTCGCGCTCCGTGAGTGCTGCGCGCTGTGCCGCTGTTGGCATTGCTGCCAGCGTGGCGCGAACCGCGGCATCGTCCGGCAGCGGCGAGCCTGCGTGCGCCGCGGCGGCCACGCGATGGCGATCCGTGAGTTGCAGGAATCGTGCGAGGAACTTCTCCGGCTCGGGGCGTCGCTTTATCGACAGGAAGTCGAGGATCTGCACGAAGAGCCGTGTGCGGCCGCTGCTCCGCTCGCGCACGAGGCGCACGAGTTCGCGAAGGCCATCGAGAAATCGATCGTGGCCGATGCGCAGCAATGGCCCGCTCGGCACATCGCGGATGCCAGTCGCTTCGACGACGAGCACGCCAGGCTGGCCGTCGGCAAAGCGGCCATACCAGTCGAGCACGTTTTGCGTGACGAACCCATCCTCGCTCGCCCGCCACGGCACCATTGCCGGGACCCACGTGCGCGTGCGTGCCGTGACCGGACCGAGCTGCACTGGCGAGAACCAGCGCGATGCAGCGGCTTGCTCCGCTGTCGGCCACTGCGCGTCCGGTAGTTGGTGCCAGACGACTCTGCTGCGTGCGTTCGGATCCGAAGGGGCGCTCACGAGGCGCGACAGCCTACTTGTCGGTGCTCGGCACTGCTGCCGTCCATTGCGCGAACGCCATCCCGTCCGGTCCTTTGCCGCCGGGGATGCGGTCCGTGACGGTGAAGGTCTTCAGGTCGATCACTGCGAGGAACTCACCGCGCTGGCACGCAATCCAGGCAAACGCCCCGTCGGGCTGCACGCAGATGCCGATCGGCACGGGACTGAGTTCGGTGTTGTCCGCGAGTAGATCGACCGTGTGGGCGAGAGTCTTGGTTGCGGCGTCAAACACCTGCACACAACCGGCCTCGGCGCACGACACCAGCGCGTGCGCTCCGTCGGCCGTGAAGGCGACACGGATTGGGAACGACGCGGTCTCGAGTGTGGTGGTCACGGCCCGCTTCTGTGCATCGACGACGCTGATGGTGTTGGCACTGCGGTTGCCGACCCAGATCGAGCCGTCGCGAGGCGAGATCGCCAGACCTTCGGCGCCGTCGCCGGTCGGCAGCACGCTGGCGGTCTCGGCGCTGCCATCGACTGCAAACCAGCCGAGTGAACCGTCCTGGATGCTGGTGCCGTAGGCCGTTCTGCCGTCAGGCGAGAGGTCGACCATGTGGAGTGTTGGCTGCGCGGTCTTCAGTGACCGAACGACCTTCTGGGTTTCGAGATCGACGACGAGCAGTCGGCGCAGCATCTCGCTGGTGACGACCACGTGGCGTCCATCGGGCAGGAAACGCAGGCCGTGCGGGCGCAGAAAGGTGCGCTGTTTGACTTTGCCATCGACCGTCTCTGCGTCGCTCAGTCCGATCGTGGCGAGGACGCGCGCATTCGGGATGTCGATCACGGTCAGCGTGCTACCAGGGCGCTGGTCGCCGTAGTCGCTCACCACCGCGGTGCGGCCGTTGGGTGCCACTGCAACTTCGTGCGGGCCGTTGCCAACCGGCACGGTGGCGACCAGCGTGCGGGTGGTTGGGTCGAACAACTGCGCGCGCGCGGCGGACTTCTCCAGCACGATGAGGCGGGATCCGCCTCCGGGTGCTCTCGTGTCGGTGTTCGGCTCCTGAGCAGTGGCACACAGAAGCAGGCCGGGCGAGAGCAAGAAGACGAACAAGACTGGAAGCATGGAGTTCAAAGCGACGGGCGCGGCTTGCACAATGCAGCGCGCCTTCGCTCCTCTACCTACGCGCGTCCCCTGCTCTCGTGCGAATCCCCACCCGCCATTTTCAGGCTGTGCTGCTGTCTACTCTTGCCGCCGCCACTGCGGCGCAGCAGCCGAACCCGCCGCGGCCGGCGTCCACCGCACCTGCAGCCAAGCAGCCATGCGAGTCAGACTCAGGGAAGGACCAGGAGGCGCTGCTCGAGTCTGCACTGCAGCGCTGGGCGGAAGCGTCGAAGAAGCAGGATGCAAAGCGCTTGGCGGCGCTGCGAACGCTGGCGGCGTTTGACGACCCGCGCGTGACCGAAGTTCTGCTCGACGCACTTCGACGGTCCGGCGGCGATTGGACGTCATTGCAGATCGCGGATGCAATCGGCCTGAAGCCGCGTGCCAACGTGCTCACGCCGCTACTCGATCTGCTCGCAGCAAAGGGCACGCAGCCAGGGTTGCGCACGGCGGCGTGCCGCGCCATCGCGCGCCAGGGCAGCCGCGGCATCGACGCGTTGATCGCGATCGCAGCTGATGACACCGGCACCCAGTCGCACGAACTGAAGGTGGCGGCGATGAATGGACTGAGCGCTTGTGGTGAGGAGCGTGCGTGGCGCGGCCTCGCGCCACTCGCACTGCGCGGCAACTCCACAGAGCAACTCGCCGTCTTGCGACTTCTGGCCGCGGCCAAGGATGTGAAGGCGGTGACGCAAGTGCGCCTTCGACTGCTCCAGGACAGCGATGACGTGCTCGCAGCCGCAGCGTGGCGGCAGCTCGCGGCGGAGGGTCATGCCAAATCACCGAGCGCGTTCGATGACCTGATCGGGCGGATGGGCGAGTCGCCCAGGCCAGCCGCGTGCGTCGAGTTGATCCAAGGACTCACCTACGGCATGCGACCGTCGACGTTCGAGGACTTCCTTCGCCTCGCCAGCAACTCTTCGCCGATGGTCTATGCCGTGCTTTCGGCAACGGCCGGCGACTTTGCCAAGGACGGCAAACTCGTGCATTGGCTGCTCGAGGATGCGATCGACGGTGCGAGCGAGCCGTCGCGGTTGGTGATTCTCGCGATCCTCAGCAAGGCGAGCGTCGAGGACCTGAAGCCGATGGTCGGCAAGATCCGCGCCGGATTGGCCAAGCCGACGCGAGAAGCAGTCGAACTCGCGATTGCGACGTTGCCGGCACTGATCGCAGATCCCGCTTTCGAGCAGGACCTGCAGCGTATGGTCGACTCACAGGACCCACCGTTGCGCACGACGGGGCTCACGCTGATGTTGAACCTCGGCATCGACAGTGCTGTTCCGATTGCGCAGAGGCAGCTCGCCGCCAAGGAATGGGAGCTGCGCTCGGTGTGCTACCGCTACCTGGGCAAGTTCCGCAGTCTCGGGTCCATTCCGCTGCTGATCGATCGATTTGGCAAGGAGGACGGCCGCTTGCTGGCCGAGTTGTCCGAGGCCTTGTTCGTTCATGCTGGCGTCCGTTGCTGGAGCCGCGACGAGTGGGACGACTGGTGGCAGAAGAGCAAAGCCGGTCACGCACTGCCAGCCTGGGAGAGCGTGCACACGGCCAAGAAGAGTGCGTCAGGCGGCGGC
>CAMBXM010000006.1 GCA_945871815.1 Singulisphaera sp. GP187
GAGAAGCAGGGACTCTCCGTGCTCCGACGACTGCCGCGCGCGGTGTTCACGCACAGCTCCCTCCTCGAACACGAGTACCGCGCTCGCGTCGGCGGTACGGCCTACTGCCTGCCGAACGGCGTCGACTCGACGTTCTTCATGCCAGGCGAACACGCGCGCAGCGCCGGTCTGCCTCTACGTGTCGGCTGGGCTGGCAGCATCGCCAACTTTGGCGGCGAGATGCGCGGCCTGCCCAACGTCATCGAACCAGCGATTGCGCGCCTCGATGGCGTCGAGCTGCGCATCGCCGCACGCGAGGAGCGCTTGCGGACGCAGGACGAAATGCGCGCCTTCTATCGCGAACTCGATGTCTACGTCTGCGCCAGCCGTGTCGAGGGCACGCCAAATCCCTGCCTCGAAGCAGCCGCCTGCGGCGTGCCCGTGGTCACGACCGCGGTCGGCAACATGCCGGAGCTGATCCGCGACGGCGAGAATGGCTACCTACTGCCGCGCGATGCAGCAGCCTTTGCGTGCGCCTTCGCCAAGCTACGCGACGATCCAGAGCTACGTCTCCGCATGAGCCAAGCCATCCGCGCCACGATCGAACGCGACTGGGACTGGGGCCCGCGAGCCGATGGCTTTGCCCGGATGTTCGATGCTGCGCTCGCAGCGGCGCGCGGCCCGCTCGTCGCCTTGGACCATGTGACCCGCGGCGAACGGAGCCTTGAAACTGCCGATTGGGCCACCGCGAAGGGCGCTTTCTACGACGCCCTCGACGCCGATTCGGGCTGCAGCATCGCGCACGCGCACCTCGCTGTGCTTTGGTGGGACGAAGGCACACCCGATGCAGCGCTGACGGCACTCGGTCATCAGACGGCCGCTGTGCAAATGGCGCGCGATTGCGCGCGCACGCGTGCGCTCGTTGCCGATCTACTGCGCCGCCAGGGCAAACTCGACGCCGCCAACGCACTCGCCGCCGCGCGCTGATATCGCGCCACAGCCGGCCAGCAACATCGCGGCGCAGCAAGCGCAATACTCGGCGCCCGCCATCCCCCGCCCAGCGTCCTCGCGGCATGAGAAGCCCACGCTGCCTCGCGCCTACGCTCAGAGCGACTCTGCTGCTCGTAGCCCTGTTGCTGTCGCTTCCGGGAAGCGCGCAATCGTTGGCGTGGCAGTTGCCACCACTCGGGTCTGTCGAGTACCGCCGCAACTGCAAGTCACACAGCGGCGTCGCTGAGTCAGCTGCCGCGGCGCACAAGCTCGTGCCGACCGAGGCCGTGCCAGAAAAGTACTTGCCCGACCTCTGGCCAGCGCCATGGCTTTGCGACGGGGAGCTCGACGCGGATCGCCGCGCGCCGGTCACTCCGGTCCGCGACCTACGCGATGTGCTTCGACGAATCGCACTCGATCTCTCCGTCCAGAGCAGCGGAACGTGGCAGTTTCCGCGACTCGTGCCCTTTGGCGACGTGATCGTACGCGGACGCATCGGGCCTCGCGGCGACGACGGCATCCAGGACTTCGAGCTCACGATCGATCGACGTCCAGCAACGCCACTGCCAAGCGACCCGCGCAGTGGTCCGTATGCGCTGACCCAGATGTTCGCCTTCGACGTGAACGGGACGATCGCGATTCGTCGCGTTGTCGATGTCGAGCACGGGCTGGTGCGCTCGTTCGAGGCACAGGCGAGTCTTGTGGTGCAAGAGGACAAGAAGCGCTTTCGCCACATCGTGCTGCAGGACCACTGGGAGCTGATTGCCGTGCGCGACAACCAGGACGCCGACTTTCGCGCACGCGTCGCGGCCGCCGTTCGCAGCGGCTCCCAATGGGTGCACGAATCGCTGAAAGGAGTCAGCGCCACATGGTTGCGCGATACCGCCGACGACGACTACACGTTTGGCAGCGGCCGACTCGCACTCGCGGTGTTGACGCTGCTGCACGCCGAAGTGGCGCCCGATGACCCCGTTCTCGCTGCGGCGATGACCGCACTGCAGCGCCGCAAGATCGTCGACACCTACTCGTTGGCGACGGCGCTGATGGCCTTGTCGCAACGCTATGCCCCAGCCCGCGAGGCCGAGATGGTGCGCTCTGGTGCGGTGGTCCTCCGAGCGGCACGAGACCTACCGCCGCGCGAACGCGAACTCGCCCAGAAGTGGCTCGATCGTTTGCTCGACAACCGCGACACCCGCGTCGACCCGGACAAGACCCTGCGCTTTGACTACGACGGCGGCAAGCGCTTCGACAACTCGGTGTCGCAGTACGGCCTACTCGGCCTCGACGCTGCTGCGCTGTGCGGATTGCCGATCTCGGACGCCACCTGGAATGCGGCAGCTGACCATTTCCTCTCGGTTCAGTGCCCTGCGCGCGGATCGCCCGTAGCGCTGTCGTTGTTGACGCACCGCGAACTGATGCTCGCTGCCGGCGCCGAACCCGCGTCACGTACTCTGCGTGCAGCACCCCGCGGCTTCTCGTACCAGGCCCCCGACGAGCCGCCGTACGGCAGCCTGACTGCCGCGAGCCTCGCCGGCATGGTCGTCGCGCGCGCCGGCATGCTGCGCAACGAGCGCGCGCCGCGGCAGCGCTTGCGCGACATGGACGCAGCGATCGAGTCGGCGTTCGCATGGCTCGGCGCCGAGTTCACGCCACGGGCCAACCCGGGGTTTGTCGGCAAGGCCGACAAGCACTGGTACTACTGGCTCTACAGCCTCGAACGCGCCTGCGAACTCGCCGGTATCGCCCGCCTCTGCGGGCGCGATTGGTACTACGAAGGCGCCGTGCAGATCCTGTCGCAACAACAGAAGACCGGCGCGTTCAAGACCGGCGGCGGCGAGACCATGGGGATCGAGGCCACGTGCCTTGCGATCTTGTTCCTGAAGAAGTCGACGCTGCCCGCGATCACCGGACGCTGATTTCGCCAGTGGCGCGAGCGATGATGTCGTCATGAGCCACTTCCTTGATCGTCGCTCCATGCTGGGTGTTTGCGCCGGCGCGCTGTCCCTCACTTCCTTGCCGGCTGCGGTACGCCCGGTGACCGAATCACCAGCACCGCCGCGTGGCCGCACGCTGAAGCAGTCCGTTGCACGCTGGACCTACGGCAGCACGCCGCTCGACGAACTCTGTGCCCACGCCAAGGCCATCGGCCTCGTCGGCATCGACCTGCTGCATCCAGAGGAATGGGCCGTGCCAGCGAAGCACGGGATCATCTGCACGATGTCGTTTTGCCCCAAGAGCATGCAAATCGGTCGCGGCATGAATCGGCTGGAGAACCACGATCCGTTCGTGAAGGACTGTGCAGACCTGCTGCCGCGCATCGCCGACGCCGGCATCGCCAACATGGTCGTTTTCAGCGGCAACCGCGACGGCCAGGATGAAGCGACCGGGATCGCCAACTGCGTTGCGGGCTTTCGGCGCCTCGCGCCGCTCGCCGAGAAGGCGGGCGTCACGCTGTGCATGGAGTACCTCAACAGCAAGGTCGACCACGCCGACTACGCGTTCGATCGGATGAACTACGGCCTCGAGGTCTGCAAACAGGTCGGCTCACCGCGCGTGAAGATCCTCTACGATATCTACCACGCTCAGATCATGGAAGGCGATGTCATCCGCACGCTGCGCGACCACATCGAGCACATCGGTCACTTTCACACGGGCGGAGTGCCCGGCCGAAACGACATCGACGACACCCAAGAGCTTTACTACCCAGCCATCTGCAGAGCGATCCTCGACACTGGCTTCGATGGCTTCCTGGCCCACGAGTTCTTGCCGAAGAAGGACGGACTCGCAACGCTGAAACGCTGCGCCGACATCTGCCGCGTCGAGGCGACCGCGAAGTGAGGGCGAACCGAGCGCCAGAATGCGATAGACCCCGATCCGCGCGATCGCGGACCGGGGTCATGGGCCAAGGCGGTCGTCGCCGACCGCGCCGCCGGGGTCACTGCAAGCGGAACGCGATCGAGCCAGGCGTGCCGCCGAGCGCGGACTCAACCCACACGGTCGTGTCGCCCGCCACCGGCCGGAACGGCGCAGTGTTGTTCGCTTGCTGCATCGAGAAGACACCGGTCGGATCGACCACGGCCGAGCCAAGACGGCGAGTGCGATCGCCGATGCGACCAAGATACATCGTCACTGTCTGACCAAGGATCAGGCTCGTAGTACCGGATACGCGCCACGCGACATTCCGTTGGTTGTAGCGAGCGTCGCGCACTGTCACGACGTCTGGCGACGGCACCACGATCGGTGGGCCTTGGACATGCACAATGACCGAGTCCGACGAGATCGCGCCGGCGGCGCTGCGCACCGTGAGCGTGAACGACAGGTCGATCTGCGCACCGGCCGCAACCGTAGGGGCAAGGAACCCGGGCGCGGAAGTATCTGCACCGAGCAGCGCGACGGCGGCGCCGAGATCCTGGACCCACGCGTAGGTCGCAATCGGACCGGTGCTCGCTGCACCGCTCAGACCGACTGCCGTTCCGCTCGGTGCAATGGCGTCCGGCCCCGCATCGGCGACGACCGGCTGAACCACGCCACCTGGAACACCGACGCCCTGCACCAGCACCGGAGCCTGATCGACACCACCGTTGCTCGAGCGAACGATCACACTGGTCGGTGGGATCGCGCCAAACGGCAGACCGCAGCCACCGCTTGCTACACCTGCACCTCTAGCCACGAGAACCGCCGGCGCGCGACCGGGAATCTCGACGCTGAGAACCGGGCTGGCGACTGCGTCGCTCGACGAAGCCGTCACGACCAGATCGCCGTTCACCGTGAAGATGGCGGTCTGCACGTTGACCGCGTCGGTGATGGGCCCCTTGGTCCACACGGTCTCAGGGAAGTCCGTGACATTGGTCACGGAGACCTGCGTCGGGATAGCGGCACCCGCGCCGAGTTCGAGGCGGGTAAAGAAGCTGCCGTTCGCACCCGAGATCATGGCCCGAGAGACGCCGCCGGCGGAGGCGACCAGTGCCTGACCTACGGCACTAGAAGCCCAGACGTCGATCACCGTCGCCTGCGCTGAACGCTCGGCGTAGACGTGCTCGACCGCAGCACCGAGCCGAGTTGCGACCTGGCCCTGGAGCACAAACGAGTTGAGTTGAGCTCGGCTCGCGCCATTGGCGTTGGCCGGGAACAGAGTGTTGGCGCCGGGACCCTCGATGCGCACGAAGTTGGTGCCGAACGGGCTACCTTGAACCGCCGTCAGAGTTCCGCCATCGCCGATGAAGGAGCCAGGGAGGTTGGCGCCGGCGAACCCGGAAGTGGCCAGGAACGAGCCGACGTTGCCCTTCAATGCCAGTGTGAAATCACCCGGCGAACCAATGCCGACATCCCGCGTGACATTGATCGTGCCCGGCAGCGGACCATCGACGCCAGCAACGAAGCTCTCGACACCGTAGGGATGCGTGATCGTGTAGCTGGCTCCGTCAACGAGTCCACTGGCTCGGATGCGGATACGGGTGAAGACGATCTGATCGCCCGCAAGCACCGACCCTCCGCCGAATGCCGCCTCGAGCGCACTGAGATAGCTGAAGCTCGCACCGGCTCCGGTCATCGTGGCCTGGGCGGCGAAGTAGAAGCTCTCGTCCGGCCAGTTGGTCGGAAACGACGGGGGCAGCGCCGGGTCTGGCAGGACCCAGAAGCAAAGGCCCGGATCCGTGCACAGACCGAGTCGCAGCCCGTTCGCGTCCTCGTAGTACACTGGGTAGCCGCTGGCTGGATCGACCGGACCGACGCGAGTCAGTCCGACCTGCGGAACTTGGGCGGACGCATGTTCGGCGGGCACAAACACGCTGGTCAGTACGACGGCAGACGTGAAGAGAGCATGGACTAGGCGCAGGGGACTGCGCGTGTCCGTTCGACGAGTGGACATGAGAGGAGAGCTAGATGGAGATGCACTCCGCCGGAATAACTGCGGGCCTCGTCAGCTGCACGACAGGGCAACTGAGAGATGGCGGTGGCGAGACGACGCGATGGCGAAGTGCGTATCGCATGCTCATTGTCTTGGCCCGCCGCACGGGAACGCGAAAGGCATTGCCGATATCGCTGTTTGGCGGGCCGTCGATTCTGGTCGAGCCTTCTGCAATGACGCAGGCGCATCGAGGGCCCTGGTCTGATTGCCCATCAATGCACCGGGGCGCAACCGGCGATGCGACTCACAATGCGCGCGGCACTGCAGTGGTGATGCCGCGCACAGAGAGCGACGGGGATGGTCTTCTTGCTGTCAGAGACCGGCTCTATGGATCGGGGCGGGTCGAGCGCGATTCGATGAGGCTCGCAGAAGCACCCTCGCTACGGGCAGCCTAGACCACCGATTGCCTCGGCGCGGACTTGGGTTTCCTCTTCGCGGACTCGGGTTTCCTCTTCGCGGACTTGGGGCAAACGCTCTTGAACAGCCCATGAGTCGAGGATCGTTCTCGAGGATCACACAGCTACCCGTCGACCCGACACGCCACCGCGCCGCGCCGGCGAGACACGGGAGTTGCGATCCGACGCGCGATCGAGAGTTGTCAGATCGCCCTTCTTGAACCGACCGCTACCAGCTCGCGAAGTCGAGCAGGAGGCCAATCCCTGCGCCCACGGCAATGTCGCGACCTTGGTGCCTGCTACCACTGCCGACGATCGCGCCGATACCAGCGCCCACCACGGTGTTGACCGGGAAGTTGGTTTGCCGACACGACGAACCGTAGCCGTAGATCGGGTTGCCGTAGCCGTCGTAGCCGTAGCCGTAGCCGTAGCCGTAGCCGTAAGGGGCCACGTAAGGATCGCTGTAGACGGGGCGATCGACATAGACCGTCTGCTGCAGCGGCAGCGGCGCGTTGGTGGTGTCGGCGGCGCGACGCTCATCTGCGGTCTGCTGCAGCCAAGCCTTGGTCGCCTCTTCGTCAGTCGTCGTCCGCAGGCCGCGCTGCCGCAGCAGGTCGCTAGGCTGCAGCGACGAATCGGAACTCGGGGCCAAGTTGCCGCGGGTCTCGGCGGCGCGCCGCTCCGCCACCTCGCCGGCGAGCCACGCCTGCGTCTTCGGGTTGTCGGCGGTCGGCTGCACTTCGGCGGTCTCGATCGCGCGCGTTGGTAGCTGCCCTTGCGGCAACTGCAAACTGACGCCCGAGGGCGGCGGCACCGCGACGCGCGTGGAGGTCGATGTGGCAGAGCAGGCGGCTAGAGTCGTCGCGGCGATGAGAAGGATGCGTTGCATGTGCGAGCCTCGCGGGAGCGGGTTACTTGTTCCAGCTCAAGCGCAAGACGAAATCGGCTGCTCGAGGCTGCCGCGAGAGTGCCTCGAAGTTGGACGTCCCACCCGGAGGCAGCAGCAGCACCTGACGATTGGTCTCGTCCGGCAGCGTTTGCCTCTGGCCATCGAGGAATGCGGCTTGGGCCAGGATCTGAATCGGCTCGTCATCGATGTTCCGGATCGGGACAACAATGCGCAGGAAATCACCGGGCTGGATGCGCTCAACCAGCGGGCGGCCAGCGCGAACTACCGCTTGCAGCGAAGCATCGGCGACGACGACCTGGGCGATGGCCTCGGCATCGTCTTCGATCGCGTAGGCGGCATAAGGCGGAGCGCTGCAAGCGGTGGCGAACAGCGACACGGCAAACGGGAGCAGAAGGGACTTCATGACGGCGACCTCGGGATGCGATCCATACGTGGCAGGGACCGGAACAGGTAAAAGCTCTCGCCATCTGCAGGCACAGTGACCGTCCACGTCTGCGTGAGATCGGTCAGGATCTGGCCTCCAGAAGACAGGAAATCGACGCGAACAACGTGCTCGCCGGGTTCGACCTCGAAGGCGGCGCCTTGGACCGTGGACGGCAACGTCGGCCAGTGCCGAACATCTGCGCTCGACGACGTCAACACGGACAGCAACAGTAGCCCGGCTCCGACCAGCGCTTTGTCGCGCGAGCCAGCGCGACTTTCGTCACCCGCCGCGAGAATCAGTGCTCCGACGCCAGCCGCGCGCGTGACCGACTTCAACACGGCCTTGCCCTTGCGGATGCCCTCCATCTCGGTGCCGCCGCGAGTGCGCGCTTGGTAGTCGACGTCCACCAGAGTCCATGTCGGACCACGCAGCTCGTCGTCGATCCAGATCTGGGCGCGCTGGGCGGCATGCAAGCGGGGCCGAAAGCGCGCGAGTTCTTCTTCGTCACCGGCGGCGAACTTCTCGGGACCCATGCCGATCTCGGCGAGGATCACGAGGTTGCCGGCGTTGGGCGAAGTCAGGAGCGGGTTCCCGACTTCTCCGCGCGACCCGTGCGTGCGCGCGAACTCGTCGGCCGTGACGGCCTCCTTGAAGAAGTCCTCGGCGTCAGCCGGCAAACCCATTGCGCGGCTCATGCGTCCGGCCATCCAGAACAGCAGTGTGAAGTCGGCTTGGTACTTCTCGTCCCCTGACTCGCCATCGGCCAGGATGCCCTTCTTGAATGCCGCGCGCGCGTTGTCCGGCTCGCCCTTCAGCAGATAGCACATGCCGAGATAGAAGGCGTTCATCGCCTTCTCATAGGGATCGCCGGTGTAGCCCTTGCTGCTCTCACTTCCGACGACGGCAGAAAACGTCTCGCCACCGCTCGTCTGCCAGTTGCCCATGATCCGGGCAGCGGCACCGAAGTGCTGCCAAGCGGCATCGACGTCGCCCTGGAGCAACTCGCACTGAGCGAGCACGTTGAACAGCAGGGCTTGGTTCTCGACGGCGCCCTCCGTCGCCTCCTTGCGGGCGAAGTCCGCAACGACCCCGAGATCGCCGGCGGCGAATCGGTCGATCGGAATCTTTGGCTGCGACACGCCGCAAGCAAGCAGCGCGAACAGCGGCAACAGCGAGAGTATGCGCACCTTGATCGCTGACTCAGCGGGTGATGACAGACTTCTCCGACTCGAACTTGGTCTCGTAGTCGTTGGTCCAAACGAGGCGCGAGGTCTCGAGGTCGGTCAGTTCGAAGGTCACGAGGTAGTAGGCGCTCTTGAGCTTGCCGGACTGCTGCACTCGGTCCTGGATGATGCCCTTCAGGACGTAGTCCGAACCAAGCACGTTGCCCTTCATCCCCTCGTTCTGCGACACCGCGCCGTTGCGCTTGGCTTCGCGTTCCTTGCGGACCGCATCGAGGCCCTCGGCGCTGCGGTCGAGGACCGTGATCTTGGCTCCGAGCGACTTGAACAACTCGGTGCGGAGCTTGTTCAGCACGATCGTGCGGTTGATGACATCCGACGATTCGTTCTTCAGCTCGGTGATGTGGAAGGTGACCGTCTGGCCATCCGCCTGCGACGTCAGCACCCCCGAGGCACGGATGTCATCCGCCATCTTCTTGGCCATCGTCCGGATGTCCTGGCTCTGGAGGACGGCACCGCCGACCGCATCAGGGCTATCCGGGTCGACGCGACGGTCGATCGTGCTGGAGCAGGCTGGGAGAAGGAACAGGCCGAGCAGGCCACAGCAGAGTGCAGTCGTGCGCATGAACGGAATCGTGAATGCAGGTCGTTGAGCCGGGTCCGAGGTCCTCGCACGCGACCGCGCCGCACAGAGGGCGGCGCGGAGCGCGATCGGAGGCCGAATGTTGTAACCGCGGCAGCGCCACTGACGCCATTGCTGCGAGGCACCGACTTCTCGTTTGCACGGCCCGATGCCATCAGCCCAGCGTTGCCGTCGTCGACTGTGCAACCGGGAACATGGGTCAGCGGTCGCCACGCTGTCCCCCCAACACGGGCCTCCCAATCGGCCAGCGCGCGAAGCGGATCCAGGGCGAGAGAGGGCCAAGAGCGGACTCGCAGTGGACGCTGGTGCCGGTGCGGAGCGTCCCCGATGCAGCCAGCGGTCGTCGGGGTCGACCGCAGCCGCTGGCGCTTTGGGCAACCACTTCTAGGATGCGGTGACCCTTCTGACCGCACCCCCTTCACGCGGACTGCACCGGATGTCCGAACTCGCCCGCAAAATCTCATCGGCTGTAGGTCAAGTTCTGCGCGGCAAAGACGACGCCGTCGACCTAGCCATGATCGCCCTGTTCGCCGGCGGCCACCTGCTGATCGAAGACAATCCCGGCGTCGGCAAGACACTTCTGGCTCGGTCCCTCGCGCGCGCTCTCGACCTACCGTTTCAACGCGTGCAGTGCACCGCCGACCTGCTGCCCTCCGACATCGTTGGCGGCCAGGTCTACAACCCGCGCACGGGCGAGTTGCATTTCCGGCCAGGCCCAGTGTTCACCTCGGTGCTGCTCGCCGACGAGCTCAACCGCACGCCACCGCGCACGCAGTCGGCCCTCCTAGAATGCATGGCCGAACGCAGCGTCACCGTGGATCGGCAGACGCACGTTCTGCCGGAGCCATTCTTCGTCATCGCGACCCAGAACCCGCGCAACGCCGCCGGCACCTACCCGTTGCCCGAGAACCAACTGGATCGGTTCCTGCTTCGGCTGCAACTCGGGTATCCGGACGCGGAACACGAGATCGATGCCGTTGCCGCCGAGGACGGTCACCGCCTCGCAAACGACGTTCGCCCAGTCGCGTCGAGCCAGGATCTGCTCGCGGCGCGGGCCAAGGTCGATGCGGTGCGTTTCGACCGCGAGCTAACCGCCTTCGTCGTGGAACTCGCACACCGCACCCGCAGCCACGGCGAACTGTCGCTCGGCGTCAGCACGCGCGGCGCCCAGGCACTGCATCGCGCCTGCCGGGCGCGCGCGTACGTGAACGGTCGCGACTTCGTCGTGCCCGACGACATCCGTGCGCTCCTTGGCCCCGCGTGGTCTCACCGCCTCCAAGCCCATGGCGGCGGCGATCCCGACGCCGCGCTGCACCAGATCCTCGCTTCGACTCCGCTGCCCGACTGATTGCCATGGCGACGCCGGGCCAGACCACCGAGATGACCGCGCGCGGCCGGGCCGTGGCCGGACTGGCGGCTCTGGCCTTGCTGGGCTCATGGCTCAGCGGTGATCCAAGCGTTCGCCTCGCTGCGGCCCTGCTCAGTGCACCGTTACTGGTCGACTTCGCCTGTCAGCAGCGTTCGCTCGGATCCATGCGCATCCACGTCGGCCCGCGCCGGACGATCGTGGGCGCGGCCTTCCGTGAGTCGCTGCGAGTCGAGAATGTCGGCAGCACGCCACTGCGTGAGATCGTGCTGGTCGAGCGCCGAACGCGCAGCTCGCCCACGCTACTCACGCACGCAGCCGCCGGCACAGCAGTACAGACCTCGATGTCCTGCCACAGCCCGGAACGCAGCCATCTGCTCGAGCGCGTGTTCAACCTAGCGTCCGACTGGCCGCTTGGGTTCTTCCGCACGCACGCGACCGCCGTGGTCCACACCGCATTGGTCACCGAACCACGCCGGGTCCCGCAGCACACGCTTCCACAACCAAACGTCGACGACCATCGCACCGAATCGAGGGAACACCCGCAGCGGCCGGGCGACGAGTTTCACGCCTTGCGCGAACACCACGAGGGCGAGGATGGCCGCGGCGTACACGCGCGTCGGTCCGCGGCACTCGGTCAATTGGTACGCACGGTCCAACGCGGTCGGGCACCAAGTGTCACTGGGATCGTGCTCGACTTGCGCCGGCCACCCGGGCGCCCGCTCAATCAGGGTCGCCTCAGGCTCGAATGGAGCCTCGGCGTCGCGGCGACTCTGGTCGAGGTCTTCCGTGACCGTGAGTGCCGCATTCGCGTCTGGGTACTCGGCACGCGCACTGTGCGCACGACGATCATCGACGCCGCGAGCAAGCTCGACTGGCTCACGTTCTTGGCTGAGGCCACCACCGGACCTCACCGCGAGCTCGAACTCGGCGCCCTCGACGGCATCGACGAGCTCGAGGATTGCTACTGGTTGCCAGCGGGTGGTTACCGCGCACCCGAAGACCGCGAGCTGCGGCGCGGTCCGCTGCATGTGCTCGACGGGGGGCAGTCTTGAACCACGTTGCGCGCGATCCCGTACTCGCCTCGCGACGCGTCTGCCGCTTGCTGTTGCTGGCGTGCGCGGCCATCGCGATCGCGGCTGTGCCGATCGAGTCGATGACGTGGCAGTGGCTGACCGCACTCTTGGCGCCGGCAGCGCTCATCGCCGCGCTTTCGGTCACCGAGTCGTGGCCGTTCCGGCGGGCGCTCGCACTCACGCTACTGCAGCTGTCTTCGTGCTTACTAGCGCTGCAGACTGCCGGTCCGCTGCCGCGCCCAGTCGCGCTCGCGGCGATGCTGTTGCCACCGCTCGCCTTCGTCGTCGTGCGTCGCCACGAGACCGATCGTTCGCTCGGACTCTTCTTGAGCCTATGTGTGTTGCTCGTCGGCACGATCCTGCAACCGGCCGAGCCAGCATTGGTGCTCGCCTATGTGTTGGTAGCTACGGCTCAACTCCGCTGCGATTCCCGTCTGCGCGCACTCGAGCTCTGCGCCGCGCCGACACCGAACGCCCACGCACCTCGACCCAGCATCTGGTTGCTCAGCAGCCTGCTCGGGGTGCTCTCCACTGCCGTGGCGTTCGCGGTCGACGCCGCCCTCGACCGCCTACCGGCACTCGAATCCCTGCGGGCCGCCCCCGCGCAACAGCCCGCGACCAGCAAGAAGCGCAGTACCGGCTTGTCGGATCAGTTCGAACTCGGCGGCGACGGTGTGCTCTCGAACCTCAGGGGTGAACACCTGCTCACCGCGCGCAGCACCGACAGCAGCGCCATCTCGCCGCGGCTCTACCTGCGATCGGGGTTTTTCCAGGCACCCGGCCTCGACACTTGGCAGGTCGGCACGTTGCAGCCGGATCAGCGCGACAGCAGCGCGACCGCATGTCGTCTGCATCAGGCGGTCGCTGGCGTACCGACGCGGGTCATGCTGATTTCGCGAACTCAGTCTGCGCGCAACCTCGTGTTCGTGCCGCCAGCGACGCACACGCTCTTGGGCATCCCCGATCTGTTGTGCGACCCCGCGACGGAGTGGTTCCGGCAACTTCGGGACGGTCACCTCGACGATTACGAAGTGCACTTCCAGGACTTGGCGCTCGACAGCCGCGACGCACGGATTGACGAGGCGTGGGCACGTCGCGGCCTGCTCGCACTACCACAGGACCTCGATCGCCGTCGTTTCGAGCCACTGCTCGCGGGCATCCATGTTGGCGATGACCCGCTGCAGAAGGCGGCGGCGATTGGCGCGATGCTACAAGAGCGTTGCCGCTACGAACGGCGCGAGCCAGGCGGGCCATACCAGAGTGCCTTGCTCAATTTCCTCTACGGGGAGCGCATCGGCTTCTGCATGCACTTCGCCTCAGCAGCGGCAATCCTGCTGCGCATGTCCTCGGTGCCCTGCCGGATCGGTGTTGGGCTCTACGGCGGTGTCGAGAGCGATCGCGGCGAACGTCGCTACGGCTCGCAACACGCCCACGCGTGGGTCGAGATCCCGATCGTCGGCCGCGGCTTCTTGGTCTTCGACCCGACTCCCCCAGCGTTGCGCGGCGCACTGCCAGAACAACCAGCCTTGGCCAGCAGCGCCGGTGACACGGCGCCCGCGACCACTGACGCCGGCAGCGATTCGGCGTTCTGGCGTGCACTCGAGGGCGCGTGGCCCTTCGTCCTGATCCTCACTGTCTTGACGCTCCCGTTCGTCCGTCGCCGCCGTCGTGCCCACGTCGCGTCACCGACCGTCGCTCGGGCGGTGTGGCCGGCGCGCAGACTGCTGCTGACGCTGCTGCAGACGCTCGCCGAGCGCGGCTATCCGCGAAGCGGAGGAGCCACGTTGGAGCAGTTCGCGCACGAGCTCGCGCGCGAAGGCGCCATTGCCGCAGACCTTCAAGCCGCACTGGTCGCGTACCAAGAGGTCCGATTCGGCGGCCGTGTCTTCACCCGCGATCACGCACTGCGGCTGCAAAAAGGTATCGCAGCCGCCGAGGTGTTGCAGCAGCGCCAAGTCGCCAACTGACTCCGAGTCAGCGACGCACCAGAAACCCAGAATCGCCGGTGCACGCACGGGGCTCCAGTTCCACCTCGTCCACGCGCGCGAACGCTGGCCCGCGCCGCAGTCCGTCGACGAACTCCTCGATCGCGGCGTCGTGGCCCTCGGCCTCGCCTGTGACGGTGCCGTCCGCCTCGTTGCGCACGAAACCCGCGATCGCAAACGCCTGTGCCTGCCGCTCGACGAAGCGACGGTAGCCCACACCCTGCACGCGACCGGTGACGTGGAAGGCGAGGCGCTTCATCGACTCGGCTCCATGCGTACGCGACCGTCGTCGATGACCATGCGGCACTGGCGCAGAAGGTCGATACCGAGCACTCCGTGCATCGGGAACACTCCGCCGATCTCGCGTGTGATCACCGGCAAGTCGACGCCGGAGAATCGAGTCTGCGACACACGCAGCACCAAGTTCTTCACTTCGCGCACGGACAGCCCGCCACCTGCCGCCGTGCGCACGCGGCGAAAGCCTGGCGTCGCGCGCGCCTCGCCCAGAGGGAGCTTGGCGAGACCCGCTGGCGACAGACTGCTGTGACTCGCACCCGTGTCGAGCACGAACCAGAGTCGCTCGCCTTCGATCGCAACCGGCACGAGGCAGCGCCCCTGACTGCGCAGACACTGCACCGACGTCGCTTCTGGCAATCGTCGCGGCAACTCCAGCACGAGACTCCTGCGCACCGGATCGAGCGTCATGCGAAACAGGCTCAATAGGTCGAGACCGAGTACACCGACCGGTGCGCGATCGGGCCCGCCGAAGAGATCGCGCATCGCGAGCCGTTCGTCGTCGACGACCAACACCGGCACCGAACCGAACCAGATCTCGCCAACCGCGAAGCCGTCGAGCACCCCGATCGAGGCTTTGACCATCTTGCCGGTGCCGTCCGGGATCGAACCCATGTCGGTCAGTGCGCGCACTCCCGCCGCCTCGGCCAGCGATAGTGAAATCGTGGTCATGGACGAGCCGGTATCGACCGCAAACGGGCGTCGCAGTTCGCCGATCGAGCACACGAACTCAGGCAACGCGCCATCGAGAAGTGGCTGTTCGGTGACAAGTGGGCCGATCTGCTTGCGCCGGAATGGGAGTTCGCGCGCAACCGAGACCAACGCGTGGCGTCGAACCGCTTCGTCCTCGACCACGCCCGCCAGCAACGGCGCCAGCGACTCGCCGTAGCGACCGGCAACGAACAACTGGTCACCGAGGCGACCGCGGGCCACCGCTACTGACCAGCCAGCGCGGTCCTTGCTGGCGACCACTTCGCGCCAGGATGCGATCGCAAGCTCGTCGCGCCACATCAAATCGTGCACCGTGGCGCGACATGCGGCAACGCCACCGTCACCGGGGTAGCGCCGGATCGCAGCCTCGGACGACTGGTCGGCGCCGTCGATCTCACCGGCTGCGAGCTGAACGAGAATCTCGTCGATCAGTTGAGCCGGCGTCCGCGGTGGCCGTCGGTCGGCACAGCCGGTGAGCAGCGCAAGAGCAATCGCAAGTACGACGGACTTCGCCATCGGTGGCGTCAGTTGGCGGTGATCGTGATCGTGCGCGACGACGCAGCGCGAACACCGCGCTCCGCCGCACCGATCGTCACCCAGTAGGTCACCAGGTCGCGGTAGGTCTCGGTGCGGCCCAAGAGGAACCCGGTGTCGGCGCGGTACGAAGTGAGCGTCAGCGTGTACGTGCGGCCTGCGACCAGTGGGGACTGAGCCTGCGTCGGCAACGCCACATACTGAAACTGCGTCGCGGTAGGCGGCACTACGGCAGTCCACAACCGCGCCTCCGTGCCATCGCTGCGCAAGTCGATCGTTGCGTACATCGATCCCGCTGGCAGCGTGAAGTCGACCGCGAAGCCCAAAGCCGGCACTGTCGCGCCATCGAGTGGCGCCGTGAGTGTGGGCAGCGGCAACTGCGGCACGACGAGTTGGTCGCTGGGCGCCAGTCGCAGCAGCGTTCGCTGTGCGGTCGCCGTCGTCGCCGTGCTGACCTGCGCCCGCAGCGCGACGAGCCAGGCGTGGCCGGCCAGGGCACCGGTCAAGGCCGGCAGTGTGAAGGTGACGTTGGCCCCGCTGACCGTCATGTTGCCACCGACGGCGCGCGCCACATCCGCGATGCGACCAGAAGGCTGCTGCAGCGCGAGATCGAAGCGCAGATCGGCCGCCGTGAACGCACCGTCGAAGTCCGTGAGCGCACCTGGCGCAACAAACGCGGTGGTCGCTGGTCGGTCGATCGGCACGTTGCGCGCGACCAAGGTTCCTTGCGGCACGACTTGGTCGAGCAGCACGCCCACACCCGTCAGCGTGAACACGCCACTGTTGACCGCACCCTCGGCGACAGCCACGTGTCCTTGGGGCAGGGCGATGCCGGCACGGAAGGTGCCGGCGGGCTGCGCGCCGCCGAGTCGGGCAGGCACGACATTGCGCGGCGCGACGTCAAAGAAGCGCTGGTCGAACCACTCGTCGATCTCCAACGGCCGCGACGCATACAGCTGCTGCGTTCGCGCCGGGTTGAAGCCGGTCAGATCGCCGGCGATCGTGCCATGGCGATCGAAGGCGCCGGCGACGACCAGTTGCTGGCGCACCAGCGGCAGTTCGAGATGGTCGCCGTTGGGCTGCTCCAGCGTGAACGCGCTGACTGTTGCCAGGCCAGCGTGCTCGGTGCGGATCGTCGCGGTTGCACGCCCTGAGAAATCGCGACCGACGAAGAGGACACCGCTCTCGCGCGTGACCCCGACGAAACCTTCGCTGGCAGTGCGCCCGCGCACGATTGCCGCGTTCTGCACCGGCCCGGTGCCGATCGAATCGACCGCGATCGTCCGCGTCGAACGGCCCCCGACAAACCAACCGCGATCGTCGTAGAACGCGAACGTGTCCTGCCAGCGCCGCCCCGGTGGTACCAGCGTCAGGTTTTCGCTGATGAAGACGCGGCTCACATCAAAGGGGAACCCGGCCATGAAGCCGATGTAGCCAGAGCCAATGTCCTCGAGCAGGCACTGACCGTTGATGTCGGTGTAGCCGGTGGCGGCAACGGCGGCCAAGGCGGTGTTGCTGGCGATGCGGCGCCCGACTTCGCCGCGCCCACGGCGAATGCTCTGCACTCGAATGTTGGTGACGGGCACTGTCTCGAGTTGGAGATCCCCGACACCTACGTCGGCACCGCTGCCGAGCAACGGACTGGTGACCGACAGCGAGGTGCCGAGCCACTGCGCGCCGCCAAGCAGCTCGATCTCGATCGTGCGCGCCGCACCCGAACCGTCCGAGCCTGCAACCAGCACCGAGAAGGTTCCATCCGAGACGGTCAGCGTCGGCGCACTGTCGGCCCGCACGTAGGTGCCGAACACCGGCCGCGCCAAGGTGTCGACCACGCGCCCGCGCACGATCGCGATCGGCCGGTCGACTGCGTAGACGTACAGGCCGCCGCCGGTGATGGCACCCGCGAGTTGCAGCGTGCCGCCGCTGCTCGAGGCGCTGCCAGAAACCTGGCCCCATTCACCCGTGCTTGGATCGAGCCGGAACAGCACGCCGTTGCCCCCCCCGAGCGCGAGCTCATCGGGGACTTGTAGCGTGCCCGCAGGCGCGAAGGTCGCGGTTGGCGGGTCGATCCAGAAGCCGCGGGTCGTGAGCCAAGCTCCGGCCGGAGCCGACGGCAACGCCGATGGCAGATGCTCGCGCGCGAGTTCGCCCAGGCGCAGCGTGACGCTGGCGGCACCACCGTCGTTGACGATCGTGCCGTTGCCCAGTTGCAGGATCGCGCCGGTTCGAGCCGAGTCGTCGATCGTGGTCGGTGGCTGGCCGGAGCCGGTCGGAATCGTGGCCTCGGCGCTCGACGCCGTGTCCGGCAAGTAAAGCACCGACGGCAGGTCGGCGTTGACGATGGTCAGTGCGGCGCCGAGGGACGCCAGCCGGTCGCTGGCGGACGCGGTCGCGGCGCGCGCATCGACGCGGACGATCGTCGACCCAAGTGGGTTGACGAACAGTTCCCCGCGGCCTTGACGCCCGGTCACCGCCGTTGCGCCCGCAACCGCGACACGAGCGGCGCTGACGGCGCGATTGCCATCGTCGCGCACCAACACCTTGCAACTCGCGGTCGGCAAGTCGACGAGCGACGGGCCGACATCGCTGCCCTCGCCCGAGCACGCGACCAGCGCCAGCGCAACGATCGGCCAGAACGAACGGGACGATACGGCGTGGCTCATCGAGCGCGTCCTCGCTGCATGCGGTCTGGGTCGGGTGGCGTGGCGGCACGACTGCGAGCACCATCGCCGCCGATGCTGCGCAGTCCGATCACGAGATCATCGAGCACTGCACCCTTCAACAAGGCCCGGCGGCGGCCGTTCGCGGTGGCAGCGACCTTGGTTTCGACCGTGGCCTCGACGTTGGCAGCGGCGATGACGCCTTCCCAATCGGGCGACGTCGTCAATCGCTGCACGAACTCGAAACTCGCGGCCGCGGCGGGCACCTCGAACTCGACTTCCGTGTCGTATGCCGTGCGCGATGCGCGGATCGAACGAATGCGGGGCGGCGGCGGCGCCGACGCCAGTTCGGCAATGGTCGCCGCAACCACACGCGCCACCGCGGCCGTGTAGTCGAAGTCGACGTACTCGGGCAAGTCACCGTACGACTTGCCCTCGCGCTCGCTCAGATCCTGATGCTGGCGCGAGTAGTCCTCGCGAGGCTCGGTCAGCCGCACCGCTGGGTATCCGGCCTCGAAGAACGAGCGATGGTCACCGCCGCGGCCGTAGCGATCGCCACGGAACACCAACTGCACCGACGGTCGGATTCCGTGCTCCCTCGTCGCGTAGGTGAGTGCCCGAGCCATGCTGCGACCGAGGCTGTCGTTCCCGTCCAAGGCGTAGCTGAAGCAGCGCACGACATCAGCGCGCCGCACGCCATCCATTCCGATCGTGTTGCCGACGATGTCGCAACCGATCATGCCGTCGATCTCGAGACTTTGGTCGCTCATGCTCTGCGCACAAAACTTGCTGCCGATGAGCCCCTGCTCTTCGCCGTCGAACGCGCAGAACACGATCGTCGCAGCAAACGTCTCGGCACACAGCAGTCGGCACACTTCGAGCGCCACCGCGGTGCCGGAGCCATCATCGTTGGCGCCGGGTGCGACGCGCGTCCCGTTGGCCCCATCGCTGTTGCGCGAATCGTAGTGCCCGCCGACGACATAGACGCGCTCCCCATCCGTTGCACCCGGCAGCGTCGCGATCACGTTGACGACCGCGACTTCGCTCGGCATCCCGTCGCGCGCCACTGCGACCACGCCGGACTGCAACTCGACCGTGAGGCGACTGCCACTCCGCGCGGCGAGGTCCTTGAAGCGCGCCGTGAGATAGCGCCGCGCCGCACCGGTGCCTTCGACCTCGCTGTCCGTGCGCGACAACACGTGCCGCGTGCCAAAGGCGCACAGCTCGCGAATCGTGCGTTCGATCTCGGTCGCCGAGACACCGGCGACGAGGCGAGCGATGCGCGCCGCGATCGGCTCGACCGCAGCGGCGGGCGGTGCCACGGATCCCTGGGCCGCGAGCGAACTCGCGAGCAGCAGGGACAGCGCGGACTCGACGGCGCGAACTCGCATCATGCGAACAGGTCCAGGCCTTCCATGCCTTGCGCCGGTTTGAGGCCAGCGATCGGCAGCAGCGTCGTCGCAATGTCGCAGAGTCGACCGCCAGCCCGCAGCCGACGCCCTTGGCCACCGGCCCCAGCAATCAAGAACGGCACCGGGTTCAGAGTGTGGGCCGTGTGCGGCTCCCCGGTCACCGGATCGATCATCATCTCGACGTTGCCGTGGTCGGCCGTGATCGCGACGGTGCCGCCCTTGGCCAACACCGCCGGCACGATGCGCGCGAGGCATTCGTCGATCGCTCTCACCGCCTGCATCGACGCCGGGATGAGGCCGGTGTGGCCGACCATGTCGGCATTGGCGAAATTGAGAATGGTCACGTCGGGTGAACTCTTGCCGGCGAACTCTG
The DNA here is from genome assembly GCA_945871815.1 of Singulisphaera sp. GP187. Classification (GTDB taxonomy): domain Bacteria; phylum Planctomycetota; class UBA1135; order UBA1135; family UBA2386; genus SXPK01. The sequence goes on from CAMBXM010000006.1 coordinate 19,840, forward strand.
CCAGCAGCTTGTCCGTGACCATCGGCGCCGACATCTCGGGCTGCAGGTCGTAGGTCGCGACCTTGGGGCTCGGCACCAGGATGCGCCGCTCGCCCGGATACTCGTTCTCGTCGCCACCGGAGAAGAAGAACGTGACGTGCGCGTACTTCTCGGTCTCGGCGATGCGCAACTGCGACCAACCTGCCTTCGAGATCACTTCCGGGAAGATGCCGACCAGGTTCTGCGGCTGGTAGGCCACTGCACACGGCAAGTCCTCGCGGTAGCGCGTCAGCGTGGCGAAGTGAACCAGCGGAACCGACGCGCGCGGGAAGCCGGTGAACTCGCGCGCTGTGAATGCCTCGGTCAGTTGGCGCGCGCGGTCCGCACGGAAGTTGAAGTAGAACACCGCATCGCCAGCTCGGACGCGCCCCTTGTCGGGCGACCCGATCATGGTCGGCAGCACGAACTCGTCACCCTCGTTGCGGGCGTAGGCCGCAGCAACGGCGGCCGTTGCACTCTCAGCCGAGAACCCGGCGCCGATCGTCAATGCGTCGTAGGCCTTCTGCACGCGTTCCCAGCGCTTGTCGCGGTCCATCGCGTAGTAGCGACCGATGACCGTGGCGATGCGGCCGGCGCCGGACTCACGCATCCAACCCTCGACGGTCTCGATGTACTTGCGCGCCGATCGCGGCGGCGTGTCGCGACCATCGAGGAAGGCGTGCAACAGCACGCGCTCGCCGGCTAGCCCTCGTTGCGCGCACATCTGCAGCAGCGCCTTCAGGTGCTGGTCGCTGCTGTGCACGCCGCCGTCCGAGACGAGACCGAACAGATGCAGCTGCCCGCCCTTCTGCACGGCGTGGTCGATTGCGCCGGTGATCGCCGCGTTCTGCTGGAACGCACCGTCGCGGATCGCCTTGTCGATGCGCGTGATCTCCTGGTAGACGATGCGGCCGGCACCGATGTTGAGGTGGCCGACTTCGGAGTTGCCCATCAAACCGCACGGCAGACCGACTTCTGTGCCGCTCGCCTGCAGGGTGGTCCACGGCCACTTCTCTTTCAGCGAGAACCAGAAGCGCGGCTCGGCCATCGAGATCGCGTTCCCCGGACCGGCAGGCGCCTCGCCAAAACCGTCGAGCACGACGAGCAGCAGCGGCGGCCGACTCATCCGAGCGATCCTTCCACCTTGACGGCGATCGCTTGGTGGTTGTGACGAATCTCGGCCAGCAGAGTCTTGGCCCGCACGACGGCGCCGTCGGCGAGTTCGCGGTTGTCGAGGTACGCGGCGTTGATGCGCACGTTGAGTTGCGCGCCCTCGCCGGCCGCAACCAGCAGCGAACTACCCGAGGCGAGGTCGCTGAGGATGTTCTTGCCGACGCAGTCGATGACCTGGGCCATCGCCTGGCTGACGTCGCGGACCATGCACAGGGTCTCCTCGGGCACCACCATCGCGCCGACCATCGCCTCCTGGATCGCGCGGTTGCGGATCTGGGTCTCGCCGTCGTTCGACTTCCCCATCGCGTAGGCCTTCGACACCAGGTCGAACGAGTTGCAGTCGCGCTCCGCCATCGGCAGGAGCCGCAGTAGGTGCGACTCGAGCAGCCCTTCGACGCGCGCGAGATCGGCATCGCGATCGACGTTGGCCTTCTTGCCGCGCGAGAACCGCACCACCATCAGCAGCAGGGCCGTGCCCATACTGGCCGCCAGCGCGGCCGCGGCGCCGCCGCCCGGGGTCGGAGTCCGTTGAGCGAGGGCATCGATGATCTTGGCAAAACTCTGGTCGATCATGGGGCCGAACAGTCTCGGCGGAGCACCGCCGCGCTGCCAGTGCGACGTTGCAGCAACACGTCGCGGCACCCACAATCGACCGCATGCCTTCGCCGCAACACGGAACCCGACCCCGTCCTCTTGCGAATCGCGCCCCGTTCCTGCTCGGCCTAGGCCTTGCCGCACTGTCGCTCGGAGCGTGCGCCAACACCGGCTTGCCGGGAGCCTTCGCCGACGCCTTAGCAACGGCGCCCGAGGACCTACCCGCCCGGCTTCACATCGACGGGGACCGCATCGTGTCGGCCGCCGCGGCAGTGGGGCCGGGCGGCATCCCGACGGCCGTGCGCGCGACCGCCGACGGGATCGCGCCGGGCGGCGAAGTGGTCTTCGAGGGTCGCGAATGGGGTCCTTACGGCGCCTGCTTTCGCATCGAAAAACGCTACGTCGACGGGCCGCTGCACTCGTTCCGCAGCGTCTTGATTGCCGCCAGCGGCGACGTGCTCGAACGGTCGCACACGGTTCCGATCCAGCAGGTTCCGCCCGCCGTGCTCGGCGCAGCGCTGACGCTGGGCCGCGATGTGCAGCGCTGCGAGATCGTCTCGGACAGCTCCGCCGAACGGCTGTGGCGCGCCACGATCGTCGATGGCGGCGGACGCACGATGCTCGCGTCCATCGGCCTCGACGGCCGCTTGCTCGACGCCCACCGACTCGTGCACGCGGTGATCACGACGCCGCGGCGTTGAGGTCTCGCTGGCGTCAACCAGGAGTCGGTCATGCGTCTGAGCCCCTCCAGTGCCATTGAGAAAACCAAGCTGACGTCAGCGGCTCTGTTCGACTGGCGCGACCACCAGCACCGGCACTGTAGCTCCCAAGTGCGCGAGCCCGGCGACGTGCACCATGGCAGCATTGCCCTACGACTTCCCGTGCGCAACAGTGACTGATCATTCGACTTCGCCGTTTACCCCCCAGCGCTTCCTGCAACACTCGCGCACTGGCCACCTGACTCGGCATGGATCCCCACCCACCCACGTGCAAAGCCAGCACCATCGTCCAACAGGCGCCGCAACTGGTCGCAGCTCAAGGTTCTTCGCTTCCAGGTGCGTCATTCACGTTGAGAAGCACCGCTCCGGAGTGAAGTTGCTTGAGGGAGCAGAAGAACTGCGCCTCGAGCACGCAGCAATCGCGAACATTGATGTGCCGGAAGACATGAAGCCCCCGGCGGGGTAGAAGCGAACGGAGCTGCCGGTCCAGGCCTAGGACTTGTCCGTTAGAAGGGCACTCCTGCTCGCCATCGGCGATCGCTGCCCGGCACATCGAACCCGCACTCCTGGATTACAAGGTAGGCTGACAGCTGCACTCTTCGAGAAAGCTCCGGAACGAGGACGACGAGAATGCCCATGAAGTTTGCCATTGCAGCACTCACTTTGACTACGGTAGCGCTATGCCAAACCGATCCCGAACCACTCACAGGTGAGCTCAAGCCCGAGTTGCATGCGCCGTTGGTGGTTGACATCGATCATGCCTCGGTCCATCAGCTGAGTCAAATGTCAGAGGCATTCCTCTGCCTCAAGTTCCTTCTCCTTCACATGGAGAACAACCCTGCTCCTGCGTGGGTATCCCCCGCGGAGTTTGCAGAACTCAAGGAGAGCATCAGGGCGATCTGCTCCTCGTTCATTCGGGGCAACCACTACTTGGGCACATTCCCACCTGCGGAGTGGCCTGCCGATTCGAATCCAGCGCCCCTTGCATCCACAGACACCGAGTACTCTGATGGGCGCAATACCGCAGAGCCAAACAACAACGTCATCTGGGACCGCGGAGAATTCATGGACCCCAACGCGGCCGGTTTCAGTCCAAAGCGAAGCCCGCACGTTCCCACGCAGGACGACCTCCTTCGCAAGTTCGAACTGGGTTGCACTCTCTTTGTAGAACTACATCGGTGCATTCAGGTTGACCCCGGGAGCGCCGGGCCAGCGCCCGGACCCGGCCCCGCCCCGCCTGGCCCTCCAGGAGCGGATAACCAGAAGTGGTCCCGGGCCGTCAACACCGTGCGCGCGTATCTAAACTCAGCACGCCTCGCTCGATACGTATATGAAAATCGAGTCTCTCTAGGCGTGACGGATGGCCCAGCCGCGGCCGCCCAGTTGGCGGACCGCACAGAAATTACATTACAGGCATGGGTTCGCCTAAACAAGGTCAGAAAGGCTAGTCCAGCGTGCACAGGCTTCGAAGACAACCCCACAGGGAACTGGTGATGAACATGCTGAGGAACATCTTTGCCGTGGCCATGCTGGCCCTGGCTTGCCTTCCCGCTCAAGATCACGGTCGTGTGGGGGCGCGACTGACCTTCTCTGGCATCGACTACCAACTGAGGCAAATCAGCCGAGGCGCGCCGACCGCGACGGACAACCTGCTTGGCCTGTGGCCGATGTCCGTGGATGTGCTGACCGCACCCCCTGCGGTTACCTTGACGATGCCGTTTGATGTGCCGACCGCGCTCCTCGTAGTTGGCAACGATAATTTCCTTGTGTGTGGGCGCAACCGTGCGACGAACACGGGATTCCTCTGCCGAGTCACGCTCACGGCGGGACCACTGCTGTCGCTTGCCGATGTCGTGGCGCTGACGCCCGGGGTCACATACTCCCAACTCGCACAGAACACCACCGAAGGGATGCTCTACGGTCTCCGCTACGAAGACCCCGTCGTGGACGCTGGCACTTGGAGCCTGGCAAGCCCGCTTCCGGTGATGACCGCCACGACGTCGATCGCAACCGCAATCACTACGACGGGAATCGTTGACGTGGGCGAAGTGGTTCCAGCACGATTCCAAGGCCTCTCTTCAACAGGAGTTGTCTTGGCTTCGAGCTACCCTAACAGCCCCGCGGAAAGCCGGCTTTGGCTACGTCAGGAATCAACGGGGTGGGCCGTGACAACGTTCACGCCTACCAATGCTCTAACGACCATCAATACGTGCGCCACCGAGTATCCAGGGTTTCAAGACAACGATGGGCCCGTGCTGTTCCGTGGACGCGCGGGATTCGCGCAGCTCATGGATACCGAGAGTGGCGTCATCGTTGGATCAGCTTCCGTCACGCAGGACTGGCAAATCACGCCGTACTCCTTGCTCCAGCCATTGGCCGTAGGGCGTTCATACCGTCCCCTTGGGGTGAACTGCACTGGCGCCGACTTCTGGCCGACTTTCCGCGCCGGAGGCAACACCGAACTCTCCGGCCACAAAATGGGCCTGGGGGAATTTGCACAGCGCGACTTCTTCGCCGGCAACCCAGATTTCGCATTGTGGGCACGAGTGCGCCACGCACCCAACGTCGTGGACATGCCGGGGCACTCCTTGTCATTCATGTGGGTGAAACTCGGCGAGCCGACGCCCGCTAACTTGGTCGTAATGCCTGGCGGCGAAGTACTCATTGCGGATCCGGATGCGACTCTCGGGCCTAGCCCCTACGATGCACCCATGGTCGAAGGGCAGAATTTCGTTCATTTCCCGCTTTCACTGGTAGGCACAGAGCAGTTTGTCGGCCAAGCCGTGATATTCCAGTTCTTCTATTTCCTGCCGAACGGCCAAATCATCATCAGCGATGTGTTTGGCGGCAGGCTCATGGCCCCGCTAGCGACCGCCGCTTGGGCAGGATCTGCCGCCTCGAGAGGGAGTGCTTGGCCCTCTCGACGCGATTGGTTGATGCAGGATGCTTGTCATCCTAGCGTGGCAGCGATGCTCCGAAGGCACGCCGTTGCCACGCTCCTGCGGCAGTAGAAGAGTTGTCGACTCACAGCCGCGACCGCCGGCACCCTGCGTGCTCGGCGCGGCCGCCCGGCCGGATGCATCCCACGCCAGGTCGACTACCAACCATAGTGCCGAGTAGACAGACCGAACCGCGCGGCGCCGCAGCGAAAAGGTGTTGGCCTGCCGCCGTCACAGACCCTAGGCTCCCGCACCCGCGTGTGACTCGTCGCACGCGATCACCCCCAAGGAAAAACAATGCGCAAGTTCCTTACTACTCTGGCGCTCAGCGCCGTCACGGCTCTCAGCCTCACCTCGTGCGCGGCCGGTCCGCACCAGCTCCGTCGCACGGTCGACGACTGGGATCACAAGATGTACGTCAACAACCCGTGGATCGACGGCGTCCTGTGGGTCGTGCCGGTGATGATGCCCGCAACCATGTTGGCCTGGTTCGGCGATGTCTTGGTGACCGACGCCTACGCGTTCTGGTTCAACGATGCCTGGGATGGCAAGGGCACGGGCTTCGAGCACCTCAAGGTCGAAGCGACCGACGGCAAGTTCAGCAGCCTGCTGATCGAAGGCTCGGGCTGGCTGAAGAAGTGACCCAGTGCTGCAGCCGCCTGTGGGCTGCGTGTGCGAGCTGACCGCCGGAAGCGCCCTGCGCTGCCGGCGGTTTGCATGTACGGGCTACTGCTTGGTCGCCGCCGCTGGCGGCAGGACCTCTGCGGCCTTGGCTTCGCTCGCACTTGGCCGGACCCACTCGAGCAGCTCGACGGATGTGTCGCCAAGAATCTGCCGCACCTCGAGACCGAGGTCGGGCGCATACCAGACCACCGACACGCGATCGAGAAAGCCGCCACCTTCGAGCTTGAGTCGGGAGGTACGCACGATCCGCAAGGCGGAGAAGGTGCCACCTGGCGTGACCACCGTGTCGAGGTCCTCGACCTCGTAGCCGGTCTCGATCGGCAGTGCTGCACCGCCAGCCGTGCGATCGCTGTACTGGCAGCGCCAGCGCTTGCCAATCCACACCGGCCAATGGAAGCGCACATCCGCCGGCGTCAGCTCGTGCAGCGCCTGATCGCCTTCCCGACCCCATTCCCCGAGATTGGAGAGGTCGTGGCCGCGACGCATGCGGTTGCCGCTGGCATCGGTCAGGGTGTAGCTACCGTTCTCGCTGGCGGTGACCGTCAGGTCGATGCGTTGCTGGCCGCCGCGCAGCAGGGCAAAGCGATCGCCGACTTGCCATGACGGTGGGCCCCAGGTCTTCGCCCCTTCTGGCGGTACCGGATCGAACGCGACGATCCCGGGGCCGCCGCCATCGGGCAGTGGCGGCACGGACGAGCAACCGCATAGGAGTGCGAACGGGAGCGAACGTAGGAGCAGCGAAAGGAGCAGGTGCTGGCGAGCCATCGCGGGCAAGAATGCCGCAACGACAACGCTGGCGGAAGCCTCTCGACCGCAGACCTCGCGCGGGCTGAGATCGGTGCATGCCTTGCTTCGCCACCCACCTCGAATCGACGTTTGACCAGTCGCGCCTGCCGCTCCATCAGACGCAGACGACCCACGGCGATCGGCCGATCGTGGTGCGCTACGACCTAGCTGCGCTGCGCCGACTGGTGTCGCGCGACCAACTCGCAGCGAGGCCGCCCGGCTTCTGGAAGTGGCGCGAGTTGCTGCCGCACGCCAAGGACGAGGATGCGGTGTCGCTCGGTGAAAATGCGACGCCGCTACTGGACTGCCCGCGACTCGCCGCTCGGATCGGCCTGCGCCGACTGCGCATCAAGGACGAGTCCCTGCTGCCGACCGGGTCGTTCAAGGCGCGCGGCATGGCGATGGCAGTGACGATGGCGAAAGCGCTGGGAATCACCCACCTAGCCGCCCCGACCGCGGGCAACGCCGGCGGCGCGCTCGCGGCCTACGCCGCGCGCGCCGGCATCCGGTGCACGGTGCTGATGCCGCAGGACACGCCGATCGTCAACCAGATCGAGACTGCAGCCTACGGCGCGCACACGTTTCTCGTCGACGGCCTGATTCACCAATGCGGTGCGATCGTCAAAGAAGGCGCCGCGCGCGGCCTCTGGTTCGACATGTCGACGATGAAGGAGCCGTACCGCCTGGAGGGCAAGAAGACGATGGGCCTCGAACTCTGCGAGCAGATGGGCTGGCGGCTGCCCGACGCGATCTTCTATCCCACCGGCGGCGGCACTGGCCTGCTCGGCATGTGGAAGGCCTTCTCGGAACTACAGCAACTCGGATGGCTCGACGAGGAACGACGGCCCCGCATGTTTGCGTGCCAAGCCGAAGGTTGCGCCCCGGTCGTGCGCGCGTTTGCCGCCGGCAGCGACGTTGCCGAACTGGTCGAGAACGCGCACACCAGCGCCTCCGGGCTGCGAGTACCGAAGCCCTTCGCCGATCGCATGATCCTGGCATGCCTGCGCGAGTCGAATGGCCGCGCGATTGCCGCCAAAGAAGGCGAACTGCGCAGTTGGGCCGAAACTGCGATGGCGCTCGAGGGCATTGCCGTCTGCCCCGAGACTGGGGCGTGCTTGGCCGCGCTGCAGCAGTGCGTGCGCAACGGCACGACGCCACGAGACAGCGACGTCGTCGTGTTCAACACCGGCGCTGCGCAGAAGTACGTCGAGGCCTTCGCGGTCGAACTGCCGCGACTGCAGCGCGCCGCGCTCGACTGGGACCTGCTCGCTCGCGGCTGACGCATTCACCGACGCCGCGCTCACCTGCGCCCGCGCAACTGCTCGATCTCGGCGCGGAGCCTGTGGGTCTCGGCGAGCAACCGCTCGTTTTCGGCCAGAACCGCGGTCACGTCGACCTTGGGGGCGAGCGGGTTCGCGGTCGTCGATGGCCTCACGATGCGGTCGTCGGAGAGATAGACGCCAGCCAACAGGCTCGTCTTGGCCAAGGCCTCACGCACCGCGCCATCACGGTCCTCGTATTGGATCTCGTAGATGCGTTCATGCGTCGAGCCAAACCAACCGCGACCAAAAGGCTGCCACTTCTGCGACTGCAGCTTGCACCCGCGACCGCGCAAGTAGGCCTCGATGCGATCTGCGTCCATGGAACGCGCGAACCACCAAGTCGCAGCCATCACCAGCAGGACAATGCAGCAGACGACGGCAGGATGCATGGTGAGTGCTCAGCTCAACTCGATCGGGATCGGCTTGAAGTCGATCGCATCGACGGAAGCCAAAACGTACCGCACGCCGTCCGCAACACCTTGGAAGCCGTGTTTGTGGTCGCGCCCATGCAAGTGGCCGTAGACGCACCACTGCGCCTGCGCCTCCTTGATCAACGCCACCGCTGGCGTCTCGCGACCATCGCTGTACTTGGGCGGATAGTGCACGAGCGCGATCGTGCGCTTGCCGCCAGGCTGACAGCCGCCGAGCTTGCGGCCGGCTTCGATCGAGAGCTTCAGTCGCTCGATCTCGCGATGGAAGACCGACGCAGCCTGCGCATCCGCCCACGGAGCGCCCGGTGGATCCCACAACCGCGTGCCCACGACGACTGTGCCGTCTGGCATCTCGACCGCGTCGTTCTGCAGCAAGCGGATCGATGGGTGCAAGATGGCTTCGACTTTCTTGCGCGACGTCCACCAGGTGCAGTGGTTGCCCTTGATCAGGATCTTGCGTCCGGGACGCTCGCCGAGCCAATCGAGGTCCGGCTTGGCCTCAGGGAGATCGAGGCCCCACGAAGTATCCCCGCCGACGAGAACCCAATCTTCAGGGCCAACCATCGCATCCCAGGCGATGCGCATCTTGTCGGCATGCCCGAACCAGTGGTCGCCGAAGATGTCCATCGGCTTGTTGACGCCGAAGCTCAGGTGCAGGTCGCTGATGGCGAAGAGTCGCAATGTGGGCAGGGCTCCAGGCGTGCTTGCAAAGAAGGATGCATAGAGGACGATCCACCAATGCTCAAGCGCGCTGCCGCGACGTCGCTCGTGCCCCTTGCCCTTCTCGTCGCTTGCGCGTCGGCGCCAAAGCCATCGGAAACCCCCTCCGGCTGCGATCCAGCGCTGTGGAGAAGGGCGTCGCAACTGCACCACGCTGCCACCGTGGTCGACACGCACACCGACACGACGAGTCGCATTCTCGACGAGGGCTTCGACATGGGGCCGCGAGCGCCGGACGGACACATGGATCTGCCGCGCATCCGCGAAGGCGGCCTCGACGTCGCCTTCTACTCGATCTACGTGGCGTCGCGGTTCTACGGCGACGAGGCCCCGCTGTTCGCGAAGAAGCCCGGCGACGACGACTGGCCGCGACCGACGGACGCAGGCACGGCCAACGGCAGCGCGCGGCGCGCCATGGCGATGATCGACGGACTGGTCCGCACCGCTGACCGCTACCCGGATCAAATGACGGTGTGCGCCTCGCTCGAGGAGATCCGCGCGACGGTCGCAGCCGGAAGGCACGCCGCGTGCATGGGCATCGAAGGTGGCCACGCGATCGAAGGCCAACTCGCGCTGCTGCGCCTGTTCCACCAGCTCGGCGTGCGCTACATGACGCTGACGCACACGAACCACAACGAGTACGCCGACTCCTGCGCCGACGCAGTGCCGCGTTGGGGAGGACTCAACACTCTTGGTCAGAAGGTGGTCAAGGAGATGAACCGCCTGGGCATGATGGTCGACGTCAGCCACGTCTCCGACAACGCGTTCCGCGACGTTCTCGCCGTCACGCGGGCGCCGGTGATCTGCTCGCACAGCTCGATGCGTGCGCTCTGTGACCATCCCCGCAATGTGACCGATGACATGCTTCGCCTGCTCGCACAGAACGATGGCGTCGTCATGGTCAACTACAACTGCGGCTTCGTCGACGCGGAGTACCAGAAGCGCAGTTCGCAGAGTTCACAAACGCGCAAGATCCAAGAACGCGAAGCCCGCCGACGCCTCGCCGAAGGCAGCCCTGAGCTCGAAGAGGCGCTGAAGAACCTCGACGCGCGCTTTCCCACGCCCGAGCGACCGGAGCTCTCCGTTCTCGTCGCCCACGTGCTGCACGCGATCGAGGTCGCGGGCGCAGACCACGTCGGTCTCGGCAGCGATTTCGACGGCGTGCCGTGCGTGCCCAAGGGCATCGACGATGTCAGCTACCTGCCACGTCTCTCCTACGAGTTGCTCGCTGCTGGCCAGAGCGAGGAGACGGTGCGCAAGGTGCTCGGCGGCAACTTGCTCCGCGTGCTCGAGAGAGTCGAGGCTGTAGCAGCGAGCCTGGCTGGTGAGCCGCCCTACTGCAACGACCTGGCAACCGACACGACTCCGATCACCCGCTGAACGCGCCGAAGCCGCCCGGCCTCACGATTCGAGCGCGGCGCAGCCGAGCATGCGCAGGACGACACCCACGAAGGTGCTGTTCGAATGGTACGTCTCCGGCGTCACGACCAGCGGCATGTGCAGTTGCAGCGCCGGACGAAGCAACCGCTGCGCCGCGAAGACGTAGCTCAGCGTCGCCCGATCACGCGACGAGCACCGCTCACCGAGCAGCTTCGCCGCCACGTCGGTCATGTCCCAGGCGTCAGGGCGTCACGCAAGCCCCAGTTCTGCAGACCGTGCGAGCGCGCAGTCGATCACAGCCGCTTCGAGCAGCGACGCCAAGTGCGCCGACGCGAACCGGTAGTCACCAGCAGCCTCGGCCCGCGCCAAGGCCCGATAGTCCATCGTCGCCAGCGTGCGCAGTTGTTGGTCTTTCAGCCGCGGCGGAGCGACCAGCGCCTGAACCGCAGGAGGAGCCGCGTCCTCATCCGAACTCGCAGCGACAAGCGGCGATTGGCTGTCAGCGCCACCAGTAACCGCGATCATCTGAAACGACGGCTTCGGCACGTCGGCTCCCGCGAGCTGACTCGGACGAGTGAGCCCATCAGGAGATGCCGGGCTCGCTGGCGCCGTCCCTGGTGCGCCGCCGGCAAACTTCTGGCGCAACCGCGCCCGCAGGCCACGCATCACCGCAGTCCCCAGCGGCGTGATTCCTGGGAGCGGCAGGGCGGGCAAGGGACCGGTGGCCAACATCACCGCATGGTCCGCAAGGATGTCACGCTGGCGGCGCGCCCACTCTTGCTCGCGCGGGTCCGCCGAGTCCTCGGCCCGGGTTTCCGCCAACTCCGCGCCACGGGCGCAGCACGATGCGAGCAATGGCATCTCCGTGCTGTCGAGTTCCAACGTCGTTTGATCTCGCTGTGCGAGAACTCCACGCTGCAGCTGGCTCTTGACCCGACGCAGCGCACCGTACATCGAGGCAATCAGCCCCTGCTCTGAGGCGCTCCGCCCCGACTGCTCGAGGCGTCGCTCACCAAGCTGATGGAGAACCTCTTGCGTTGCCTCGATGATCGCCGCTAGTGCGGCCTTGTCGGTTGCGTACACAGCCATGCCAGGACTGGATCGGAGCACCTCCCCTCCGGCCTTTACGAACAACGCGGAACGCCTGCCCACGGACTCCGATTCGTGAGCGGCAACAGCGCCGACTATGCTCTGCCGCCCATGACATCGGTCGTTCGCGAACTCGAAGCTCTGCTTGGCAAGAACCGGACGATCTCGTCCCGCGACGCCCTGCTCGCTTGGGAGTGCGACGGCTATACGATCCATCGACAGTTGCCCCTCTGCGTCGTGCTGCCAGAATCGACCGCCGAGGTGCAAAGCGTGCTTCGATTGCTGCACCGCCGTGCCGTGCCGTTCGTCCCGCGAGGAGCTGGAACCTGCCTCTCTGGTGGACCGACGCCGGTGGAGCCGGCCGTGGTCGTCGAGCTCGCGCGCATGGACAACGTGCTGTCGATCGACGTCGACGACCTGTTCGCGGTGGTGCAACCAGGCGTCGTCAATCTCGACCTCACGACCGCTGTCAAACACCTGGCACTGCACTACGCACCCGACCCGTCGAGCCAGTCGGTCTGTACGATTGGCGGCAACGTCGCCGAGAACAGCGGTGGCCCGCACTGCTTCAAGTACGGCATGACGGTCGACCACGTGCTCGGCCTGACCGTCGTGTTGCCGGACGGCCAGATCGCCCAACTGGGCTCCAGCGCGGGACCACGACCGCCACAGGGGTTCGATCTCTCTGGCCTGTTCTGCGGCTCCGAAGGAACGTTCGGTATCGCTACGGAAATCACGGTCCGCTTGTCCACCGACCAGCCGTGCGTCCGCACGTTGCTGGCGTCCTTCGCTGACATGACGACCGCGTGTCTCGCGGTCTCGGACATCGTCGGCATGGGGCTCGTTCCAGCCGCTCTGGAGATCCTGGATCAGGCGACGATCCGGGCCGTGGAGGCCTCGGTCTATCGAGCCGGCTACCCGGAGGATGCTGCCGCCGTGCTACTTGTCGAACTCGACGGCACCGCCGAGGTGCTGCACGAAGAGGCGCAAGAGGTCCGCGAGGTCTTCGCCCGGCGGGGTGCCTTGCGCATCGAGGAGGCGACGGATCCCAAAGACCGCCCGCGCCTGTGGAAGGGCCGCAAGGGCGCGTTCGGCGCAATGGGCCGCCTCAACACCGACCTCTATGTGCTCGATGGCGTCGTGCCACGAACCCGCCTCGTCGAAGCGTTGTCCGGCATTGCTGAGATCGGCAAGAAGCACGGGGTCGTCCTGACCAACGTGTTTCACGCTGGCGACGGCAACCTGCACCCGAACATCAGCTACGACGGCCGCGACGCCGCCGAGACTGCGCGCGTCGTCGCCGCCGGCCACGACATCCTGCAGTTGTGCGTCGACCTCGGTGGCAGCATCAGCGGCGAACATGGCATCGGCACCGAGAAACTCGACCACATGCCGCTGATGTACCGCCCGCAGGACCTCGAGGTGATGGCTCGCGTGCGCCGGGTCTTTGATCGCGACGGACGCTGCAATCCCGGCAAGGTGTTGCCCAATCGCAGCGCCTGTGCGGAGTCGCAGAAGTGGCCGCAGATGGTCGCGCGCGTCCTCGGCGAAGAAGGTCGCCGATGAACGTGTACGCGGTCACGAACAGCAGCGAAGTCGCGGCCGCACTGCGCGAGTGTGTCGCGGCGTCACGCCGCGTTCATTTGTTCGGCCGTGGCACGCGCAACCGCTGGCAGGCGGCGCCTCCCGCTGCTGCCGTGACGCTGTCGCTGCGTGGACTCTCATCCATTCTTCGCCTGGAGCCAGACGACCTCACGTGCTCCGTGGAACCTGGCGTTCCGTGCCAAGAACTGGCGATGGCACTGCGGCAGAAGGGCCTCGAACTGGGCTGCCTCGACGCGGACGACTCGGGTTCCATCGGCGGGCTCTACGCCAGCGATCCACTCGGTGCGCCCAACCCAGGTGCCAGCTCTCCTCGTTCGACGTTGCTCGGAATCGAAGGCGTTCTCGCCGAGGGCCTCGAGTTCCGTTCGGGCGCGCGCGTCGTCAAGAGCGTCGCGGGCTTCGACGTGCACCGACTGTTCGTCGGCAGTCACGGTCTGCTCTACGCCGCGACGCTACTGCACCTGAAGCTACGACCGGCGCCTCGCGTGCGCGCTGCCTTCACGACCGACACACTCGACGTCGCAGGCGCAGTGGACAAGTTCATCGAGATGCGCCGCAACCCAACGATGCCGCGTCGGCTCGTGCTGGTTCGGGAAGCATCTGGCTGTCGCGTTGCCGGAGTCTTCGCCGGCCGTGCGCGACAAGTCGCCTCGCTCCTTCAGCAGCACTCGCTTCGAGAAGTCGACAAGGCGCCGCAGGACCATCTGCAGCAGCCGCCAGCCGATCGCGAACTCGTCGTCGGCATCGTGCGAGCCTCGAAGATCGCGGCGCTCGCAGACATCCTCCCCGCTGCCGCGCCGTTGCTGGTCCACGGCGGCGGCCAGTTCGAGGCGATTCTCACGCCAGCAGAAGTCGACGTTCTGTTCACGGCGCTGCCTGCACTAGAAGCGCACGCCGCAATCGCGATCGGAGCGCCTTCACGCGTCCGTCGCACCACGCCGCTGGACCAGGGCGCAGCCCGGTTGCAGCGCGACCTTCGCAGCGCCCTCGATCCACACTCCGTGCTCGCATGAACGACGCCCAGAGAACGACGGAGAGTCCCTCGTCGCCGCTCCACGGACACACTTACGAACAGACACTCGGCTGCGTGCACTGCGGCCTGTGCCTACCAGCGTGTCCCACCTACCGCAGCACCGGTGTTGAGGCCGACTCCCCGCGCGGTCGCATCTATCTCGTGCGCGCGCTCGCCGAGGGTCGCATCGAAGACCCAGAGGTCGTGCGCCATCATCTCGACCGCTGCCTCGACTGCCGCGCCTGCGAGACTGCATGCCCGTCGGGCGTGGAGTACGGCGCCATCCTGGAAACCTCGCGCGCTGCACTGGAGAGCCGGAAGCCGGCGAGCGGACTGCGCCCTCGCATTGCGAAGTGGATGCTGCGTCACGTCGTGGTCCACCAAGGACGACTGCGCGCGATGTTCGCAGTCCTGCGCCTCGCCGAAGTGCTCGGTTTGCGACGGCTCGCCCGCATGCTGCGGTTGCTACCGGCCTCAGTCGATGCGATTGCACCGCACGTACCGCCCGCCGCTGAGCGCCGGCCACTGCCGACGGGATGGCACCGGCCGAGGGGACCGTCGCGCGGCAAGATCGGCCTGTTCACCGGTTGCGTGATGGAGCCGATCTTCGGTCGCATCAACCGCGCCACGTTGCAGCTGTTGCTCGCGAACGGCTTCGAGGTCTTAGTACCACAGGCGCAGCGCTGCTGCGGCGCGCTGCTCGTGCACGCGGGGTTGCCCAAAGACGCCGCCAAGGTCGCCAGGGCGAACACCACCGCGTTTGCCGAGGTGGATGTCGTCATCAACAACTCCGCGGGTTGCGGCTGCGCGATGCGCGAGTATGGCGAATTGCTCGGTGACGAAACCGGCCGTGCCTTCGCTGGCAAGTGCCGCGATATCTGCGAGTTTCTCGCCGAGCAGGGCCTCTCGGCGACGCCCAAGCCGTGCACTGATCGCGTCGCCTATGACGACCCGTGCCATCTGTGCCATGGCCAGAAGGTCCGCACAGAACCGCGCAAGTTGCTGCAGCAGGTGCCTGGCATCCAGATGATCGAGCACGCAAGACCAGAGGACTGCTGCGGCTCAGCCGGGATCTACAACATGCTGCAACCTGAACTCGCGAGCGACGTCGGGCAGCGCAAGGCAAAGGCACTGTGCGATGCAAAACCCGATCTGGTCGCCACCGGCAATCCCGGCTGCATGATGCAGATCGCAGCGCACCTCAAGGCGGCCGGAAGTTCGGCGCGCGTCGTGCACCCAGTCGAGTTGTTGCTGCCAGATGCGCCGCGTTGAGCGAATGCTACGTGCCGCGCGCCTTCAGCCGTGATCAGCCGCCGATGGGCGTCACGATCGACCACAGACCATCGGTCGCCGACAACACGCCGTTGACTGCCGCCGGATCGAACACGACCCACTGCGAGAACAGCGACAGGCCGACAAACGCCGACAGCGGCGGGATCTGCAGCGCCAGCGTCGCCGATGCCGTTCCCGGGCCACCGACCGTTGTCGGGAACAGCGTGATCTCGGGCTCGACGAGCAAGAAGCACCCCGGCGCATTGAGCACGTTGGTCAGATCAAGCGGCAACGGGATCGGCGTGCCCTCCGAGTCCCACAACGTGCGACTCGTGCCGATCGCGAGACCAGCCAACGTCTGCGCCGCCGCATTCTGCAGTTGATGCGTCCAGATGTTGCCGGGCGTCGCCAACTGCAGCGTGTCCGCCGTCGGGGTGATGAAGTTGATCCCGCGGCAGCCATTGCCGAAGTGCGTCTTGGCACCCGGACGAAGCGAAAACCGCATGAACAGACCCTGCGCGGCCGTCAACTGGCCCGATGTGGCGCTCGCATTTCCGCCGGCATAGACGCGGGAAATGGAGTTGAAGCCCGAGTCAGTCGATCGCTGATCGGCGTTGAACGGCGCGTTGCTGCGGCCGTTGCCAAAGATGCGCACGTCGACGAGGAAGGGACGCTGACCATCCCAGGTGAACAGCTCGGTGAACGGTACGGTGAGTACCGGCTGGCCCGCCGCGGCAGTCAACAGCGTCAGCGTAGTCCGCGGCCGTACGATGACTCGCGGACCGACGAGATTCGAATCGAACGTGCTGTTGAGCCCGAATACCGGCGCGTGGCACATCGAGATTTCGCAATCGAGGGTCGTCGAGATCGTCGCGCTGGTGCCGGCTAGGATCGTAAGGCTCTGCAGCCGGATCGGCTCGGTGCCGAAGTTCTGCGCCTGCGCCAGCGAGAACCACTCCTGGTAGCGACCAACGCCGGCGGCAAACGGCAGCTGCGTGTTGGACACAAGCGGAGCCGGGAACGGCAGAGTCACGGTCTGGGCGCTCACAGCGGCGGCCAGGACGAACAGGATGAAAAAGGCACGCATCAGCACAAACTCACGAAACGGGCGAAGGGAAACCTGAGACAGTCTACCCGGGTGCGAGCGCCGCGGCGGCGATGCCACCGCACATGCGCTCGTTTACGGCTCGCGGTCGATGCTAGTTCGCGCGCAGCGGACGGCAACAGGGGCCGAATGCTGATGTGGCACGGTGGCTCAGAAATAGTACCACTCGCACACGCGAGCGATCGAACCGCTGGTCGTTCCGCCGCCGATCACTTGGACCTGGCCCTGCGGTGTGGCGTAGGCGGCGGCACCGGCGCGAGCGACGTTCAGCGAAGGGCCGGTGGTAAAGGTGTTGGTTGAACTGTTGTAGATCTCGCCTGAGGCCAAGGGCGTTGGCGTGAGGATCGCACCGTTGGCACCGCCGACCAGCAATACGCTCCCGTTTGGCAGCACGATGGCGCGCTGGTTGGCTCGCGCAGTCGCCATCGCGCCAGCACTCGACCACGTATTGGCCACCGCATCGTAGACCTCTGCCGCCGCCGTCGGCGTACCTTGGTTGGCGATCGTCATGCTGGCGATGCCGCCGGCAAGCAACCATCGGTTGTTGGGCAACGGCACCGCATCGATCAGCGATCGCGCACTCGCCATTGACGGCCCAGCGGTGATCGCATTCGTCGCCGGCGAGAACAGATCCGTTGTCGCCCGCACGGTCGGCACCTTGATGATGATCAAGTTGTCGAAGCTGACCCCGCCGGCGAGCAGCACCGTGCCGTTCGGACGGACGATGGGGACGTGACCGACGCGGGGAGTGCGCAGGTTTGGACCGGGCGACCAAGCGTTGGTGGCCGGGTTGTAGAACTCGGTCGTGTTCAACGTGTGGTCAATCGTGTCGATGCCGGTTGTCACGGTGTCGAGACCGCCGCTGATGAATACGCGCCCGTCGGCAAGCAGCACCGCCGCGTGACCCGCACGAGCGGTGCCCATCGAAGTCACCGGTGTGAAGGCGTCCGCGACCGGATCGTAGATCTCGCACAACGCCTGCGGGTCGTTGGTCAGATTGACGCCACCCGCGAGCAACCACCGGCCATCGGCGAGCCGCGTCGCTGAATGCAGCGACCGGTACGCGTTCATCTGCGGTCCGAAGACGAACGCGTCGGTGACGTCGTCGTAGATCTCGCTCGTGCGCACCGCGACCTGCGCCAGCAAGGCACCGCGACCGCCGCCCGCAATCATCCAGCGACCGTCGGCGCGAGGGATCATGGTGCCGAAAGCGCGGTCGTCCGTCATGTAGACCTGCCGGTCGCGAAACACGCCGGCCGGCGCAAACCGAATCGCCTCGGGCGGGGACACTTCGTCGAACACCGTCGTCGCGCCACCGAATGACAAGCCTTGGAAGAACAGCGGCACATCGAGGAAAGCTGGCACGTTGGGCACGGTCCACCCGGGTAGCGCGTAGCGTTGGTCGAAGCCGAACTGGCCGAAGTAGAGATCGAGTTGCTGCAAGCCGACGCTGAGCACGCGCGTGTCCGCGGGATCAACCACAGCGATCGGCAGCGGGCCAGCATCGATGCCCATGGCAATGATGCAGAACTGGAAGAGCGGCCCCGGTCCGAGTGAGACACTCAGCGTACCTGGGAACGACCCTCCAAGAGCGTCGAGTCGCATCGGGCCTTGCGCCGCGATAGGCGCAGCAAGTGCGATGGATAGCGCAGCGATCGCGAACGGTTCTGCATTATGGCGGCAGTGCATGGGACCTCCGAGGCCGGAGATCATCGCGCCCCGGAGCGAGCAGACCAAGCCCCACACCAAGGCCGCAACCGGACCCGAGCCTGCCGCGAAAAGCCGTTGCGCCCCAAGGTCCGATTCCGATACTCACGCCCCCCGCTGGCCGCAGGAAGCGCCCGGCATCCTCCAATCACGCTCGCGCCGAACCAAATCGCCATGTCGCTCTACACCAAGACCGGAGACGAGGGCGAGACTGGCCTGTTCGGCAACCGTCGCGTACCCAAGGACGACCTGCGCATCGAGGCCTACGGTGCCATCGACGAACTGAACAGCTGCCTTGGACTGTTGCGCTGCGAGAGGTTTGAGCCTGAAACCGACGGTCGCCTGGAGACGATGCAGAACCTGCTGTTCGAGATCGGCGCCGATCTCGCAACCGATGGCGGCAATGCATCGGTGTCGGCCGTAACGCACGCCATCGCACTGATGGAGCAGTGGATCGACGGGAGCGAGCAGGAGCTACCGCAACTGCGCAACTTCGTACTGCCAGGCGGCAGCCGCGCCTCGGGCTTGCTACACGTGGCGCGCACCGTGGCGCGGCGCGCCGAACGACGGTTTTGGACCCTGGCCAAGGTCGCGCATGATGTGCCACGCCCGATTGGCGTGCTGCTCAATCGCATGTCGGACCTGTTCTTCTCCTGGGCCCGCCGCGCCAACGTCCGCGCCGGCGTCGCCGATGTGCCGTGGCAGCGCCAGCAGGGGTCGTGAGCAACCGCTGCGCCGATGGCTCAGGCGCGCCAAGCTCCACTGGCAGGCGGCGACTGGACTCCGTCTGGTTGCACGACTCCGCCTAGTTGCACCAGTGCGGGTCCACCCACTCGGAAGCGGCGGAGAATCTGGATGCCAGTGTGCCTTCTGACGAACAACTCCGGCACCGAGCACCCTGCAGACGGGTGGAGATCCAGCCCAACTGAATCAACCAGCCGAATCAGCCAGCCAGCGCAGCCAGATCAAACCGGGCCAGCAGCCGTGCGGCCCAGTCGGCACGCGCGGCGCAGCCACATCATGGCGCGCTCGACTTCGCGAGGCGTCGTGACCGGGATCTCGACGAACTCGCGCGAATGCGGGTCGCCATCGTCCGGCATGCGCTTGGCGCCGATGATCTTCAAGGCTTCGGTGACCTGAGGCGGGGCGAGCTTGACCACCACGCCCTTCTTGCCGAGGTAAGCGAACACTTGGCCGCGGACCAGGAACGAGTCTTTTCCGTCCCGCTTCTCACGGGCCACGTCTTTCCAGGCACAGAGGCGCTCGACGATCGTCGCGAGTGGATCCATAGGGGCGAAGGACTATAGCCGCTCAGCCCTCCGCAACCTAGCGCTGCGACCGAAAAGCCCGAACAAGACCCTTCCAGGTCGTCGCAAACCAGCCCGCCGAGGGCACCTGGAGTCAACCGATTCGCAACAGGTTCTTGGTCACAAGCCACATCATCGCCGGGTACTCGTCGAGGCGACGACGAAGATACTGCACCGCCATACCCCAGCCGTTTGCGAACGGCACGTAAAGGCGGCAACGGACCCCCCGCTGACGCAACTCGGCGAGCAGGCGTTCGCGCGGAACCCCATAGAGCATCTGAACCTCGAACCGATCGGGTGCCGCGCCTGCAGCCGGCACGACCTCATCGACGAAGCGCCGGACGACGGCCTCGTCGTGACTCGCAAACTCGACGTAGTGGCCGGCCTTCAACAGCCGCGCGGCGTAGTCGAGCATGCGTTGCTTCATCGCCGGCTTCTGCATCAACGCGACATCCTCGGGCTCGCGATAAATGCCGATGACCAGTCGCACGCGCATTCCCTTGGGTAGCGCCTCGATGTCCCGCTCAGTGCGGTGGAGGCGGGTCTGCAGCACGCAGCCCACGTGACGGTGACCCGCCTCGTAGAGTTGCCGCAGGGCGTCGAGGGTGAAGTCGGTCCAGTGCCGGCTCTCCATGTCGATGCTCAGGCTGACGTTCTTCCGGGCCGCAGCCTCGACAATCGTAGTGATCGCCTGGAGCGAACCCTTCGCCGCACCACCCTCCTGTAGCGGGTCTGTCGTGTAGGAAGACGGCTTCAGCGAGAGGGTGGGACGGCCCTCCGGACCGATGTCCGAGCAGGCGGCCACGGCATCGACCATGCGCAGGTAGGTCTTCAGATTGTCATCTGCTTGCTGCGGCTGGTGGATGTCCTCGGCCAGCAAGTCGAGCGTCGCCATCAAGCCACGTTGCTTCCACAGGCTGCGCGCAGCACCCATGGCGAGATCGAGAGAGTCACCGGCGACATAGGGTCGCGCGAAGAATCGCACGAGGAACGGCGGAATCAGACGGATCAGCGGGTTCACGGGGAGCGCGGATCATGGCGACGCATCGCCGCGATTACCAACTGCGGCCGCACCGGGCCGAAGTCGGCCAGAGGACTCAATCCGGAGACCCGGAAACGCCGATGACACGGCACGAAAGAGGCCAACATGCGGATCGTCTGGGTGTTCGAGCGCACTGACCAGTTGTGGGGCGGTGTGAAGGTCGCGTTGACCGATGCCAACTGGCTGCAGGCAGCTGGGCACGACGTCACAGTCGTGAGCCGCACGGCACGACCGTCGTGGATGGAGATCCAATGCCGCTTCCTCCAGCTGGAGCCGCTGGATGCGCGGGCGCTGCCACCAGCGGACATCTACATCGGGACGTTCTGGACCACCCTGCCCGCGGCTGCCGCGGCCGCCGCGCTGCGTGGCACGATCAGTGTTCACTACTGCCAGGGCTATGAGGGCGACAACCCCGAGTTCCGCGCGCACCGCGAACGCATCGAACAGGTCTACCGACTGCCCGGAGTCCGACACCTGACGATCGCACCGCACCTGACGGCTCTGCTGCGCGATCGCTTCGGCATTCGCGCCGTCGAAGTGCCGTACGTGATCGACCATGACGTCCACTTCGCCGACACACCAAAGCCGCCGCGGGCGCGACTTCGCATCGGCCTCGTTGGACCCTATGAAGTGCCGTGGAAGGACATCCAGACCGGCCTCGACGCCTGCCGTCTCGCCGCTGCGGCGGGCCAGGACCTCGAGCTCGTGCGCGTAACCAACACCGCACCCAACCCATCCGAACTCGAGCTGCCATTCGCCGTCGAATGGCACCAGCAGGTCAAGCCAGCCGACATGGGCGCGATCTACCGCTCCATGGACGTGTTCCTCGGCACCTCGAGCGGCCCGGAAGAAGGCTTCTTCCTGCCAGCCGTCGAAGCGATGGCCTGTGGCGTGCCGTGCGTGCTCACCGACATTCCTTGTTTCCGTGCCCACGGCGACGGTCATTACGCGTTGTTCGTGCCAGCTCGTGACGCAGCGGCAATGGCAGAAGCTCTCGTCGTGGCGGCGCGCGTTGACGACGTACGCAGCGTTCTGCGACATGGCGGACTCGCCGCCGCCGCGCGCTACACCCAGTCGGCGCACGGAGAGGCCCTGCTCAAGGCACTGGAGAGCGTGGTGGCGCGATCACCCGTCATGGCGCCACCAGCCGCAGCTTCGCCCACACCTGCAGCACGACACAACGTCGTTTCCGGTCCGGGCCACAAGACCCAGGTGAACACGCACCAAGAGCCCGCCGCCGCAGGCACCGCGCCAGTCAATCGTCTGGTCAGAGACCTCACCGCCGCCGCGGAACACGCCGCAGGTCGCGATCAGCACTTCGAGGCCTCGCGCCTGTTCGCCGCTGCATTCGCACTCGCACCAGAAACTGGCGACCATGCAGCTCACGCCGCATGGTGCCGCCACCTCGCTGGCGACACTCTCGGTGCGCTGCGCATGATCGACCGCTTTGCCGAGGATGGCCTCGACCACGCCCTCGTGCACGAGCATCGCGCCGAGCTGCAAAATGGCGTCGGCAACCCCGCTGCCGCGGCACAGTCCCTGCGAGCCGCGATCGCCGCCGGCGCCCGCAGCGCCTGTATCTACAATCGCCTCGGCGTGGCGCTTTACAGCGCCGGCGACTTCGCAGCTGCGCGCTCGAGCTTCGAACGCGCGCTGCTGCTCGAGCCAGGTCATCGCGACGCGGTGCAGAACATCGCGGATCTACCGGCCGCCTGACCCGGGGAATCATGCGCATCCTCTGCAACCTACCGCTCGAGTGCTTCGACGATCGCAAGAACCTCCGCGGTGTCGAGCTGTGCACGTTCGGGCCTACAGACCGCATGTTGGTCGATGGCGTGCACTTCCCGTTCGACGTCGCCTTCGATCCGTCGCGCGGAACGATCGACGAGTTGCTGGCAGCACTGCCCAACGGCTTCGAACCGGACCTCGTCATGCTGTGGTGGCCTGACCAGGAACCACTTCCCGCGGGCCTCCAGCATTGTCCTGTGCCCGTGGTCGGTGTCGTCTCCGACTACAACCTCACACTACCGACGACGACGAGGCTGCACCCGTTCTTCGACGTCTTGCTGTGCGACCGTGCCGGCGTCGACCTGTTCGAAAAGCTCGGCTTCCCGGACGTCCGTTACTTCTGCCAATACACGTGGAAGCGTCCATTCCACCTGCGCCACCCTGAACTGCTGCGCCCGATCGATGTGGCGTTTGCTGGCAATCTGAATCCCGCAGTCCAACGCGACCGCGCGCCGTGGATCGCGCGCATCTGCGGTCTAGAGTCCCACGGCGTTCGGACCGCTATTCACCAAGGTGTACAGGGAAGGGCCTACGGCGACCTGCTGGGCCGCGCTCGCATCGGCTTCAACCTGGCAATCCGCGGCGAGATGAACCTGCGCGCGTTCGAGGTGCCGGCAGCTGGCGCGCTCTTGCTGATGGAGGACTCCAATCTCGAGGTTCGCGAGTTCTTCGAACCCGACGAAGAATGCGTGCTCTACGGCGACGACGACTTTGAGGCAATCGTGCTGGCGCTGCTGCGCGACGAACCGCGACGCCGCCGCATCGCCGCCGCGGGCCATCGCCGAGTGCAGAGCCACTCGCTCGGCAACCGCATGCCGTCGCTCCTGGAGTTGCTGGCAAAGCCGGGACCGGGACGCACTCGAGGCGACGAAGTCACAGCTCTCATCGGCCGCGCCGAAGCGATCCTCACCACCTGGGCGGCGCCCGAGGCGTGCGCGGCAGCCGCGATGGCCGCCGTTCGCCGCGCGCCAAACGACGCCCGCGCGCTCAACGTGCTCGCGGTCGCCACCTTGCGCTGGCGCCAACACGCCGGCGGGCAAGACGCCCTTGCTCTGCTGCAACGCGCAAGCGCCGCCGACCCGACGTTTCTGCCGCCGGTCTGGAACCTCGCCCAACTCCTTCAGGGGTCCGACCGCGCCGACCTCCATCTCGCCGCCGCCGACGAGGCCCTGCGCCGGGCGCACAGCGCCCAGAATCAGGAAGCACTGACCGGCCCGATGCTGCCCTTCGGGTTCTCGGTTGCGGCGGTCGATTGGTCGCGTGGCCTGCAGCACGCCGTTCGTCTGCAGCAGCCGCGACTCGCGGCAAATGCGCTTCGCCTCGAACGCCTCCCGCTCCGCCCACCCGTCGCGGCGACGTCGCGGTAGCGGGACCCCGACTGGCCGACTGCGGCAAGGAAAGTCAGCCCCGGCTTGCACGCAATCGCCTCCTCGTCACACTGGCTGGCCACCCATTCGGGATATGTCCATGCCTACGCACAAGTGGTCCTTCTATCGAGCTGGCGGCGTCGACCAAGTTCGACTCGACACCGGCGCCGACGTTCTTCACCTTGACGAACTCGATCTGAAGCTCTGGGTTGCCCTCAGCTGTCCGGTCAAGGGCCTCGAGATCGAGGAACGCACTCTACAACTGCTCGATTCCGACAACGACGCCCACGTGCGCCCGCCGGAGATCCTCGCCGCTGTGAAGTGGCTGCGCGACGTGCTGAAGAACGGCGACGCGCTGGCCAAGGGCGAGGACGGCGTGGAGCTTGCGAACCTGCGCACCGACACCGTCGAGGGCAAGACGTTGCTCGCGTCGGCCCAGCACATCCTGAAGAGCCTGGGCAAGCCGCTGACGGTCATCACGGTCGGCGACACCGCCAAGACGGCCGACGTCTTCGCCATGGCGAAGCGGAACGGCGACGGCATCGTCCCGCCGGAGACGGTCGAGGACGCGACCGCACGCGCCGTTGCCACCGACATCGTCGCTGCGTTCGCAGGCAAGGTCGATCGATCCGGCAAGCCTGGCTTCGACCAATCGACCCTTGACGCGTTCTACGGCGCATGCGCCGAGTTCGACGGCTGGCACAAGATCGCCGAAGCGGACCCGAAGGCAGTGATGCCATTCGGCGACGCGACGCACGTGGCCTACGAGGCCTTCGCCGCGGTGCGCGCGAAGATCGACGATTACTTTGGCCGTTGCCGCCTCGCTGCCTTCGATCCGCGCGCGTTAGCCGCCGTCAATCGCGAGCAAGAAACCTACATGGCAGCAGCCGCCAAGGACTTGTCCATCACCGCGAGTGAAGTGGCGCATTTCCCGGTAGCGATCGTCGACGCCGAGAAGCCGCTGCCGTTGGTCAAGGGAGTCAATCCAGCCTGGGCCGCCCAGATCGCGACTTTCCGCGGAATCTGCTGCAAGGACCGCAACGAGCTGTTGGAAGCCGAGTGGACCACGCTGTGCGCGAGACTCGACGCCCACGCCGCCTGGTACGCCAAGAAGGGCGGAGCTGCGGTCGAGCCACTGGGCCTGCCACGCGTCCGCGAGATCTTGAAAGGCGCGAGCAAACCGAATCTGCAACAGGCCATCGCCGACGACCTCGCGGTCGTCGGCGAGGTCGAAGCGATGGCCCGCGTCGAGAAGCTCACACGCCTGCATCGCGACTTCGCATTGCTGCTGCACAACTACGTCAGCTTCTCAGACTTCTATTCGCGCAAGGGCGCCATCTTCCAAGCCGGCACGCTCTACCTCGACGGCCGAGCGCTCGACCTGTGCTTCCATGTCAACGACGCGGCCAAGCACGGGTCGTTGGCGGCCATGGCGAAGACCTACCTCGCTTACGTCGATTGCACACGGCCCGGCATCCCCAAGATGCAGGTCGCCTGCGCCTTCACCGCGGGTGACAGCGACAACTTGTTCGTCGGCCGCAACGGCATCTTCTACGACCGCAAAGGTCGCGATTGGAACGCGACGATCGTCAAGCTCGTCGACAACCCGATCAGCATCGGTCAGGCGTTCTGGTCCCCGTACAAGAAGCTGCTCCGCTGGATCGAAGACACCGTCGCAAAGCGCGCCGCCGAAGCCGACACGGCCTCGACGGCCAAGTTGCAGGAGGCGGCCGCGCAGACCGGCGAAGCGGCAGCATCCGGCAAGCCGCAGGCCGCACCGGCGGCCAAGAAGATGGACATCGGCGTGCTGGCCGCGATCAGCGTCGCCATCAGCAGCTTCACTGTGATCCTGGGCACGGTGCTCGAGAAGTTCTTCGGGCTCGGCTATCTGATGCCGCTCGGCCTCTTGGGCCTACTGCTGCTGATCTCGGGCCCGGCGATGCTGATCGCCTGGATGAAACTGCGGCAGCGCAATCTCGGTCCGATCCTCGATGCGAACGGTTGGGCGGTGAACACCCTGACCAAGGTCAACATCCCCTTGGGCACGTCGTTGACGGAGTTGCCGAAACTGCCCGCGGGCGCCTCGCGCTCCTTGGTCGACCCCTACGCCGAGAAGCCAAGCCCTTGGCCCAAGGTCCTGCTCTGGCTCGTCGTGGTGGCGGTCACCCTGTGGGGCCTCTACCGCACGAACCTGCTGCACAAGTGGCTTCCGGACTACGTGCCTGCTCACCACAAGGAAGTATCGCTGCTCGCCGACAAGTCGTCTGGCTTCGCTGGCCAAGTGATCGTCCTGACGGTCCGCTCGACCGACGACGAACTCGAGGTCTACGACGCCGTCGAAGGCGGCAAGCTGATCGCCAAGGCCAAAGTCAACGGCGGCATCGCAACGCTGACGATCCCAGACGGGATGAAGGCAGGCGTTCTGGTCGTGCGCGACAGCGCCAGTCCAAGCGAAGTGACGATCACGGTTACGGACAAGCCAGCGGACCCCAAGTAGCACACGCTGGGCCCCCGGATGCGGGGGCCCTTGCTACTGAGACGGCGACTGCGGTGCCGAACGCTACTTCTTCGGCAGAACGATCTTCGTCGGCAGCGGTTTGCCTTCAGGCACGAACCGCATCGAGATCGAGTTGACGCAGTGGCGGGTGTCCTTTGCCGTCATGCGCTCGCCGAAGAACACGTGTCCTAGATGCCCATCGCAGTTGGCGCACACGATCTCCGTGCGCATGCCGTCCGCGTCGGTGTGCCGAGTCACGGCGCCCGCGATCTCGTCGTCAAAGCTCGGCCAGCCACAGCCGCTGTGGAACTTCGACTTCGACTCGTAGAGCGGCGCGTTGCACTGGCGACACACGTAGGTGCCCGAGCTTTCGTTGTCGGTGTACTCACCGGTGAACCCTCGCTCCGTGCCCTTCTGGAGCAGCACGCGCGCTTCCTGCGCGGTGAGTGCGTTGTAGCCCTTTGGCATTTCGGGACTCGGAATGTGTTCGGCCATGGTGGGTGCAGCAGAGTTGGTGATCTGGCTCGGGTCAGCGGTTCCGGACGACTGCGCCGAGCGCGTATCCGATTCGCTCGCGTTGCATCCAGCGAACAGCAGAACGGATAGGGACAGGATAGTCGCGAAAGCGTGGTTCATGGGTCTTGGTTCATCGCGACAGGTTCCGCCGCGCAGAGCCGCATTCTACGTGGCACCTCGCGCGAAGTGCCGCGCCCTTCGTCGCCTTGCTACCCGCCGAGCAACGCGATGCCTTCGTGCGCCACCGCGAACAAGATGCACTCCTCGCCATCCTCCAGTGCTACTGGCGCATGCGTCGTGCCGTCCTCGTAGCGGACGAACTGACCTTGGCGGTGTTCGCCCATCGCATCGCGGTAGCCGCCCTGGATCACCAGCACTTCTTCTGGCCCCTTGTGCCGATGCGCTGGATAGCCACAACCTGGCTGCATGCCGATGAGCGCCACGACACGGCCGGTCGCCTTGTCGCTGCTATAAAAGTGCACGCGAACGCCTTCGTACCGTGTCGCCCGCCAGGGGATCGCCGAGACATCCATCGCCCTAGGCCAACCTGAGCCCGCTCAGCCGTGCGCGACCGCGACTTCGCCAGCTTCGCCGGATTGCGGTGGATCGGTCTCGAAGATCTGCATGCAACTCGCGATCGCGTCTTCGTCGCTGGCCGACGCCCAGAACGAGGCCGCGAGTTTGGCGTGCACCGTCTCACGCGGGTCGCGCAAGACCGCCTCGAGCGGCGACACCTCGCCGAGATCCGGCATGCGCGTCTGCATCAACGGGTGCTGCTTGCTCTGGTCGCGATACTGGGCAGCCGGCAACGGGCGGTAGCGGCAGAAGAATCCGAAGTGCCACGGCAAGAAGAACATCGCGCGTTTGCGGCCCTTCTCGTCATCGCGGAAGTGCTCCTTCATGTAGTGGAGGAACTGGCGATAGATCGTGACCCGCTGCTCGGCGGTCGGCTCGAACTCCTTCTGCTCTTTGATCTCTCGGAACAGCCAGGGCTTCATCAAGGCACCGCGACCGACCATGATCGATGCGCAGCCCGAACGAGCCTGCATGTCGGCGGCCTCGTACCAAGTCAGAATGTCGCCGTTGCCGATCACCGGGATCGTTCGCTCGCTGACAATCGTCGCGATCGCGTCCCAGTCGGCGGCGCGCGTGTAGCGCTGCTCGCGCGTGCGGCCATGAACGGTCAAGGCCGCTGCACCAGAGTCCTCGACGATCTTCGCGATCTCACTCGCGTTCTTGTCGCTCTCGCTCCAACCAAGGCGAATCTTGACCGTCACCGGGACCGGCAAGCCCTTGACCATCGCCTGAACGAGGCGGCCGAGATGCGCTGGGCGCTGCAGCAAGGTGGCTCCCATCCCGCGTCGCACGACGTCGTGGATCGGGCAGCCGCAGTTGAGGTCGACGAACGCAGCCCCGCGCTCGACCGCGGCGAGACCGGCGGCCACTGCCGGCTCGGCCTTGCTCGCCGCGATCTGGACGCCGAAACAAGCCTCGTCCGCGTGCTTCCGCAGCAAGGCAAGTTCAGTCGGCTTGTTGCGCAAGACTTGCCCCGCGTAGGCCATCTCTGACGTGGTCGTCGCGCAGTCGTAGGCGACGCAGAGTCGCCGGAAGGGCAAGTTGCCACCCTTGGTAAGGGGGGCGAGGATGACGCGACCACGGAAGTCCATGCGCAAGGCATACGACCTGGACGCCGCAGTTGCACCGACCGAGTCGAGTGCGACCCAGCGCATGAGCCTGCAAACACCATCGGCCTGCGACCGGGAGGGGCACTGACGAACAGCAGTCGCCGCTATGCTGGCCGACATGGTCGTCTCGTCTCCCCGTTACGCCACGGCACTCCTGTGCCTTTGCACCCTCGCCCTCCTCGCCGCCGTCCAACCCGTCGCCGCACCAGCCGGCCCCGGCAAGGAACAAGGCCACCTGGTCCTGGTCGTCGAAGGCGATGTCACGTCGCTGCGCATCGTGCGCGCCGTCGCCAAAGCCGACGACTGGGGCGGTACGCAGAAAGGCCTGCAGTCCGAGTTCGCCTTGCGCGCACTCGACGCCGACGGCAAGGACCTAATCAGCGTTCCGATGGACTTGTCGCGGTTCGACACCGACCCGGCCCACATCGGCAAGCAAGACCAAGTGAACGGCTGCGAGGTCCGAAGTGCACGCGTCGGCCTGTTGCTCAACATTCCGCGCGTCGACGGCGTCGCCAGCTACCAGTTCGTGCGCGGCAAGACCGCCATCGGCGAAGCGACTGCAGACGCCGTGGCACAACTCCTATCGGAGAGCCGCTGATGTTGCGGCGCACACTCGCGGTGTTGGGCATCGCCACCGCCGTGGCGTTCGCCCAGGCACCCATCGTCACGACGGTGCTCAACAGCGGCTCGACGTCGACGCGCTACGACATGGTGATCCTCGGCGACGGCTATCAGGCCCTGGAACAGGCGCGCTTCAACAGCGACGTCAACGCCTTCCTCGCCGGGCTCTTCGCCAAGACGCCCTACTCCGGCTTCACCCCGTGGTTCAACGTACACACGGTGTTCCGCGCCAGCGCTGACTCCGGGGCATCGCAACCGGACGTCACGCCACCGATCGTCAAGAACACTGCCTACAGTGCCTCCTACAACACTGGCGGCACGGCGCGTTGCCTCTACATCCAGAACACGTCGCAGGCGCTGGCCGACGCGGCACTCGCGCCCGCCAACGAAGGCCGCGTGCTGGTGATGGTCAATGACAGTCGCTACGGCGGCTGCGCCGGCCAATTCGCGGTCAGCTACAATGGCGCCTCGATGGTCGAAGTGCAGAGTCACGAACTCGGCCACTCTCTCGCCGGCCTCGCCGACGAGTACGACTACCCCAACAACCTCTACACCGGCAACGAGCCGACCCAGGTCAACATCACAGCCAACAGCGTTGGCCAGAAGTGGTCACACTGGTGGGGCACGGAGAGCGTTTCGGCGTTCCAAGGCGGCGGCTACTACTTGCAAGGCCTGTGGCGGCCGCGCAACGACTGCCTGATGCGCAGCCTCGGCGTCACGCTTTGCCCGGTGTGCCGCGAACAGATCACCAAATCGGCCAGTTCGATCGTGAACACCATCGACGCGCCGCAGCCTTCCGCAACGACGGTGACGGTGTCGCAGCCTGCCGTCCAGGCGTTTTCGTTCACGAACCTCGTGCCGGTGGCAAACAACCCGCTGATCACCTGGAAGCTCGACGGTGTCGTCGTCGTCGGCCAGAACACGTCGGGGTTCTTCTTGCCGACCGCCGGCCTCTCACTCGGCAACCACACACTTGCCG
Organism: Singulisphaera sp. GP187; assembly: GCA_945871815.1. Taxonomy (GTDB): domain Bacteria; phylum Planctomycetota; class UBA1135; order UBA1135; family UBA2386; genus SXPK01. The sequence continues at coordinate 50,198 of CAMBXM010000006.1, forward strand.
TGGAAGTGCTCGACCGGTCCACACAGGTCCGCAACGACCCTGGCAACCTGATGCGTGACAGTCGCACCTGGACGGTGACCGTTACCGACCCGAGCGCGGCCAACCTGCGCATCGGATCCATGCTGGTCGCGCAGCAGGTACTGCCAGGGAACGCCGAGACCGACGTGACGATCACGGTCGTCAACGACGGCCCGGCCCCGGCGAACAACATCTCGCTCGAGTGCTTCCTGTCAGTCGACACGACGGTTCAGACGAGCGATTTCTACCTCGGTCGCAGCGTGATCCCGACGCTTCTAGCTGGGCAGCAAACGACGATCGTGCGCCGCGTCCGCCTGCCGGCCGCAGCCAGCCCTCGCCTCTACAGCCTGCTGGCGACCCTCGATCGCGAAGGCGCGATCATGGAATCGAGCGAAGCCGACAACACGCAACTTCGCTCGGTCCTGGTGCAGACCGGCCCCTGTGGACCGTTCCTGGAGTACCGCGATGATCTCGTCTACCCGCGCGACCAAAACTCCGTTTCGCTGACGAGCGGCGGCACCGTGCTGCCGACGATCGTGGCGCGCTGCGCCGCGCCCGGAACCCTCTATCTCATCGCTTGGGGCACCAGCGGCACGTCGCCTGGCCTGCAGCTCGGCCCGGGCCTGCTCCTGCCGCTCAACTTCGACGCGAGCACGAGCACGAGCCTCGAGCTGCTGAACGGGCCGGTGTTCCAGTCGTGCTTCGGCGCGCTCGACGGCAACGGCTTTGCCAACGCGACGATCGCGTGGCCCGCAGCGCTGCCCCTGATCGCGACCCCTGGACACTTCGCCGCCGTGCTCCTCGATCCGAGCTTGGCCATCATCGGGGTCACCAACGCGGTCGCGTTCGATCTGCAGTAGGGATGGCGCGCCACCGCGGGCTCGGCGCCGGCGCCACTCTCAGCCGACCTTGACGAAGCCGATCGGATCGCCAACGACCGCCGTCGGCAACGTGGCGTCCTCGGGCGCAAAGGACACACCGGCGCGACCGGCCTGCTCGGCGAACCACGCGACCTCCTCGACCGTCGTGGTGATCCAGCCTGGTCGTTTCAAGCCGGCAAACAGCGCTGCTGCCAACGTGCGCGCTCGTTCCCGTTCGACGGTGAACGCCTCGATGTCCAGCGCCGGTGGCGGGATGCGCCCATAGGTCACGCCACTGAGCTGGGGCCAAGTCAGTGGATCGGTGAACACACTGACGCAACCAATGTGGTCGAAACCGCCGTTCTTCGCGACCTCAGCAGCATCGCCGTGCCGCAGGGTAAGTTCGCCAGTCAGACCGACGCGCTTGATCCCCTCGGC
>CAMBXM010000007.1 GCA_945871815.1 Singulisphaera sp. GP187
TCGTTGAGGATTGCGTTCGCCTTGTTCATGCCGAACGTGCGATCGCGTTCCGTGGCCGTGCTGCGCAGATGCAGCGCGAGGTGGTGGACCAAGGCCGTGGAGATGATGGCCATCACCAGCATGGCGATCGCGAGTTCGATGAATGTGAAACCTTCTTCCTGTCGTCGTGTGCAGCGTTGGATCATGGGCCGGTGGGTGGACGCACTTTGGCTTCGTCCTCCGCGTCGCCTGTGATCGACACTCGGCCCACCCAGGCTGTGGAAGACCGCTCCGGAACCAGCGAGTAGTCGCGGAGCGAGATCCCGCCGCGGCCTTCACCAGGAGCCGCAGGGTCGGCAAAGCGCGGTCAAGGGTCTCATGCCACCGTCCGGTGCACGGGCGTGCCGGTGATGGCCTCGGCGCCACGAAGTGGGGCCAGCTGGCGGCCGCATTCTGCATCTCCGCGTTGGACCGGGAGTCCCTGCTCGCTACCCTCCCCGCCCTCAACTCATGAACATTCACGAGTACCAGGCCAAGGAAGTACTGGCTCGCTACGGCGTTCCGGTCCCCCAAGGCATCCCGTGCGACACCCCGGCGCAGTGCCGACAGGCGTTCTCTGACCTTGGCGGCGGCCTCGCCGTCGTCAAGGCCCAGATTCACGCCGGCGGCCGCGGCAAAGCGGGCGGCGTCAAGCTGGTGCGCTCGGCCGAGGAGGCGGAGAAGGTCGCGCAAGACCTGATCGGCAAGACGCTCGTGACGCCACAAACTGGGCCGGAAGGCCGGGTGGTCAGGAAGCTCTACGTAACGCAAGGGGCCGACATCGCGCGTGAGATGTACCTCGCGGTGGCGATGGACCGCACGGCGCGGGCGCCGGTCGTGATTGCGGCAGCCGAAGGCGGCGTCGACATCGAGCAACTCGCGCATGACAAACCGGAAGCGCTGCTCCGCGTGGCCGTGCATCCGGTGAAGGGCATCCTGCCAAACCAGATTCGGCGCATTTGTTTTCACCTCGGCCTCAAGGGCAACGAGATGAAGAGCGGTGCCAAGGTCCTGCAGGGGCTGATGGACGCCTTCATGGCGACCGATGCATCGCTGGCCGAGATCAACCCTCTGATCACGACCAAGGGCGGCGACGTCATGGCGCTCGATGCGAAGTTCAGCTTCGACGACAATGCGTTGTTCCGACACAAGGACATCGCGGCCTATCGCGACATCAACGAAGAGGACCCCAAGGAAGTCGAGGCGAAGAAGTTCGACCTCAACTACATCGCGCTGTCTGGCAACATCGGCTGCATGGTCAACGGTGCTGGCCTCGCCATGGCGACGATGGACGTGATCCAGCAGAAGGGCGGCAGCCCGGCCAACTTCTTGGACGTCGGCGGTGGCGCTAACAAGCAGCAGGTCACCAACGCGTTCAAGATCCTGCTGAGCGATGCCAACGTGAAGGGCATCTTGGTCAACATCTTCGGCGGCATCATGAAGTGCGACACGATCGCCGAAGGCGTCATCGCTGCGGCACGTGAGGTCAAGCTCTCGGTGCCCCTGGTTGTGAGGCTCGAAGGCACCAACGTCGATCTGGGTCGCAAGCTACTGCAAGAGTCGAAGCTCGATCTGCAGACGGCGGTTTCGCTGGATGAGGCCGCCGAGAAAATCGTCAAGGCAGCGGGGGCACACCGATGACCGTTCTTGTCCACGGCAACACCAAGATCCTAGTCCAAGGCATCACCGGCGAAGCCGGCGCCTTCCACACCAAGAACTCGCTCGCCTACGGCACCATGATGGTGGGCGGCGTGACTCCGGGCAAAGGCGGCCAAGTGACCGAGTCCGGGGTGCCGGTGTTCGACACGGTTGCGGCCGCAAAGAAGGCGACCGGAGCCACGGCCTCGGTGGTCTACGTGCCGGCGGCGTTCGCGGCCGATGCGATCTGCGAAGCGATCGAGGCGGAGCTCGAACTCGTGGTCGCGATCACTGAGGGCATTCCGGTTGCGGATATGGCCCTGGTGCGCAACTACATGCATGGCAGCAAGACGCGCCTCATCGGTCCGAATTGCCCCGGCATCATCACGCCGGTGACTGACAAGAGCGGCTGCAAGATCGGCATCATGCCGGCCTACATCCACCGTCCGGGCAAGATCGGCATCGTGTCGCGCAGTGGCACACTGACCTACGAAGCCGTCTGGCAAGTGACCAGCGCGGGTATGGGGCAATCGACCTGCATCGGCATCGGCGGTGACCCGATCAAGGGCCTCGACTTCATCGATTGCCTCGAGTTGTTCCAGAACGACTCTGGAACCGAAGGCATCATCATGATCGGTGAGATCGGCGGCTCCGCTGAGGAAGAGGCCTGCGAGTTCATCCAGAGCCACGTCAAGAAGCCGATCGTCGGCTTCATCGCTGGCGCGACCGCTCCGCCCGGAAAGCGCATGGGCCACGCTGGTGCCATCATCAGTGGCGGCAAGGGCACGGCGGCAGACAAGAAGACGGCGATGAAGCGCGCTGGCGTTCATGTCTGCGACACTCCGTCCGTGCTGGGCGCCACGATGAAGAAGGTGCTGGGTCGCTGACGCCATGCTGTCCGGCCAGCAGCCACAGCGCTACGAGGCGCTGTTCCGACAGGTCACGCCGTTGTTCTTGCTTGGCGTTTCCTTCGTCGCCTTGCTCGGCAGCTACTTGCCGGGCGCCGACTGGGTGGCGAAGACCTTCGGCCAGAACTTCGTACTCGGCTTCTGCGTGTTCATGCTCGGGCTCTACACGTTGTTGCTGTGGGGCGAGTCGCTGCGCCTTCACGCCATGATGAGCGCCGTGCTGAAGGAACTGATCGAGTTCAAGAACCGCCGTACCGCGGAGATGCAAGGGCGGCCAACCGACCAGAAGCTCGAGGCGGCGCGGCTTCTGCTGCCGGCGCTCGGCTCCACAGACGCGAAGATCGCGCAGAGCGCGCGACGAAACTTGCAGATGCTGACGGGCAAGGATTTCGGGGTCGACGTCGCGGCGTGGCAGGGTTGGGTCGACGAGCAAGCCGCAGCCGCGGGCAGTTGATCCGCTCGATCACGTCACCAACCTGCGCACCACCAGGTCACTGCGCCCAGCACTGGTGCAACGAGCCACCGCGGTAGGCCTCCATTCTGCAGGATGTGCGAGATGTGGCGCCGATCACCGCGCCATGGTCGCAGCCCCAGGCACAGTCGCACCGTGACCACTTGCACGAAATCGAAGAGCGGCAGTGCGAACGGCAACAACGCCGAGGACGCGGGCAGGGACTCGATGCATACCGTGCCAGCGCAGAGACCGAGCGCGTAGGCACCGCAATCGCCGAGGAAGCACAGTGGTCGCGGCCAGTTCCACGCCACGAAGCCGCAAGCCGCAAAGCCCGCGGCGGCGAGAGGGCCCTCTGCGTGTGTGGCGCCGACAAGACTGGCCCCGGCTACGGACGCCGCGACCCCGTCCGTGTTGTCGAGAAAGTTGATCGCGTTGGTCAGGACGAACACCAGAGCCCACGCAAACAGGAACCGCATCGGATCCTCGAGCGGTGAACTCTGCGTGCACGGGATGGCGAACGCCGCAGTGCCGAGCCCGGCAGCTTTGATGCGCCAGTCGAAGTCCCGACCCTTCTCCTTGTGCCAGTCATCGACGAAGCCAAGGATTGCCACGGCCGCCACCGCGATGGCCACCACGTATCGGTGATCCGCGAGCAACCAAAAGAGGATCGGCGGCACTATGACGACGCCCGCGAGTGGCATGCGCCGACCGTGCTGCTTGCGGCCTTGGCTGGGCACGTCATCGGGAAGGAACCCGCGCACGCGACGGTTCCACAGCAGGGCGATTCCGGTGAGGGCCAGGACTGCCGGTGTTGCGTAGTAGGGGCCGAGCGCAGCCATCTCGTCAGGTCCCGTAGAGGTGGTGGGTGCGAACGTAGGACTCGACTGCGACATCCAGTTCGGGGAGGTTGCACTCACCGCTCCGAAGGCGAGCTCGCACATCCTGCGCTGCAACCGCATCGGGTTCGAGAACGAGCACGCGCTCCAGCAAGCGTTCGCGTTCGTCGGCAGACAGGTCGAGGCGTTCCAGTTCGCGGCGCTCGATACGACAATGCAGCCGGGGAAAGGTCGCGATCCGCGCCAGTTGCAAGATGCGGTGGTGTTCGCGCCAGCTCGGCAGCAGCGGCAGGTTGTCGGCGCCGATGACGAACCACAGCTCCCTCGACGGGTCCTCGGCGTAGAGCTCCTCGAGCGTCGTTACCGTGAACGACATGCCGCTGCGGCGGAGCTCACGGTCGTCGATGCGCACCCGCGGCATGGCGCCGAACGCAAGCTGGCACATCGCCAGTCGGTGTTCCGCCGTGGCCACCTCGCGAGCTTTCTTGTGTGGGTGGTTGCCAGTCGGGAGCACCGCAAGTTCTGCCACTGGCAACTGCAGTAGCGCGGCTTCGACGATGCGCCGGTGGGTGAGGTGCGGGGGATTGAACGCGCCGCCGTAGAGCGCGAGCCCATCGGCCTTGGCCTTGGCGTTCACGGTGCGGTCTTTGTGGTCGCGAGCAGTTGGCGGACGTGGGCTGCAAGTTCGGAGTCGAGCGCCAACTGGTGGTCCTGGCCTAGATGCAATGCGCGCACCTGCACGCGACCGTTCTGCACCTCGTCGGGCCCAAGCACCAACATCACTTTGACTCCGCGCTTGTCGGCGGACTTGAACTGGGCCTTCAAGCTCTTCTGCTCGTAATCCGTGTCGCAGGGGATGCCCTGGTCACGCAACTGTTGGCACAGTCGGAGTGCCGCGGTGCGTTCGCTGTCGCCAATTGGCGCCACGAACACCGCGGCGAAGTTCTCGCGCGGTGCGATCGCCGGGTGCTTCTGGATCTCGAGCGCCAGCAGCGTCGGGGTGACGCCGATCGCGAAGCCTACTGCGCCCAAGGACGGGCCACCCATTTGCTCGATGAGGCCGTCGTATCGGCCGCCGCCACAGATCGCGTCGCGCGCGCCAAGGTCGGGGCAGCGCACCTCGAAGACAAGATGCGTGTAGTAGTCGAAGCCACGCACGATCCCGGGATCCACGATGATGGGCACGTCGAACGCCTGGAGCACGGCTAGCGATTCGTCGAAGCGCGCGCGGCTCGCCGGCCGAAGGTGGTCGAGAAATTGCGGCGCTGCCTTGTTGGTTGCCTGGCACTGCGGAACCTTGCAGTCGAGCATGCGGAACACGTTGCGCTCGAAGCGGCGCTGGCAGTCGTCGCAGCGCTGCTGCAGGAGCGGCTGGAAGTAGGCTCGCAGGACGAGGCGGAATGTCGTGCGATCTTCCGCGTCGCCGATCGAGTTGCAGTGGACGCGGTAGTTGCGAAGCCCCATCGCTGCAAAGGCGCGATGGGCCAGCAGTACGACTTCGGAGTCGAGCAGCGGGCTGTGACTGCCGAGAGCCTCGACGCCTAGCTGGTAGAACTGACGGCTACGACCTGCCTGGGGGCGTTCGAAGCGAAACATCGGTCCGCCGTACCAGAACTTCTGAAAGGCGCGGGTCTTGTCGAGGTTGTGCTGCAGGTAGGCGCGCACTACCGGTGCCGTACCTTCAGGGCGGAAGGTCACGTTGGTATCGCCGCGTTGGACGCTGAACATCTCCTTGCTGACGACATCGCTTTCGTCACCGAGGCTCCGCACGAACAACGCGGTTTCCTCGAACATCGGCGTGCGGATCTCCCGGTAGCCAAACGTGTCCATGGTCCTGTGGAAGGCCGCGAACACGTGGTCGAGGGCCGGCAGGGCTTCGGGTAGAAGGTCGTCCGTGCCACGCGGGCACATCATGCGAGACATGCGCGGATCGTGGCGAATCGAGGGCCCGGGCCGCAAGGGGGCTTTGGGATCCGTTGTCGGCCACGGTCCACCTTCAGGTCGCATCGCCGTGAGGCCTGCGTGTTTTCGGCCCGAGGAAGTTCGTGGAGAAGTGATTGCGAACAGGTTTTCCGGCTAGTAACTTCCCGCCCCTGCGCCGCGTGCCCCGCGGTCGCACTCGCCCCTAAAGACCCCTCTTCCCCAGCGTTTTCGCACGACCCATGCGCAAGTTCGCCCTCGCTGTCGCTCTTCTTTCGCTCGGTGCATGCCAGAGCTTCACGTGGCAAGGCCACTCCTCGGGCTTGACCCAGGAACAGCGCGACATGGGTCTGCGCGACGTGGAAGGCCTCGCGGACAAGTACGAGACGGAGTCGTTCTTCCGCGGCGTGCGCCGTCGCAATGACGGCCGCAACAACGCGTTTGGCCGCGATCTGATGAAGATCTGCGACACCATCGATCGCCACTTCTGGAACTACGACAAGAACGATCCGATGGTCAACTACCCGTCGAGCACGAGCAAGCTTGAGCACCTCGGTCGGTTCGGCCTCGTGACCGTGACGAGCATGCCGCTGATCGACGAGATCACGACGCGCTGATTGCCAAGCGAACCCGCGTAAATGTGGGTCTGGTAGCTGCGCGGCGGCTTGGTTGTTCCGGGAACGCGCCTGTTCCGGGAAGGACCTGTGCCGGGAACGGCCCGTCGAGGGCCGCTGTTTGCACGCGATGGGCTGCGAGCCTACGCGCGGCGGTAGATGACCAAGCGACGGTGCCGTGCCGCCGGCTCCGGGAGGTCGTAGCCGATGTCTCGCTCGCGCTTCATGCCGTCGAGTTGGGCGGGGGCTTCGGCCGCCGCGTCGAGCCAGAGCACCAGTTGACCCTTTTGGGACAGCAGTGGCTTTGCCATCTGCGCCATCTCGGCGGGGGCCCCGACTGCGCGTGCTACTACGAGATCGAAGGCCCCGCGCATCTCTTTGTGCAGGCCAGGAGCCTGCGCCGCATCCACGGTTGCCGTCTCAACGCCCTGGATGCGAGCTGTCAGCAGGCAGGCGCCGATAGCCCGGATCTTCTTCGCCGTGCGGTCGAGGAGCACGACCGACGTTCGCGGATGCAGCATCGCCACCGCCACCCCGGGGAAGCCGTTGCCGGTGCCGAGGTCGAGGGCATGTGACGGTCGCGATTCCGTGAGTCCGAAGGCAAGGCTGTCCAACGCGTGCAGCACGACAGCTTGCTCGCGATCCCGGACTCCGGTCAGGTTGATGTGCTCGTTGACGGTGAGCATCGCGTCGAGGTAGGCGAGCAGCAACGCTGCTGCCGACTCGTCGATCGCAACACCCATTGCCTTGGCTTTGCTGACGAGTGCAGCGGGATCAGTCGGTTGGGCGGTCACGGGCGGCTGAGAGTAGCGCGCAGCATGGCCACCGCACGTCGAGAATGCGCCCCGCTCAGTCAACTAGCTTCTGCATCATGGCCGCGACGTCGGTGTCGCCGGGCAGCCAGCGCACATCACGGAGTCGTCGGAGCCAGGTGCTCTGCCTTCGGATCAAGTGATGCGTGTTGCGGCGGATTCGGTTGCGCAACTCCGTGCGGTCTTTGTAGCGGCCGCGCAAGAAGTCGCGGCACTCGGCGTAGCCGATCGCCGCGCCTGCGGTCCGCGAGAAGCCGCCGCTACGTTCGATCACCTCGACCTCGGCAAGCAGGCCGCTGTCGAGCATGGCCTCGGTGCGCGCCTTCACGCGTTCGTGCAGGGTCTCACGCGGCCAGTTGAGGGCTATGAGACGGCATGGTCGCGACCATGTGTCGCGGTCGAAATGTTCTTGCTGCTCGGAGATCGGCCTGCCAGTGGTGAGCACCACTTCGAGTGCGCGCACGACGCGACGCTGATCGTGCCGATGGATGCGCGCCGCAGCCGTTGGATCGAGCTGCTCGAGTTGGCGGTGAAGGCACCCTGGCTCCGCTGTCTCCCGATCCGCCAGCTGCTGCCGAAGTTCGGCATTGGCGGCTGGGCCATGCATCAGGCCCTTGAAGAAGGCCATGAGGTAGAGCGGGGTTCCGCCGACGAAGATCGGCCTTCGGCCGCGACCGCGAACATCGTCGACGGCCGCTGCCGCGGCGATGCACCAGCGCGCCGTGTCAAACTCCTGGTCGGGCTCGACGAGGTCGATGAGGTGATGCGGGACCCGAGTTCGTTCGGCTGAGGTCGGCTTGGCCGTGCCTAGGTCCATGCGCCGGTAAACCGTCATCGAGTCCATTGACAGGATCTCGCCCGAGCAGCGCTCCGCAAGCTCCAGGGCGAGCGCCGACTTGCCCGAGGCGGTAGGGCCAGTGACGACCCACAGGGGTTCCTGGGATGGACCACGCGGTGGGGGTGACGGAGACATCGGCTCGTCCGCAAGATAGCCGATCGTTCCTGGCAGTGGGACGCTGGCGTCGGTACCGTCTCCGCCCCCGCGGGCGATCCATGGTCCCGCGAGAACCGGACATGATCGCATTCGTCTCTGACATCCACAGCAACACCGAGGCGCTGACCGCGTGCTTTCAACGCATTGACGAGCTCGGCTGCAAACGTGTCCTCTGCCTTGGCGACGTGATCGGCTATGGACCGGAGCCGCGTGAGACCCTGCTGATGGTGATGGGGCGAGCCGAACTGTCGTTGCTAGGCAACCATGAGCACGGTGCCATGTTCTATGCCTCGGACTTCAACGACAAGGCGAGGGCGGCGATCGACTGGACTCGCGACCAGCTCAATCGCAAAGACCGGCCGCGCGAAGAGAACATGCGGCTGTGGAAGTACCTCGACGGCATGAAGGAGACCTATCGCGAGGGCGACATGCTGCTGGTGCACGGTTCCCCGCGCGACCCAGTTCGTGAGTACCTCGTCCCGCGCGACGGCCAGGACCGCGGCAAGATGGGCGAGTGCTTCGAGCGCATGGGTAGCGCGAAGCTCTGCTTCGTCGGCCATAGCCACGTGCCCGGCCTTTTCCACGAGAGTGGCGGCTTCTATCCGCCAAGCGAACTCGGCGATCGTTACGAGTTGGGTGAAGGCAAGGTCATCATCAACATCGGGTCTGTTGGTCAGCCACGCGACGGCGACACGCGAGCTTCATTCGTCACCCTGGATGGCAAGGTCGCACAGTTCCACCGCGTCGCCTACGACCACGAAGCGACTATGCGCAAGATCCGCGCGATCCCCGAACTGCCCGGCTACCTAGCCGATCGCTTGGCTCAAGGGCGTTGAGCAGAAGAGCCAGAGTGTCGCCGCCGACGCCATGACCGCCGACCTGTAGGCCGGACCAACGATGCCGCATTCCCGCATGTACCGCTACCTGATCGCTTTCTTGTTCGCCTTCGTTAGCGCCTCGCTGCGAGCGCAGAGCGAGCCCGCGTTCACGCACGAGTTCGGCGCACCTGGCCAGCAGGGGAGTTTTCGCGTCAAGTTCGACGACCGCGGCGCCGGCATCTACTTCCTGCAGTTGATGGATCACTTCGCCACGCCCTCGGCGCAAGCGAAGAAGCCAGAGGAGTTGACCGCCGCTGACTACATGCTGCTGGTGGGCAATGGCAGCGACTACTCGCTGTTGGTGCGTGAAGTCGAAACGTCGTTGTTCGACAAGAATCCGTGGGACCAAGCTTGGTCCCGCTCCGTCGCACCTGGGGCAGTGTCCTTCGCCATCGAGTCATCTCGCGGACTGCGGCTCACCAAGACCTTCCGTCATCGACAAGACCAGCGCGGCTTCGCAATCGAGTTGAAGCTCGAGAATCTGCGCCTCGCGGATGCCGCCGTCCCCAGCGTCATGCTGCAGATGAGTGGTCCCGCAATCGTCAACCGCACGGAGTTGGCGATGTTCGGCACCTCGGCGTGGGCAGTTGCATCGACCGAGACGGGTGAGGTTGCGCACGTAGGGGCCAGTGCCGAGGGAGCGCGACAGGACCTGATGATGTTCGACGCGCAGCGCTTCGAGATGACCGGGTCCTCCAACCGCTTTTTCGGCAGCTTCCTGTTCCCGATGGATGAGGCGACGCGCTCGGCGGTGACCCGTGTCGACGTCGAGTCGCTGCCGCGGATCGCCAACGCCGATCTCATGGTGGCCGCGCGCTCGATGCCTCGCACGCTCGTGCAGTTGCGTCTGCCGATCCCGGTGATTGGCTCGGCGAGCACGGTGTCGTTCGGGCTCTACCTGGGGCCGAAGTCGTTCTCGGTGTTCGACGAGAGCCCCGAGCATGCGCGCTTCTCGCCGATTCTCGATGTCGATCTGGAGCCACCGTGCTGCGGCAGCATCGTGATCCCTGGCGGTCGCTTCATGGCGACCATGCTGGTCAAGCTTCTCGGCTTGTTCCACGGCATGTGTGGCGTCTGGGGTGTGTCGATCATGCTGCTGACGATCCTCGTCCGCGGCTGTCTCGCGCCGCTGAACTTCCGCATGCAGAAGTCGATGCGGGCGTACGGCAAGCGCATGGCCGTGGTGAAACCCAAGCTCGACAAGATCAAGGAGCAATACGCCGACGATCCGAAGGCCTACCAGCAGGCGATGATCGCATTCCAGCGCGAGAACAAGCTGATGCCGCCGCTCGGCGGTTGCCTGCCCATCTTTCTGACGATGCCGATCTACATCGGCCTCTTCACGGCGCTGCGCACGGCCTACGACCTGCGCCATCAGGGCTTCCTGTTCATGGGCGATCTCAGTGCGCCAGACATGCTGTTCGGGCTGCCCTTCTGGCCGGGCCACTTCAACATCCTGCCACTGGTCTGGATCTCGCTGATGCTGATCCTGCAGTCCAAGATGCCGTTGCCGACCGATCCGCAGCAGCGGCAGATGCAGCAGATCATGCGCTACATGCCGCTCATGTTCGGTGTGCTGCTCTACAACTATGCCGCCGGGTTGATGGTCTACATGGTCACGTCCATGGTCTGGACGTTTGGCGAGTCGGCAGTGACGAAGAAGATCCTCGGCCCGATCGATCCGAACGCAGCGGCGATGGCGCCGACGCCCATGATGTGAGTCGAGAGAGGCTGCGCGAGCCTCGGGTAAAGGCCGAGATCTCGTGGGCAGGCACCCGGCGGTTGCGCGCCGGTCCGTGTGCGCTCCAATGCGACGATGAGCCACGACTCCTCTCGCTCGCTCGCACATCGTCGTCAGTTCCTCCGCGCCGCTGCTACTGGCGCGGCTGGCCTCGGCGGCTTCTCGTTGCTGGGGCTGCCCGCGGAAGCGGCGACTCCGGCCTTGGGCCAGGATCGCGGCGAGCCTCTGTTCACCATCAGCCTCGCCCAGTGGTCCCTGCATCGCACGCTCGGTCGCGACGGCAAAGACAATCTGACCTTCCCCAAGCGCGCCAAGGCGTACGGGATCGACGCGGTCGAGTACGTGAACAGCTTCTGGAAGGAACAGGCGCAGGACGCTCGGTACCTGAAGGACCTAAAGACGGTCTGTGAGAGCGAAGGCGTTCAAAGCGTGCTGATCATGGTTGATGGCGAAGGCGCACTCGGCGATCCGGATGCGAAGAAGCGCAGCGAGGCAGTCGCCAACCATCACAAGTGGATCGATGCAGCGAGGAGCCTTGGTTGCCACTCGATCCGCGTCAACGCGCAAAGCAGCGGTTCGTGGGCGGAGCAGACGAAGCTCGCGGTCGACGGTCTGCGACGTCTATGCGAGTACGGCGAAACCGCTGGCGTGAACGTCATCGTCGAGAACCACGGGGGCTTGTCGAGCAACGGCAAGTGGCTCAGCACCGTGTTGGCGATGGTGGGGCACCCACGCATGGGGGCGCTGCCGGACTTTGGCAACTTCCGCGTCAGCAAAGACGAGCTGTACGATCGCTACATCGGCACGGCCGAACTCATGCCGTTCGCCAAAGGCGTCTCGGCCAAGTCCCACGACTTTGACGAGAAGGGTGATGAGACCGGCACCGACTACCGGCAGATGCTGCGCATCTGCTGCCTTGACCACGGTTGGCGTGGCCGTATCGGAATCGAGTACGAGGGCGGTCGCCTCTCGGAGGACGAAGGGATTCGCGCGACCAAGGCGCTGCTCGAGCGCGTGCGCGACGAACTCAGCACGGGTCTACCGGCCAACAAGTGACGCGATCCGTCAGGGCGCCGATTGCCGGCGGTAATGGGCCGCCGGCGGTGATGGGCTGCCGGCGGTGATGGGCCGCCAGTAATGGGCCGCCAGTAATGGGCGCCAGTGTTGGAGAGACGCTGCGCGGCCGGTCTTGAGGGCCGAGAGAGGAGTGAGGTCCCGGGCGGAATCGAACCGCCGTAGACGGATTTGCAATCCGTTGCCTAACCACTTGGCTACGGGACCAAGAACGAGGCGGAGAGGGTATCGAGCGGCGGTTCTGGATCAAGTGCGAGCGCCTGGACCCCGCCATTCGTATCATCCTCGCCCGGCATCGCAGCCGGTTCGGACCCCGACCCAGTGAAGACCAAGAAGAACATCCACTTCGAGTTCAGCCAGGACCTCGTGCGCGAGCCCTTGCTCTACAAGATCAATCGCTCGTTCGACGTCGTTGTCAACATTCGTGGCGCCTCGGTCACGGACCTGGGCGGGTTCATCGCCCTCGAACTCGAAGGCGAGCAGGCCGAAATCGACCGCGTGATCCAGTACCTGCACTCGCAGGGCGTCACGTTCGGCGAAAGGCTGGGCGGTCCGGAGCGATGAGACTTCGCGGGCGCGATAGCGGTCAAGCCTCGCGGCGCATCAGGGTGGCGCTCGGCTTTGTGGTGGCGGGGTGGTTGTTGCCTGCCAGTGCCGTTCACGGCGATGGTCGAAACCCGGCGCTGCTGCCGAACGACATGATCGCACGCGGCCGCAACGCCGCCGTTGCGACCTGTGAGCCGCATGCGACGGCGGTCGGACTCGAAGTGCTGCGCGACGGCGGCAATGCCGTCGATGCGGCGGTCGCGATCGCATTGACGCTCGCGGTGACACACCCTCAGGCCGGCAACCTCGGCGGCGGTGGCTTCCTCATCGTGCGCATGCACGATGGGCAAACCGCGGCGTTCGACTTTCGCGAGAAGGCCCCGGCCGCCGCGACGGCGACGATGTATCTCCGGCCCGATGGCACACTCGACACCGAAAAGGTGCAGTACGGTGCGACCTCAGCCGCGGTTCCAGGAAGCCCAGCCGGTCTCTGCCTCGCCTTGGCGCAGTTCGGCAAGAAGTCGCTTCGGGAGTTGGCTCAGCCAGCGATTGCGCTGGCAAGGCACGGTGTCCCGGTCGACCAGTTCCTAGCCGCCGCTTTGCGCGACGAACGTGAGCTCCTGGGCCGCAGCGCGACCGCTCGAGCAATCTTCTTCAAGGATGGCGAACCACTGAAGCAGGGCGAGCTGCTGATGCAGCCAGATCTTGCGGCCACATTGGAGCGTTTCGCCGAAGCCGGCCCTTCTGGGTTCTATCGCGGCCGCACCGCCGAACTGATCGCTGCGCACATGGCGAGCAATGGCGGCTACGTGACGGCCGCCGATCTCACGACGTATGCACCGGTGCAACGCGAAGTGTTGCGTGGGACCTATCGTGGTTGCGAAGTGCTGTCGATGCCACCGCCCTCTTCGGGCGGAGTGGCACTGCTCCAGATGCTCAACCTGTTGGAGCCCTACGATCTGCGCTCGATGGGGTTTGGCAGCAGCGAGACCTTGCACTTGCTGACGGAGGTCATGCGTCGTGCCTATGCCGACCGCGCCAAGTGGCTCGGCGATCCTGACCATGTCTCGGTGCCAACGTCAGGACTCGTGTCCAAGGACTATGCGACTACGCTGCGGCAGGGTCTGCGCACGGATCGCCGCAGCGAGGTTGCGCCTGGCGTGCCGCCTGGGGCCCCCGAGGGCGACGACACGACCCACTTCTCGGTGGTGGACCAGGCAGGCAACGCAGTGGCCTGCACGACGACGCTCAATGCGACGTTCGGGAGCGGTGATGTGGTTGCGGGCGCGGGCTTCTTGCTCAACGACGAGATGGATGACTTTGCCGCTCGTCCGGGCACTCCCAACCAGTTCGGCTTGGTCGGTGGCCGAGCCAACGCCATTGCACCTGGCAAGCGAATGCTGTCCTCGATGACGCCGACGATCGTGGTGCGCGACGGCAAGGTCGTGGTCGTTCTGGGCGCGCCGGGCGGCGGTCGAATCATCAACGCCGTGATGCAGGTCCTGCTCAACGTCGTAGACCATGGCATGACCCTCGAGTCCGCTGTGCGAGCGCCTCGCATCCATCACCAATGGATGCCGGACTCGCTGATGTGGGAGGAGAACTCACTGCCTCGCGACGTGCGTCAGAAACTGGCGGCGATGGGGCACACGTTTGAGCCCCGGCCCCGCGCGATTGCGCGGGTGCAGTGCATCGCGATTCGCGACGATGGCGAGCGCATCGCCGTGTGCGACCATCGCAGTGGCGGCAGTGCTGGGGCCTTCTGACAACCGCGAGCGAGTCGGTTCGCCGTGAGTCTTGAAGACCCTGGGCGCGGCCAAGATCTAGCCCGCCCCGACAACCTCGGCTACGCCGGCTGACGCGGCCCGCAGCACATGACCCACCGCAGGCCAACGCCGCCGGAGCCCGGTCACTGGGATCTGGGTCGCTGGGATCTGGGTCACTTGGCGCGGTTGAGGCGTTCCTTGCGCCACGCGTCAAACTCGGCCTTGGTCGGATACTTGCCCAAGAACCTGCTCCACGCCTCGGCCGTGCGCGCGTTGTGGTCAGCCTTGCGAGGGTCGAGATCGACGCCGTCCTCGACCGCGACGAAGCCTGCATTCAAGCCGGCGAAGATCGTCTCGAGCACCTTGTTGAACTCCCAAGCGGTCATCTGCTCACTGCTGGACTTGTAGTCGAGTTGGCGCAAGCGCTCGACAATGCCAAAGGCAGCGAAGTAGCCCATCTTCTCGAGTTCGGTCTTGGCCGCTCGCGCGGGCTTGCCGCCATCGACAACCGTCGCAACCAGGGCCCGAACTTCTTCCCGCTTCGCATCGTCGGCCTCTGCCGTCCATGGCAGTTCGCCGAGCGACTTCACATCAAAGACCTCGTCGATGCTCTTGGTCGTGTTGCGCTCCCATTTCTCCTTGGGAGTGCCGTCATCGGCAGGCTGCGCCGGTGCTTCGGCCTCCTTTGCTGCCGGCTTCTCGGTGGTGGCCACGGCTGGTTCGGCTTTTCCGTCGAGCAGCTTGGCGCTCGCGTCGGCCAGAACTGGCGCCGGCTCCGTCTTCGGCTCCGTTTTCGGCTCGACCTTGGGCTGCGGTGGCGCGACATCCTGCTTGCTTGCCTCTGGCGCGGGCTTGGCGGCTTCTTGGTTCCCGACGACTGCTTGGTCGGTCCCCTTGGCTGGTTCCTTTCTGCCCGAGCCGAGGACAACAATCACCGCGACGATGGCGAGGGCCGCGATGCCGCCGCCAGCCAACAGCATGGTGTTGTTCTTCTTTGGTTCGCGCTCGCCGGCTTCCTTTCGGTCGCCGCGCGTACGGCCGCTCTTGCCGTCCTTCGCTTCAGCGGGCTCCGCACTCGTGCCGCGGCTTGAACGCGCCAGCCGCGTCGGCGCAGCCTCAACCTTTGCCGCTGACGTGCTCGCGGCGCGAGTACCGACGGCTGACTCCTTCTTCCTCGTTGGAGGACTGAGCGGTACCGATGCGGTCTTCGGGGCTGGTGCTGGTGCCGTTGCCGGTGCTCCGGCCGTTTTGCGCTGGGCAGCGACATCGATCACGCTGCCGCACTTCTGGCACTTGGCTTTGTCTCCGGAGAACGACTCAGGCAGGCGGTACTTCGCGCCGCAGTTGTCACAGGCAATGGCGAGGACGGACATGGGATTTCAGGCTGGCTAGGGAACGGGCTGGGGAGAGGTTGGGAATGGGCGGGACGCCTACTTGTCCTTGGGCTTGCTGCTGCTCGCGTCGAGCAGATCCTCGGACTGGTCGATCGCGTCCTGATAGGTGTCGTTGGCAAAGCGCCACCACCACGCGAACCACTGCCGGATGACGGATTCGCGAGCAGGCTTGTCCTTTGCCGCGTCGCCGCTGCCGCGCACGTCATACGCGAAGGCCATCCCGGTCATGTCGAGCAGGCAGCGCGTGACCTGCGAGATCTTCTGGTTGTTGCCCTGGACGTCCGGGTAGAGCTCGTAGAGGGCATTCACCAAGCGCGGCATGGCCGGCTTGCCGATCGCCTTGAGTGCCGAGGAGCTGCGGCCAAACAGGTAGCCTGGAGAGTCCGGATCCGCGCTCGCGATCAGGTCCTTGACCAAGGCATCGATTTTCTCGCGAACCGGCTCAGGCGTGTCCGCGAGGTGCGCGATCGGAGCCGGATCGGACTCCTTGACCTTTACCAGGGCGCCACCTCGGTTGGTCTCGACGAGCTTGGGTTTGGCGACCTCTTCGCTGGGCTTGAAAGTGTTCGACGAATCGCCTGGACGCTTGCCCCGGACGACGGGTTTCGCCGTCACCTCGAAGGAGGCCACGCGCATCTGCGAGGCCTGGAGGCTCCACTGCACGGTGACCTGGGCTCCGGCTTTGGGGTCGTAGACCGTGTCGCCGGGCTTGTTGCTGAAGTAGAAGGTCATCGCACCTGCGCCTGCCTTCACGGCCGACTCACTTACATCCGCCGAGGAACATTCCATCTCGGAGAACAGGCGCGTGGCGTCGTGCTTGGGCAGCGCGGCAACGATTGCCTGGTCGCGTGCATCGCCGACCAGAGTGGCGTCGATACCGAGAACCGTGGCCATCGCCGCCAAGTCGGAGTAGGTGCGCAATGTCAGCAGGTCGCCGGTGGCGACCGCACGAGCCCAACGCATGCCCTGATCGGCTCGGGCCTTCCGATCGATCTGCAACTGTGCGTCTGCGGTGTTCGTTGGCGCCGCGGCTTTCGGCTTTGGCTGGTCGCCACCGCGGCTCATCAGCACCAAGGTGCCGACTATCAGGACCGCGCCGACACCGAAACCGATGTAGGCCTTGCTGTAGTCCTTGGCCTTCGGTCGCTTGGTGGCGCCTGCCTTTGGGAAGAAGACGCGCTGGCACTGCGTGCACGCCACCTTGATGTCGATCGCGTCTTCGGCGATGCGATACTGCGCGGCGCACTGGGGACAGAAGATGTCGACCTTGCCATCGCTCCGCGGCCGACCGGCTGCGCGCGTGGTGGACGAAGAGGACGGGCGCTTGGCGGCCGATGACGAACGGGAGGACGACGAACGGTCGCGCCTAGCCACGATGATGGAATCCTCGACGAGGGGGAGAGGGGGCCGG
This sequence comes from Singulisphaera sp. GP187, assembly GCA_945871815.1. Lineage (GTDB taxonomy): Bacteria > Planctomycetota > UBA1135 > UBA1135 > UBA2386 > SXPK01. The sequence goes on from CAMBXM010000007.1 coordinate 17,005, forward strand.
GGGACGGTAAGGCCGACGCGCGCAACCTGTCAACCTGTGCGGGCCTGTGACCACCTTGGAGAGTAGCTCCGGGCGGCGACCTTCGTCCCGAGATGGCGGGCGCAGAACCGCCCGAGGCCAAGGTGCAGTGGTCGATCTCATGGGGGGTTCTGGGCCCGTCTCAACCAAGGGCTTCTCCGTCTCTTGCGGGAAACCGCACACTCGGGTGGACACCCTACAAGGGCAGCGATACAGCACACTTGATCTCATTCCCCTTCCGCCACGCTTCGTGACCCGAGCGCTGAACACAGACGATGACGTGCACAGGTTGCGGCCTGCTCGGGGGCGCCTTCTGCCGCAAGGAGAGGGCGGTGCGCCCCGGGCAGGGGGCGGCGACTCAGGGCCCGCACCAGTCGCTGCTGCGAGCGCGAATTCGTATCCGCAAGCAGACAGAAGGCGCGCCATGCCGATGACCCGTGCGGGGACCAGCGCGACAAAGGGCCTCGGCTACGTCGCCGTGGGCGATCGGGTCGATGGCCGGATGCGCTTTGCCTGGTTGTCCGCCACGGTCCCTGCCGCAGGAGTCATCGTTTGAGTACTCGGGTTCTCGTCACCGGCGGTGCCGGCTTCATCGGTTCGCACCTTGTGCGGCGCCTCCTGGCTGCGGGACGCAGCGTCACAGTGATCGACGACTTCTCGACGGGTCGGCGCACGAATCTCGACGGGGTCGAGGGCGATCTGGAGATCGTCGAGGGTTCCGTTACCGATGCTGTTGCAGTGCAGCGCGCGTTTGCCAACAGCAAGCACGTCGTACACCTGGCGGCGTTGCCGTCGGTTGCACGCAGCCTCGAAACGCCGCTCGATACGCACCACGCCTGCGCTACCGGCACGGCTCAGGTGCTGTTCGCCGCCAAGCAGCATGGCGCGCGCGTCGTCTACGCCGGCAGTTCGTCGGCCTATGGCAACCAGCAGGAGCAGTGGAAGCATGAGAGCATGCGTGAGGACCCGCTGTCTCCCTACGCGGCGGCCAAACTAGCGGGCGAGCTCTACTGCAGAAGCTACGCCCGCGTGTACGGCCTGCCCGTCGTCATCACTAGGTTCTTCAACGTCTTCGGCCCACGCCAGGTACCGGACAGCCAGTACTCGGGGGTCGTGGCTGCGTTCTGCTTCTCGTTGCTGCGCGGCCAGCAACCGCGCATCGATGGCGATGGCACGCAGTCGCGCGACTTCACCTACGTCGAGGACGTGGTGGAGGGCGTTGAGAAGGCGCTGTTTGCGACTACGACCGGCTGCGAGATCGTGAACTTGGCCTACGGCCAGTCGATCACCGTGCGCGACCTGCTCGCCGAACTCAGTCGAGTCGCCGGCAAGAGTGTCCAACCTCTGTACGCCGCGGCTCGCAAAGGCGATGTCCGGCACTCGCTGGCGGATGTCGGTCGCGCGAAATCCATAATCGGCTTCTGCCCGAGCGTTGGCTTCGCCGAAGGAATCCAACGAACCTACGACTGGTACCGGAGTCAGTACTCATGAAGGGCGTTGTTCTCGCAGGTGGTCTCGGCACGCGGCTCTACCCGCTCACGAAGATCACCAATAAGCATCTGCTGCCGGTCTTCGACAAGCCGATGATCTATTACCCGATCCAGTGTTTGGTGAACGCTGGTATCAGGGACATCCTGATCGTCACGGGCGGAAACTCCGCCGGTGACTTCCTGCAGCTGCTCGGCAATGGCGCCGACTTCGGTCTGCAGCGTCTCAACTACGCCTACCAGCAGGGCGAGGGTGGCATTGCCGACGCGCTGAAACTGGCGGAGCACTTCGCCGACGGTGAAGCCATCTGCGTGGTGTTGGGCGACAACATCATCGAGAGCAACATCAAGAAGGCCGTCGATGACTTCAAGGCGCAGGGAACGGGTGCCAAGATCCTGCTGAAGGAAGTGCACGACCCCGAGCGCTTTGGCGTTGCCACGGTCAAGAACGGCAAGGTCGAGAAGATCGTCGAGAAGCCAAAGCAACCGGAGACCAACCAAGCGGTCATCGGCATCTACCTCTACGACAAGCACGTGTTCGAGATCTGCCGCACGCTGAAGCCGTCAGCCCGCGGCGAGCTCGAGATCACCGACGTCAACAACGAGTACATCCGCCGTGGCTCGATGACGGCCGAAGTGTTGAAGGGTTGGTGGACCGATGCTGGCACGTTCGAATCGCTGTATCGCGCCGCAACGCTGATTCGCGACAACGGCTGCAACCGGATGGACATCTGAGGCCCGCACTGCGGGTCACAGCAGGGAATGCAGCATGAGCGTCGACTACCTTGTCACAGGTGGGAGAGGACAACTCGGCCGCGCTGTAGCCCGCGAGGCCGGGCGACGCGGGCGCAGCGTCTGCATGACCGACACGACGAATCTGCGCGTCGAAGACCAAGGTGCCGTGCGCCGTTGGCTCGTCGAGCAGAAGCCTCGTTTCGTCCTGCATGGCGGCGCGTGGACCGACGTCGATGGCTGTGAAAAGGAGCCGCAGAAGGCTGTGGCGCAGAACGGCACTGGCACCGCGCACGTTGCCGATGTCTGCGCCGAACTCGGCATCGGCCTCGTTTACGTCAGTACGGACTTTGTGTTCGACGGTCGCGCGACGACTCCCTATCGCGAGGACGCGACCACCGCCCCGCTGTCCGCCTACGGCCGCAGCAAGCTGCTGGGCGAACAGGCGCTCGCGGCGCATCAGCGCCAAGACTTCTACGTTCTGCGAACCAGCTGGGTGTTCGGTCCGAAGGGCAAGAACTTCCCCGCCGCCATGTTGGCGCGTGCCCGTTCTGGTCAGCCGTTGAAGGTGGTCACGGACCAGATTGGCCGTCCTACCTACACGGACGACCTCGCGGCTGCGATGTTCGACCTGTGTGAGTTGAAGGCTCCTGGCGGCATCTACCATGCGAGCAATGAAGGCCAATGCAGTTGGCACCGCTTCGCGACCGATATCCTGGCTGCAGCCGGGTTCGGGGCGGTCACGGTAGGCACCATGACCAGCCAAGAACTCGGCCGCCCCGCGGCTCGCCCAGCCTGGTCCGTGCTCGACACGGACAAGCTCGCGGCGGTTCGCGGGAAGCGGCTGCCCGATTACCACGACGCCCTGCGTCGCTATCTGAAGGAAGAGTCCCAGTGAGCAAGATCCTCGTCACCGGTGGTGCTGGTTTCATCGGTTCGAACTTCGTGCGCATGCTGCTGAACGGCAGCGACCACGAGGTCGTGAACCTCGATGCCCTGACCTACGCTGGCAACCTCGAGAACCTGACCGACGTGGCGAGCAACCCGCGCTACACGTTCGTGAAGGGCGATATCGCCGACAGCGCGCAGATGGACGAGGCCTTCGCTGCGCATCGACCGGACCTCGTCGTGCACTTCGCCGCCGAGAGCCACGTCGACCGTTCGGTGCTCGACGCGACGGCCTTTGTCCGAACCAACGTGCAGGGCACGCAGGTGTTGCTCGACAAGAGCCGCATCTACAAGACCAAGCGCTTCGTGCACGTCAGCACCGACGAGGTTTACGGCAGCCTGGGCCCGTGGGGCTTCTTCACCGAGGACACACCGATGCAGGCCAACTCGCCCTACTCGGCGAGCAAGGCAGCGAGTGACCTTCTCGTGCGCGCCGCGGTGCATACGCACGGCATGGACTGCGTCATCACCCGCTGCTCGAACAACTATGGGCCGTACCAATTCCCGGAGAAGCTGATCCCGCTGATGATCGCAAACGCCCTCGAGGGCAAGCATCTGCCAGTCTATGGCGATGGCAAGAACGTCCGCGACTGGATCTACGTGACGGATCACTGCGAGGGAATCCGCGCCGCGATGGAACGGGGACAGGCCGGCGAGGTCTACAACTTCGGTGGCAACGCGGAGCGCGAGAACATCTACGTGATCAAGGAGATCCTCCGCCTGCTGGGCAAGGGGGACAACCTGATCCACTACGTGAAAGACCGCCCGGGCCACGACCGTCGCTACGCGATGGACTCGAGCAAGGCACGCGCAACACTTGGCTGGGAGCCGCGGCACACGTTCGAGCAGGGCCTCCGGCAGACGCTCGACTGGTACGTGCAGAATCGGTCGTGGTGGGAGCGAGTCCGCAGCGGCGCCTACCAGGACTACTACAAGCAGCAGTACGCGAGCCGCTGAGCCGCGTGCCCTCGCCTGCGGCCGCTGCTTGCCGTCGCCGCACACGCGGGCGGGCGGCACCGAGTGGTCCAACTCGCGGGCTCAGGTCGCAGGCTGCGATCGTCCGATACTAGGGGAGCTTCCGTGCAATCGCGGAGATTGCGCTGCACAGTCAGCCTCCTACCATGAGCCCGCCGCACGACCGGTGCGGCAACCCTCGAAGAGACGCGCGTGACTCCGAACCGCACTGCCCTGTCGTTCTTGCTGCTGGCCATCCTTGGCTGCTTGTTGACCTCGTGCAGCAACTACGAGGAAAAGCGGTTGCGCGAGCTGTTTCACGAAAAGGGGTTTGGCTCGCGCGCCGAAGGCGACGCCGTAGTCGAGAACTACGTCGCGGGCGGTGACTCGATCGTCTTCCTGATTCCGGCCTCGACGTTTCTCGATCCCTCCGCCGCGGAACTCGCCCGACTCACGGCGCCGCAGAGCATCGCGATCGACGGGAAGATCCTGATCCCCTACGTCGGGCCGGTGCAGGTGCTCGGTCTCACCGAGGCACAGCTTGCGACTCTGGTAAAGGGGCTCCTCCAGGGCGTGTTCCAGTTCGAGGTCGATGTCCAGGCCCGCATCGTTGGCGAGAGCAAGAACATCTATGCCTTTGGCGAGGTGGGCGCGAAGGGCATCGTGCCCATGGCCTTGTTGGGAGCAGACTGCACGATCCTCAAAGCGGTCGCGAGAATCCGGTGGACGCCATTGGCAAACTTGAGCCGGGTGCAGTTGATCCGCCCGGACGCCGAGCACCCATTGCATGTGGAGGTTGACGTCTACCACATGATCATGTCTGGCAACACGCAGCGTAACATCCGCATCCGCGAGAACGACATCATCTACATCCCGCCGACCTTCCTCGGCATGGTGTCGCGGTTGCTCGAGCGCATCCTGACGCCGGTGAGCGTCGCGGTGCAGACGATTCTCGGCTTCGCCCAGATTCGCTTCGGCTGGGACGTCGCCAGCGGGCAAACGAACTCGTCTTTTTTCCGGTTCTGACGCAATGAGCGCCAAGGTACTGGTGCGCAAGAATGGCAGTCGGGAGCAGGTTCTGTGAGGCATCCTGCCGATATCCGGCGAGTGGAACAGGGCATGAGCGAGCCAACGGTTGAACTGCCGCAGCTGTCGCTAGCGCGCTACTTCGATCTGCTGAAGCGGCGTCGCTGGCAGGTCATTCCTGTCTCACTACTCGGTCTGCTGATCGGCGGCATCGTTGCCTTCTTCGTGCCGCGCTACTACGTGGCCGAGGTCTACGTCGACTACTACCGGTTGCCGGCCGAAGTTCAGACTCGACCAACGGAGGACCCGTTCAAGTTCGTCGTCGACAATGCGACGATCCTCATCCCGCAATCGGCCGGTCCAACGATCAAGAAGCTTGGTTGGCCCGAGAGCGCTGTCCCTGACGCCTTCGAGCGGCGCCAGGGTGAACGAGAGATCGAGGAGCGCATCAGGGTCGTCGACATCAACCCAGGTCAGGGTCGCGGCTATGCACGACTCGTAGTGACCTATCGCGATCGCGATGGTGTGCGCGCAGCGGCCTTCTTGAACACCCTGGTCGCTACCTGGATGGCGCAGCAAGTCGCAGACATGCGCCGCGGCACGGAGCTGCAGTCCGAACAGGCAAACCAGCGCGCCAGAGCGGCGCTCGGGGAGTACACCAGCATCAACCGCGAACTGACGCACCTCAGTGCGCAGTACGGGTTCGAGCGGATGTGGGATGAAGCGCTGCAGCGCGAGGACATGCGGATCCGTGAAGCGTCGATGAAGCGGCAGGAGGAGCGACTCGACGCCGCGCATCGCGAGGTCGCAGTTCTCGAACAGCAGATCGCGAACACGCAGCGCAAGATCGATCGTACGCCCCGCGACTTCGACTCGTCAGCGATGGCGATCGAGACGCGCTTCCCAGCCGGCTCTCAAGAGGCTCAGTGGTTCCTGGAGCTGAAGGCGCGCAAGCGAAGTCTCGAGAACTCGATGGGGCCTGCGCACCCTGACCTCAGGACGTTTCGCACCCGTGTGGCTTGGCTCGAGAAGGAGTTGAGTGCGGCATTCTCCAGCGAAGAGTTGACCGAGAACCCGAAGCTCAAGGAGGCGCGTACCGAACTCGAGGGGATGCAAGTCGCCTTGGCGGCCGCGGTCGCTTCTCGCGATCGACTGCTCGACGAAGTAGCGGCCGCGCGCGAAGAACAGAAGCGGCGGGCCGACGCAGCCGAAATCTACTTTGCCAAGCAGCGCGGCCTTCAAGAGGCTCAAGACAAGCGCGACGACGCCCGCAAGCAACTCGAGGCTGCGCTCGATCTACAGCAGCAGCTCGACTCCAAGGCCCCGGTCAAGCAGGTCGCAGAGGCCTTTGTTCCGAAAAAGCCGACGGAACCGAACATCGCTCTGGTTGCAGGGCTTGGTTGCCTGCTCGGACTCGGCGCTGCCATTGTGTTGATCCTGCTGCTCGATGTGCTCCGCGGAACACTGAAGACCGTCGATGACGTCGAGCGCGCCCTGTCCGTGCCGATGCTTGGAGCTGTCAGCCACCTCGAGACCCTAGAGGAGCGAGCCAAGACCGTGAGCCGCCGTCGCCGCAGCTCGCTGGTGGCTGGCGCCATCCTGATGAGCGCTGTTGTGCTGGTGACCACCTACTACGTGGCGCCGCACCGCCTGCCGCCGTTCGCCCTCAACCTGCTCTCGATCGTACTCGGCGGCTGAAGTGGGCGCGTTTCGCGACCTGATGGTCTTCGGGATCGTGATGCTGGCGTTGCCGCTCAGCTTCCGCAGGCCATTCCTCGGGCTCCTGGTCTTCAGTTGGCTCGCCTACATGCGTCCGCAAGACCTCTGCTGGGGCTTTGCGCGCGACATGCGCCTGTCGTTCTACGTCGGCATGGCAATGATCGCCGGCTGGTGGGCAAACGAGCGCGGGCGGCGTCCGTTTGCCAAGTGGGACCTGCGCTCGTGGCTGATGCTGGTTCTCGGCACCCTCGTCATCCTCAGTTATGTCCAAGCACGGACTCAGGATGATTACGTCACCCGCTACCTGTTCGAGTTCCTCAAGATCATCGTCATCGCGTTGTTCACCAGCGGTCAGGTGAACACGAAGGAGCGCCTGCGAGTGATGATGCTGACGATCGCCGTGTGCTTGGCCTTCTACGGCGTCAAGGGCGGCGTGTTCGGCATCCTCACCGGCGGCGCCACCATCCTTCGCGGTCCGGGTGGGATGCTCGAAGACAACAACGACTTCGCGCTCGCCATGGTCATGAACGTACCACTGCTGTGGTACCTGGGTTCGAGCGAGGGTCACCGCAGGTGGCTGCGACGGGCGAGCCGCATCGCCATCATCCTGACGACGATGACGGTGCTGTTGACGCAGAGTCGCGGCGCCTTTCTCGCGTTGGTTGCGGTTGCCGTGTGGATCGCATGGCGTTCGGGCCATCTCGTGCGCGCCAGCATGGGCTTGTTGGTGTGTGTGATGGCGTTCTTCGTCTTCGCACCGCGCTCAGTCATCGAACGCATGTCGACGATCGGCGACACCTCCGAGTCGTCCGCGAGCGCACGACTGACCTCGTGGAAGGTCGCGTTTCGGATGATCGAAGGCAATCCTGTCTTCGGCGTCGGGGTGCGCAACTTCCAGTCCCGTTATCGAGACTATGCCCAGGTCGCGAAGGTCGACTCGAGCACGACCTATGTTGCACACAACTCGTACCTGCAGATCTGGGCCGAGAGCGGAACGATTGCTTTCGCCATCTACTTGGTGCTGTTGTTCTCCGTCTTCTTCTCGTGCAGCCGGATCTTCCGCATGGGCAAGGCCCGAGCCGACATGCGGTGGGCCATGGACTATGCCCGCATGATGGAGGCAACCACAGTGGGCTTCATGGTCGGGGCCGTGTTCTTGAACCGCGGCCACTTTGACTTGCTCTATCACTGGCTGGCGTTGGTGACGAGCTTCAGCGCGATCGGCCTTGCTCTCTGGCTGAAGCCGCCGGTCGCCGAAGCGAGCGGTCGGGGCAACAATGTCGTGACCGTGCGCCATCGTGCGCCGTTCGGTGCCGTTCCGGTCATGGTCGGACGAACGCAGCCCAAGTGGGGACGCTGAGCCATGTGCGGAATCACCGGAGTCTACTTTTCCGAACGCGCGCGAGTCGTCGATACCGAGCAGCTTCGAGCGATGGCGAACGCATTGGCCCACCGAGGCCCCGATGGTGATGGCGTCGTCGTCGGCCCAGGCTGGGGCTTTGCCCATCGGCGCTTGGCAATCGTGGACCTCGCTAGCGGGCAGCAGCCGATGACGACCGCGGACGGGACGTTGACGGTTACCTTCAACGGTGAGATCTACAACTACCTGGAAGTCCGAGCAGTCTTGGAGCAGGAAGGAGCGGTGTTCTGCACCAACAGCGACACCGAGGTGTTGCTCCACGGCTATCGCGCATGGGGCACGGGTCTGGCGCGCCATCTTCGCGGCATGTTTGCGTTTGCCGTGATCGACCGGAATGAGCACACGCTCTATTGCGCCCGTGACCGGATGGGCAAGAAGCCGTTTCATTGGACGATGCAGGATGGTCGCTTTGCCTTCGCATCGGAGATCAAAGCGCTGCACGTGCTCGGCATCGATCGAACGCTACGTCCTGATGCAGTGGGGCAGTTCTTTGCCCTTCGCTACGTTCCCGACCCCATCTCCATCTTCAACTCGGTGAACAAGTTGCCGCCGGCACACTGGTGCCTCGTTCGTGGCGATGCCGTCCGGACGGAGCGCTACTGGGACATCCCTTTCGATGAGGTCGACGATCGGTCAGAGCCAGAGCAGCAGGCGGCCGCCCTGTCGCTGCTCGATGAGTGCACCAAGATCCGATTGATGGGCGAGGTGCCACTGGCGCCGTTCCTGTCCGGCGGCATCGACAGCTACGCCGTGGTCGATTCCATGATCCGCAGCCAAGGTGGAGGGGTTCGCGCCTGCACGATTGGGTTCGACGATCCCGCCTTCGACGAACGCGCCGGTGCGAGACAGTCGGCCAGAGCATGCGGAGCCGAACTCATCGAAGAAGAGCTTTCGATTGCGGCGATGACCGAGATCGACTGGCTAGCACAGACGTTTGATGAGCCCTTCTCCGACAGCAGTGCGGTGCCGACGTACCACGTCAGCCGGCTGGCGCGGAAGCACGTGACCGTGGCCTTGTCCGGAGATGGCGGCGACGAGAACTTCTGCGGCTATCGACGCTACGTGTTCGACTGGCGAGAGAACCAGGCGCGCGGGTGGCTCCCCTCGTCCATGTGGGCTGGGCTTGCCGCCCTGGCGCCGAAGGGCGATTGGCTGCCTAGACCTCTACGCCTTCGCCGCACGCTGCAGAATCTGGCCCGCGATCCGGCCTTGGCCTACGCGCGCTCCGTCAGCGCCAATCTGCCGGAAGAAGTCCTCTCGGTAATTCGCCCGGAGTTGCGCGCGGCGATCGGCGATCCGTTGCAGCCCGTGCTCGACGCGTATCGACGTGGTCAGAATCGGGATCCGCTGCAGCGAGCTACCGCTGCCGACTTCGCCACGTGGCTGCCGGGCGACATCCTGGTCAAAGTCGACCGCACCTCGATGGCGACCGCGCTTGAAGTCCGAGCGCCGTTTCTCGACCAGAAGATGGTCGAGTTCGCCGCGCGGATTCCGACTGCCCGCAAGTTGCATGGGGCACAGACCAAGGTGTTCCTTCGACGCGCGTTGGCGCGCCGGCTCGATCCGGCGGCGCTGACCCGCAAGAAGCAGGGATTCTCGGTGCCGCTGCGCAGTTGGCTGCAGGGTCGTGTTGGTGACTTGTTGAGCTTGGAACTCGAGGGCCGACAGTTGCGCGAGTGGGTCGACCCAGAAGTCGTGCGCTCGATGCTCGTGCAGCACCGGCGCGGGGTGCGCGACCACGCCGAAATGCTGTGGGCGGTGCTGATGTTTGCGCGCTTCCTCCGCCGGTGGTGCGCATGAAGCCGTTGGTGTTGACATTCACCAACCTGTTTCCGTCGTCGGTCATGCCGACGCACGGAATCTTCGTGCAAGAGCGTATGACCCGCGTTGCTGCGGCGATGCCCGAGGTGGATTGGCAAGTGGTCGCACCGGTGCCGCAGGTCGCTTGGCTTGTCCGGAACGGACTCTACAAACGCTGGCACACGGTTCCCGATCGCGAGGTGGTGGACTCCGTGGTCGTACACCATCCGCGCTTCCGCCACTGGCCAGGGTTGTCGGCGCGACGACAGGCCGATGCCGTCGCAGCCGGGGCAATCGACTTGGTTCGCACGCTCGCCAAGGGTCGCAAGGTCGTGCTCGACGCGCACTATGTCTGGCCCGATGGCATTGCCGCGGCGGTGATCGCGCGGCAATTGTCCCTGCCGTTCGTGATGACGGCTCGCGGCACGGATATCAACGTACTCGCAAAAGACTCGGTCATTCGCGCTCGCATTGCCGAAGCCGTCCCCCGGGCTGTGCGTTGCTACGCGGTGAGCCGAGCACTCGCGGATCGGTTCGCCCACGCGGCTGGACTACCGATGGACCACGTCGAAGTGGCCCGCAACGGAGTCGATCTCGAGCGCTTCCGCCCCGGCAACGCCGCCTCGGCGCGACGAGAACTCGGCCTGCCTGCGAACGGGCGGCTGTTGCTCGGCATCGGCCGCCAGGTCGCGGCCAAGGGCTTTCATCTTGCTGCCGCGGCGCTGTCGCAGTTGCCAAACGACGTCCGTCTCGTCTTGGTCGGCGATGGTCCCGACCGCTCGGTCATCCAGGATGCCGGTGGGGACCGCGTCATTTTCCTCGGCACCCAGCCACCGGAACGTGTGGCGCTGGCGTGTCGGGCTTGCGACCTGCTCGTGTTACCGAGCGAACGCGAAGGCTGGCCCAATGTGGTCACCGAGGCGCTGGCTTCAGGGCTTCGTGTTGTGGCGACCCGGACCGGCGGTATCCCCGAGATTCTCGGCGACCCGCCACCAGCGGATGGTTCGCTTGGGGCCCTGATCGCGGAACCGGATGCGGACCTTCTGGCCGCAGCGATTGCGGCAGTGCTCGCCGTGCCGGCCGAACCCGCGCGCGTGCGCCAGCACGCCGAGCAGTTCGGATGGGAGTCGCCTGTGCTGCAACTGTGCACCATTTTTCGCCAAGCGCTCGGGCTTGATGCCGCGGCGCTGGGGGTGCGGCGATGAGTTTGCGCATCCTCTATCACCATCGCATCCGTGCTGATGACGGCCAAGCCGTTCATGTTCGCGAGCTGATCGAAGCGCTGCGCCACCGCGGCCACGAAGTCCAAGAGTGCGCCTTGGTGCAGAAGACCAATGCCACCGCGGCGTCGGCCAAGGGCAAGGCCTCGTTCTGGCAACGCCTGTCGTTGCCTCGCGCCGCGGTCGAGGTGTTGGAGGTAGCCTACAATCGCCGCGCCCGCTCGATGCTGCGCGACGCTGCGGCCAAGTTGCGCCCGCACCTCGTCTACGAACGTCATGCGCTGCATTGCCGCGCCGGTCTCGACGTGGCTCGTGAACTCTCTGTGCCGCTCTTGTTGGAGGTCAACTCGCCGATGGCGGACGAGATGGAGAAACTGGGTCTGCTGCGCTTGCCGCGCCGTGCGCGAGCAACCGAGCGCTTGGTGCTCACCTCCGCGGATCGCGTGCTCGCGGTCACCGAGGTGCTCGGCAGTCGATTGGTCCAACTCGGCGCGCGCAAAGAGGCGATCCGCGTGATCGGCAACGGGGCAGAGCCTGGGCGCTACGACCTAGCTGCCCGCTCCGCGGGTGACGCCATCCGTCGCCGCTGGAACCTGCCCGAAGACGCGGTTGTGGTCGGTTTTGTTGGCTACATGCGGCCGTGGCACCGGCTCGAGCTTGTGCTGTCGCTCATGCAGCGACCACAGTTCCGTCATCTGCATCTCGTGCTGCTCGGAGACGGGCCGGCGCTGTCTGGTCTCGTGCAACAGGCGGCATCCGCCTCGCTGCAGTCGCGCATGCATGTGCTCGGGACCGTTCCGAGTTCGCTCGTGCCGGCTCACGTTTGCGCCTTCGATGTGGCTTTGATTCCGGCGATCAACGACTACGCCTCACCGCTCAAGCTGTTCGATTCCCTGGCTGCTGGTGTGGCGACGATCGCGCCCAATCAGGCCAACTTGCGCGAGGTCGTCACCCATGGGGTGCATGCGCTGCTGTTCGAGCCGGGCGAGATCGAGAGTCTCGCGCAGAATCTGCTGCAGCTCGTCGAGGACTCGGCGCTGCGGCAACGGCTTGGCGCGGCTGGTGAGTCCTTGCTGCGGCAACGCAACTACACCTGGGACGGCAACGCCGCACGCGTCGAGGCCATTGCCGCAGAACTCTTGCTGGGAGTCGGCACGTGAATCCGATCCTCGCCGTCATCGCACCCCTGATCCTCGCCTACGCCCTGCCGCTGTGGTGGTGCTGGGAGCTGTGGTCCCTGCCCGAGGGCTACTTCGCGCATGGGCCCCTGGTCCCGATCGTCATGGCGGCGGTCATCTGGGGGCGTCGATCGGACTGGCGCTCGCGCGAAGCGCGCCTGGACCTTCGCGGGTTATGGTTGCTCGGTCCGGCGCTGTTCGTGCATATCGTCGGTGCCGCCTTGACCATCGACTCGCTGTCGGCCGCCAGTCTCGTCCTGGCGGTTCCGGGCGCGGCCTGGGTGGCCTTCGGCCGCGACCGACTTGCTGGTCTCTGGCCAGTGCTTTGGATGTTTGCATTCGCCGTGCCGATGCCCATCTATGTCACCGACCGAGTGGCCTTCGAGTTGAAGGAGATCGCGGTGCGCGGGGGAGTGTGGCTCGCGGAGAACACCGGGCTTGCGATCACCAACGAAGGTGCGTCGTTGTTCGTTCCTGGCCAGACCGAGTCCTTGAACGTCGCCGACCCGTGCGGTGGCCTCCGGTCGTTGCTGGCGATGATCACGCTGGTCTATTGCATCGCGTTCTTCGTCGGTCCTAAGACGATGTGGCGGCGAGTGCTGTTGCTCTTGGCGGCAGCTCCGATCGCCGTGTTCGTCAACCTCCTTCGCATCACTGCGATTTGCTGGCTGGCCTACTTCGAAGGTGTCCAGTTCGCGAGCGCCACGGGCCACGATGTCTTGAACGGCTTGGCATGGGTCGTCGACCTGACCCTGGTCCTCGGCATGGATGCCCTGCTGTCGCGCAGTCGGGCAGCGCAACGGAGCTCGGCTGGGCCGCCAACTTCCGAGAGGCTGCCGCTGGCCGCAGTGTTGGCGCCGCCGCCGGCGACTGGTCACTCGGCAACGCGCCTCGGTGCGGTCTTGTGGCCCTTTGCACTTGGTCTCCTCCTCTTGTCGCTGACCAAGCCGGAAGCAGATCGTTCGGGCCGCGCCGTGGCGCTGCCTGCGGTGATCGGGCCTTTTGAGCAGAAGGAACTGTTCGCGATGACGCCGCGCATGTTCCAACTGCTCGGCACCGACGACGCCACCTGGCGGCGCTACGAAGACGAAGCCCAGCAGACGATGTTTGTCGTCGCTGTGTTTCATGGCAGCAATTGGAAGAGCATCCACCCGCCGCACATCTGCCTGCTTGGTAGCGACATGGACATCGTGGGGGAAGGGAAGGTGGAGTTGTCGTCGGGCGAGACGGACCAGGCCGGCCGGATCCTGCTGCGGACGCGCCGCGGCGGTCGCCCGTACCTGAGTCTCTATGCCTACGGCTCGCACGGTCTGTGCACCGGCAGCTATCTCGAGTTCTTCCTGCACCACGCACCGCGAGCGCTGTTTCGCTCGACCAACGACGGCTTCTTGCTGCGCGTCGAGACCTATGCCGATGGCCCGGGCGGCGAAGCGGCGGCCGATGCGCGCTGCGAAGCGTTACTCGCTTCCCTGATGAAGCAGGCCAGAGGGTTGTTGCCGTGACGATGGCGCACGCGCTATCGGTCGATGTCGAGGACTGGTTTCAGGTCCTCAACATGAGCCAGCAGATCGACCGAGCGGATTGGGACCGCTTCGAACTCCGCTGCGTCGATGCAACGCGCCGTTTGCTCGACTTGTTCGATCGGCGACAGGCCCGCGCCACGTTCTTCTTTCTCGGTTGGATCGCCGAGCGCGCACCGCGCCTCGTCACCGAAGTGCACGCGGCCGGTCATGAGATCGGCAGTCACGGCTACGACCACCAGCTGCTGCCAGATGTCGGGCGCGCGGGCTTCGCCAACGAACTCCGCCTCACGAGCGACCTGCTCGAGTCGATCTGTGGCGAACGGCCGCGCGCATTCCGGGCTTGCACGTGGTCGATCACCAAGCGCTCGGCGTGGGCGATCGATGAGTTGCTGGCAGCTGGCTTCACCATCGACAGTTCGATCTATCCAATCTTGCACCCCGACTACGGGGTGCGCGGCGCGCCGAGTTCGCCGTATCGACTGGCGACCGCTGACGGGGAAGTGCTCGAGGTGCCGCCCTTGTGTTGGGACGTCTTCGGTAGGCGTCTGCCGGTCGGTGGGGGCGGCTATCTGCGCCTGTTCCCGCTCTGGATGCTGCGCCGAGGACTTTGGCAACAGGAGCGACGTGGAGCGCCGGGCTGCGTCTATCTACACCCGTGGGAAGTGGATCCGGATCAGCCCCGCCAACCGCTCGGCGGGCTGCGCGGCTTTCGCCACTACGTGAACCTGCGCAAGACCCTGCCCAAACTCGATCGCTTGCTTGGCGAGTTCCGTTTCACCACGGTGTCCGCGTCGCTCGCTCAGTTCGGCGACAACTGGCGGACGAAGCTGCCGACGTTTCGTGCCAGCGAACTGCTCGGGTAGCGTTCGAGCAAGGTCGTGAGATGTTGCTTGGCGCGGATCTTGGCGGGTTGACCTGGCAGCATCAGGTTCGCGAGTGCGCGGGCGAAGAGGCTGAGTTCTCCCTGATCGCCGGCGGCGGCCAGGAGTTGCTCGGCAGTTGCTGCCGCACCGCGCCGCAACGCGATCAGACCTGCCGCAAATTGGCCGCGCGGGGTCGCGCGCACTTCCGGCGGTAGGCGCTCGAACATCGAAACGTCTTCGAGCGAGAGGCGCCGATGCGTGGCGGCGAGCGCCACGAACTCGATCGCGAATGCGGGGTCAACAATGTAGCCAAGGAAGCTCCGGGCGCCGGCGATTCCGACCTGGGCCTCCCGCGCCGCCGTCATGAGGCGGGCGCGTTCGAGCCAAAGCTGCGGCATCGTCGGGTGTTCGGAGAGCAACGTGTCACACAGCGCGAGCGCCTTCGTTGCGCCTGCTGCCTTCTCCACCAGACCGAGGGCACGAAGCGCGATGCTCCAGTCACCCTTGGCGCGACAGCAGGCTCGCACCGCCGCCGAGACCATTGCTTCGAGTTCGGTCATCGGCAGGTGCTCGAGCCGTGACTCCTCGGCTAGGAGGTAGGCGAATGCCTCAGCCTCATGTCGTTGCTGCGTCAAGTCGGCGAGGGCGGCCGCGCGCATCGCATCGCGTGTCGGTTGCGGCAGGTCGCTGCTGCGGCTGGTCGCGAGGCGGAACAGCGCCCGCGCCGCTTCCTCTTGGTCGCCCTCGGCCCCGATTGCACGCAACTTGGCAAGTAGCTCGAAGGCCGGAAGCACGAGGCCCTGCTCTACCAGTCGTTCCGCATCCCGTGGCGTCGCGTTGCTCTGCACCGGCATGGTGCGCCACGTTTCGGCGAGGATTCGCAAGGCCACGTCGGGTTGCCCCTGGCGTTCGATATCGGCTGCAACATCGAGAGCGACCATCGCCAGGATTTCCGGGGTCAGCGTGGCCGCCTGCTTGGCGGCGGCCTCGCGCAACTCGACCAGGATGGGCCGCGGCACAACGTAGCCAGGGAGGGCGCGGGCGCGGACGACTTCGCCGTAGAGGGGTAGAGAACGCGATCCGTTCTCGAAGAGGGTGGCGTGAATCGCTGCAGCGGCGGTGACATCGCCGGCTGCGGCCAACGCGCGTGCATGCAGCATGGCAAGCGTTGGTGAGCTGATCAGTCTCTGGCGCAAGGTCGCTGCGCTTTGGACGGCTTGGCCTGCGAGTCTTGGTTCGGCAAGCTGGCAGCACAACGTAAGGACCTCGCGTTGGAGATCGGCCGGCGCTCGCCCGAGTTCTTCACCGAATGGCCTGGGCTTGCCGGTCACAGTCAGGGCGTAGGCCGTGGCCACGAGCAAATCGCTCGGATCGCGAGCCAGCTGCTTCTGGACCAGGACGTTCGCGCCCGAATGGCCAAGCAGTATGGCGAGGGCCGGATCCTCGACGATCGGTGCCATCGCCAAGGCAGCGATGGCGCGGGCCGTGTCGCCATGCAGGAACTCGAGTCGCGCCAAACTCTCGGCGGCGTGGACCCCGTCGTCGAAGCTCAGGGCTGCGGTGAAGTGGGTGCGCGCTGCTTCGGTGCGGCCAAGGGCCAACGACAGCTCGCCGGCCAAGGCGTGCGTGGCGCCGTCGCGAATCTCGATGGCATCGCCGAGGGCGAGGGCCTCGCCAAGCAGCATGCTGGCGGTGCGCGGGCGCTTGGTCCGCCAGAGGGCCGCTGCCGCGGTCGCAAAGGCGCGCGCTGCCTCGGGACCGTTCCAGTGCAGGTCCGCAACAGCCATGCGCGCGAGTTCGAGCAACATGGCGTCCTCGGTGACCGCGGCCGAGGCCGTGAGACACGCGAGGCCAGCGCTCAGGAGATCGGCGCCCGTGCGCGCATCGAGCGTCGGTGGCATCGCGGCACGCGCGCGGGCAAGAACGGTCAGAGCGTTGATCGCCTCGCCTTTGCTGGCCACCGCGGTGGCAGCAAGCGCCAACAACTTGGCCGATGCATCGGGCATCGCAATGGCGCGGCGGGCCAACGCCAGGAGGCCAGGACTGTCGTCTTCGATGGCGCAGCGCAACAGTGCGGCGAGCACGTCCTTCGAATCGGGCATCACGCGCACTGCCATGGGTAGCAAGGCGCGGACCGGCATTTCATTGGCAGTGCGAACCTCGAACGCCAGGCGAACGGCTTCGTCGCACTCCGGATGCGAGACGATCAGGCGGTCGAGCACTTCGATCGCGCCTTCGGCATTGTTGGCGAGGATCTCGGCCCGAGCCTCCAGCAAGAACGGCCACCTTGACCAGGGGAATCGATCGGCGGCCAGTCGCGCACACGACCGTGCTAGTACCGGACGCTGCTGCTTCAGGGCGGCTTCGCCACAGAGGAGATAGCAGATCGGGGCCGGCGGCGCGTCTGGGCGATCGGTGCCACGTTGGAGACACTGCAGCAGGAGCGAGTTGCCGTCCTGCTGCGAGGCTCGGTAGGCGAGGTCTGCAGCTTCTGCCAAGAGGCGCAGTGCTTCTTCGTCCTCAGGGCGCTGCTGGAGAATGGCGTTGGCCGTTGCCATGGCAGCAGCTTCCTGACCGAAGCGGATCTGGAGGCGAGCCCGCATGACCTGCGGCAGCGGATTGCTCGGTCGATAGACACTCCACGAGTCGAGTGTGGCGAGCAGTTCGGTAACCGGCTTGCCGTCACTGATCGCATACTCGATGCGCAACGGCATCAGCAGGTCGACCGGGTCGTCGTCATTCTGCGGCGCCGGCTCCCGCAGGCTCATGTCAATGAACCAGCCGAGATTGTTCGCTGTGTGCTCGCGTTGCTTGCCAAGGACGTTGGCCAAGCCCCACAGGAGTCCGGGTAGGGCGTTGAGGTAACCGCGGCCCTCCATGTACTTCGTGCAGGTCTGCGCCAGGTTGCCAAGCTCCTCACGACGACCGAGTCGGTAGAGGGCGAGGGCCTTGATCACGATGAGGCTTCGGATCTGCCAGAGAACTGCGTTCTTGGCGAGTCGCTCGCCGAGTTGCGCGTCAGGCAGGAAGCGTTCGGCGGCCTCGACTGCGGCTTCGTAGAGACCGTCACGGTAGTTGGCCGCGGTCTCGGCAATCGCAGCGTCCGTGCGGTAGCCATGACCGTAGGTCGAAAGGTAGATCTCGGACTGGGCCACGAGATCGTCGGTCCGTTCGGCTTGTTGCAGTGCAAAGGCAACGCCGTTGTAGGCAGCGGCAAACAGGTTGTTGCCTCGCTGCGTTGGTTCGGATCCGGCGACTTCGAGGGCGCGCTGGAAGAGCGTGAGTGCTTCCTGCACGCGCTCGCGCAAGCCTCGCAGTTGGTCGTGCAGAACTGGCCACTTCTGCGCCAGCCGCGCTTCGCGGCTGTAGAGGATCTGTAGCTTCTGCCGAGCCGCCTCGATGCCGGGATCGCCTTCCGGCCGGTACACGAATTCGAGGAACGCCGCCATGCCGTCGCGCTGGTCGTCGTAGCCGAGTTCAGCACGGAGGTTCTTCGAGGTCTCGCGGAGCGGGTCGGTGTAGGCAACCTTGCAGGCTTCGGCCGCCAGCTCGAGACCGCGTGCCACGTTCGGATTGGCGGCGGTGAACTCGAGCGCCAGCTTGCGGGCTTCGTCACCCTGGCCCAGGCGACCAAGGTAGTACACACGGTCCATGCGCAACGAGAGATCTTCATCGCCCTCGCGGATGAGGTTCTCGATGTCGTCGAGGGCGCGACGGGGTACGTCGAGCGTGCGATGGGCTTGCAGCCGCATCTTCCAAACCTCGCGCCGAAGGCCTGGCGTGTTCAGCAGTGCGGGTGAGACCTCGCTCTGATCGAGCAGCTTGACGCCTGCCACGGCTTCGCCCTGCTGTAGCTTCATGCGGGCATCGGCCAGCAGATCTTCGGGACCGCGCAGCGGCAACAGCGCGTAGCCCACCGTGAACGCGAGGCTCAACAGCAGAAGGGCGAGAATGAGGATCAGGCTGCGCCGGAACATGCAGTGGTCCTTGTTATAGCGAGGGTCGTCCGTAGCGACAGGACGCAGCCCGAAGGTGCCGTCCGTGTGCCAGGCATCGAAGGCAAGAAGGTGCGCA
Source organism: Singulisphaera sp. GP187 (assembly GCA_945871815.1). Lineage (GTDB taxonomy): Bacteria > Planctomycetota > UBA1135 > UBA1135 > UBA2386 > SXPK01. Next base: position 35,967 of record CAMBXM010000007.1, read on the forward strand.
CTGGCGTCGGTGAAGACACGAGATCACCGGACGCCGTAGCGGCGGAGTTTGGCGAACAAGGTGCTGCGGTTGATACCGAGCACTTTGGCGGCACGTTCGCGATTGCCGTCGCAGTGCACGAGCGCCTGTTCGAGGATGCGTCGCTCGGCAGCGTCGAGTGCGGTGCGCAGTGGCTGCACCGGTTCGAGCGCGACCGGCGGTGTGGCGGCGTTCGCAGCTGCAGGTAGAGCATCCTGTTCAACGAGATTCGGCGGCAGGTCGGCCACGTCGATGACCGGCGACTGGCTGAACACGACGGCGCGTTCCAGGACGTTCTCGAGTTGGCGGACGTTGCCGGGCCAGCGGGCTCGACGCAGAACTGCAGTGGCGGCTGGAGTCAGTCGCTCGACGCGCTTGCCGTGGTCCTTGGCGAAGCGCCGCAGGAAGTGCATCGCCAATGCCGGGATGTCCTCCTGTCGTTGGCGCAGCGGCGGCATCTCGATCGAGACGACATTGATGCGGTAATAGAGGTCTTCGCGGAACCGTCCGTCGCGAACGGCCTGCTCGAGATCGAGGTTGGTGGCCAGCACGATGCGGACATCCAGTGCGATCGTGCGGTTGTCGCCGACGCGTTCGAGCACGCGATCTTGGAGGACGCGGAGGAGCCGCACTTGGAACGCCGGGGTGCTGGTGCCGATCTCGTCGAGGAAGATCGTGCCGCCATGAGCCGCTTCGAACTTGCCCGGCTTGTCCTTGATCGCGCCCGTGAACGACCCTCGGACATGGCCGAAGAGCTCCGATTCGAGCAGGGTCTCGGGCAGCGCGCCGCAGTTGACCTCGACGAAGGGACCGTTGCGCCGCGGGCTGAGCGCGTGCAAGCCGCGTGCGACAACCGTCTTGCCGGTGCCCGATTCGCCGGTGACCAGGACGGTCGTGCGCGTGTCGGCGACCGCGCGCACGGTCTTGAAGATCGCCTGCATGCGCGGGTCTTCGCCGATCAGGTTGCCAATCTGCACCCGGTCGTCGAGCGCCTGACGGAGATTCTGGTTCTCGCGAACCAGGAGCGAACGCTCGAGCGCGCGATCGATGGCTAGGCGCGCTTGGTCGGCGCTGAACGGCTTGCGCAACAGATCGGCCGCGCCCTCGCGCATGGCGTGGACGGCATCATCGACCGAGCCGAACGCCGTGGTGAGGATCACAGCCGTCGTCGGATGGCTCCGGCGTACTGCGGCCAGCAGTTCGATGCCGGGAAGGTCGGGCAGATCGGCGTCGCAGATGAGGAGATCGATGTCGCCGTCATCGACTGCACGAATGGCAGCCTCGCCTGTGGTCGTCGCTTCGACGATATGCCCAGATCGAACCAAGACGTCATGGAGTGACTCCTGGCTCTGGGGATCGGAATCGGCGACGAGGACCTTGGCCATGGGCAACCGTCTGCGAAAGCAGACGGGCATCCATCGACCAGGACGGTGCCCTGACTGCAGCCCTCCTGCGGATAGGACGACACCCCTTGGCGCGGACTCAGTGGCGTGGCAGTTCGATATCGATGGCAATGGCGGCGTCTGGCAATCGTCGAGCCGTCACCTGCCCACGGTGCGCATGCACGGCGGTCTGCAACAGGAAGAACGACAGGCCGTGGGCGCTGCCTCGCAGCACTCGGCAGAGGTAGTAGGGTTCCCAAGTCCGCGGCAACTGCCAATCGCCAAACGCGTCGCCACGCAGAGACAGGCGCAGCCGTACAGCCGCATCGATTCGGGTCACGACAAAGTGCACCGTGGCGCCGGCTTCCTCGAACTCGAGTGCGGCGGCGGCAAGGCCGTCGAATGCCGGGCGTAGGATCTCGGGGTCGCCAGGCACCAAGAACGAACCCCGCGCCGGCTCACGCACCACGGTTGGTGTCGCGCGCCCAGAAGTTCGGCGCTTCAGGCTGGCTTCGAGTGCCGTGCGAACGTCGAAGGGATCGGCTCGACGCGGACCGGCAGCGGCGTGTTCGATGCCGGCAAGGCGCTCGACCGTCGCCTTGATCCGGTGGGCGCCATCGATGGCCGCTGCGATCTGGTCCATTGCGTCGCGGTGGTCCGGCCCTTCGAGCTGCAACTGGAGGAGTTGCAGGTAGCCGAGCAAGAACTGCAGTGGGTTGTTGATCTCGTCGGCGACGCCGTGGAGGAGATCCAGGAACACCTCGCTACGCGGCCGGTCGCCGCTGAAGAGCGCCGCGTCGACGACACGCGCGACCTCGGCCCGAGAATGCGGCAAGCGCAGTAGGTCCGCCCCGATCCGCTGCCTCAAGGCTGCGAGTTCTACTTCCCGGGCGCTCGGGGCGACGAGCACGAAGGCGACGAGGGGGCACAGTCGCTTGGTCAACACCAAGGCGCCCGTCAACTCGTCGAGGTTGGCGCCTTCCTCCAGGCCGACGAACAACAGGTCAGGGTCGAGCGCCAGCAAGCCGTCGATTGCCTGGAACACCGAACTGAAGCTGCGGACCTGCAGCTGTCGCGGCAAGGCCTCCAGTTCGGCCTGGAGCCGGCTGTCTTCGATGCCAGCGAGCCCGATGCGCACAGGCCTGTCCATCGCGCAAACTCCTGGCGGTCTTAGGGTTCAGGAAGGGGAGGGGAAGCGGACTCCGATGGTAGCGGAGCCACTGCCGGCGCGCACGGGGCATGGAGACAAGGCCCTTGCCCTGCCGATAGGAGAGCGAATGCACGACGACGGCAACCAGCCACCGGAGGATGGGCTCGGTGGAGCGGGCACGCATACGCCGCTGCCATGGGGGCATCCGTCGGCCGCTACTACTGCCGAAGCCAAGCTGAAAGTGCGGTTGCGCCGCGAGTTCAAGGGTCTGACCGTGCGCGATCTGATCGCCGACCTCGGCCTCGATGAGCAGTTGCCGGGTCGCGTTCAAGGCGCGCTCGACCATATCGCGCGCGGCGATCTGGCCGCCGCCGAGCGCACGTTGCCAGGTCACTTCGCCACCGTCTTGCAAGGTCCGGGGCATCGTTCCTCGCACTACCGCCGACTCCGAGTTCGTTGGATCGTGCTCGTCGCGCTTGCGGCGGCAGCGGTGTCCGCGACGATGACCCTCTTGTAGGTCTGCGCACGATGCCACAGGCCTACGAAGCACCCCCCTCGACGATGGCGATCCTGGAGCCGCGCGGCCCAACCCAACCCGCACCTGACGTCAGCGTCGTCGTGCCCATTTACAACGAACGCGACAACTTGGCGCCGCTCTACTCGGCGCTGACCTTTGCGCTGCGTGACCTCGGTCGCAGCTATGAGATCGTCTTGGTTGACGACGGCAGTCGCGATGGTGGGCGCAACACCATGCGTGCGCTGGCCGCGGGCGATCCACACTTGCGTCTGGTGTTCTTTCGCCGCAACTACGGCCAGACGGCGGCAATGGCAGCCGGCTTCCAGCAGTCGCGCGGCCGCATCGTCGTGACGATGGATGGCGACCTGCAGAATGACCCGGCAGACATCGGCCGCTTGCTCGAACGCATCGACCAGGGCTACGACGTGGTTTGTGGTTGGCGTCGAAACCGGCAGGACCGCGTGGCCACGCGCCTGTTGCCGAGCCGTTTTGCGAACCTGCTGATCGCTCGCGTCACCGGCGCCCGGATCCACGACACCGGCTGTTCGCTCAAGGCCTACCGCGGCTGGGTTGTGCGCACGCTCCACCTGTATTCGGACATGCACCGATTCATGGCGGCGCTCGGCGTGGGCATCGGCGCGCGCATCACCGAACTCCCTGTGAGGCACCATGCGCGACATGCGGGCAAGTCGAAGTACGGTCTGGGCCGCATCTTTCGTGTTCTCGCCGATTTGGTCGGCATCAAGATGCTGATCAACTTCGCCGCCCACCCGATTCGCTGGTTCTTGCTGTTGTCGTTGCCGCTGTTCTTCGTCGCGCCGGCGCTGTTCGTGCTCGGCTTCGTCAAGGTCAGCGTCGATGGCTCGTGGCACTGGTTCCAGGACTACGATCTCGCGGCGGTGGCGGCTGGCTCCGTCGCGTTCCTGGTTGCCGCCAACGTCTTTCTTCTCGGGTTCCTAGCCGAACTGCAGATCAAGGTGTCGCGGTTCTTCCGTCAGCGGATCTCCGTCACCGCTCGGGAGGCCAGTCGATGAGCGTCCATACACTCGTCTCAGTCGTCGTCCCGATCGGCAACCCCGAAGCGCAGCCCCAGAAAGTGGTCACCGCGCTCTACGAAGCGCTGACGCAGGGCGGCTATGCGGTTGAGTTCGTGCTCGTGCTCGACGGGCCTGTGGGACCAGTAGAACGCCAGATCGAGTCGATGCAGTGCAGTTGTCCGATCAAGATCGTGCGACTCCAGGGCGGCGGACTGGGAGAGTCCATCGCACTGTCGGCCGGCGTAGCGAGGGCCGAGGGCATCTACATCGTCAACGTCCCGCCGTACTTGCAGACCGAACCGGAGGACGTCCTCAAGGTGGTGGCGGCGCTCGAAGCCGGCGCCGACTGTGTCGCAACGTGGCGCACGCCGCGAGTCGATCCGTGGCTCAATCAACTGCAGTCGCGGTTGTTCAACTTCATGCTGCGCGTCGTGATGGGAATGCCCTACCACGATCTGAACTCGGGCACGCGCGGGTTCCGCAAGCAGGTGTTGGAGGAAGTCAGCGTCTACGGCGAGCTCTACCGCTTTCTGCCGGTACTGGCGCTGCGGCAGGGCTTCCGCGTCGTCGAGGTCAAGGTCCGTCACCGCGAGGAACGCGGGCGCGCCGGGTTTTATGGCGTCGGGGTCTACCTGCGTCGCCTGCTCGACATCCTCGCGATCTCGTTCCTCACGCGTTTCACGCAGCAGCCCTTGCGGTTCTTTGGCTATGTGGGCTTCCTGGGCATGGTGCTCGGTGTGGCTCTCGCCGCGCAGCCGATCTACGCCAAGCTGTTCTTGGGCGTCGGCCTCGCTGACCGTCCGCTATTCGTCATCGGCGCCATTCTGGCGGCGTTTGGCGTGCAGCTCATTGGCTTTGGCCTGATCGGCGAGATCATCATCTTTACGCAGGCTCCGAACCTGCGCGACTACAAGGTCGAAGAGGTGATTGAAGGCGGCGCGGAAGTGGTGTCGACCCATGGCGAAGGCAGCCGCGGCCCGAGCGATCCGATCGCGGCGGTGGTGGATCTGCTGCCGGTGACAGCCACGAAAGGGGCGCCGGAGCCATTGCCGTTGCCACTGCCGGAGCACGAGGGCGCGCTCCCTCCGCCGCCGCGTCCGGCCGCGATTGCGATCAATCCGGCTGCCAGCGCGACAGCAACAAGCGAAGGTCCGCCGAGAGAGATGGAGAATGGCGCGGCGGCTTCGCCCGTCGATCTCACGACGATGCGGGTCCGAGAGCTGCTGCCCGGAGAGGACTCCCGCTGGGATGCCTTCGTCACGCGGCACCCACACGGCTCCTTCTTCCATCTGAGCGGTTGGCGGCGGTGCACGACCGAGGTGTTCCACCACGAGCCGCACTACCTAATCGTCGAGCAGGGTCGCCGCTGGATCGGTGTGCTGCCGCTGTTCCTGGTGAAGAGCCCCTTCTTGGGCCGCAATCTGATCAGCGTGCCCTACGGCGTCTATGGCGGGGCGCTCGCCGAGTCCCTACATGCGCAGCAAGCACTGCTGGACTATGCCGCCGAGCTCGGCCGCCGACTCGCTGCCGGCTATGTCGAGCTGCGCCACCTGGAGGAACGTCCTGGCGTGCGCACCAACTCGCAGCTCTACGTGACGTTCCGCTGCAACCTGCCTGATGATCCTGCCAAGGTCTTGCCAGCCATCCCGAAGAAGGCGCGTGCCGAAGTGCGCCGGGCCCGGCGACCGCAGGGCGGTGAAGAGGTCGGGCATGGTCTCAGTGTGCAATCCGATTGCGATCTCGACATGTTCTTCGATCTGTTTGCGGAGAACAAACAGCGGCTCGGTTCGCCGGCGCTGCCCAAGCGCTGGTTCGCGGCGCTGTGCGAGGAGTTCGGCCGCAAAGTCGTCTTCCATCGCGTTGTGGATCCACAGGGCAAGACCCTGGCCGCGGTGATGAGCTTCTTGTTCCGCGACACAGTCAATGCCTACTACTCAGGCTCACTGACCGGCATCAACGACACGGGTGCCAACAACCTCATCTACTGCGGCATCATGGAGTGGGCCGTGGAAGAAGGATTCACGCGGTTCGACTTTGGCCGAAGCCGACTGGAGTCGGGCCCGGCGCACTTCAAGAAGAACATGGGCTTCGTCTCGGAGCCGCTTCGCTACGAGTACATCCTCGTCGGTGATGGCGCCAAGCCGCCTGACTTCCACCCAGGCAACCCCAAGCTGGACCTGCCACGCCGAATGTGGTCCAAGATGCCAACCATGTTCGCCAACCGACTGGGGGCGCGACTGTCGCGCTATCTGCCTTGACGTCGAGTTTGGACCCGTCATCGTTGCCGGCCGCGCCAGTAACGCCATTCCAGCAGCAGCAGGACCGCAAGCAGACCAAGGCGTCGCTCATCGGGTTTTACCTGAGCTGCGCCGGCGTCGCGCTGGGTACGACCGTCGGCGCTGCCGGCTTTCTGTGGTACGAGAGCAAGCCCTGGCTGGTGTTTGGCGTGATCGCGACCGTGACCTGCACGGGGACTTGCTACCGATCGCTCAGCCGCATGCGCCGCTGAGCGGTTGACCTTGGCTTGTAGGCCAAGGGCGCAGTGGGATGGCTCGCCGGGCGACGTTTTGGTCCGTCTCACGTATGGTGCCGCCTCCCTGTATGGCTGACGACGAAGCGAAACTGACCGAGCAACTGCGCGCGGGTGACGATGCCGCCTTCGCTCCCCTGTTCGAGGCCCAGCGCGATCGCTTGCGCCGCATGGTGCAGTTCCGGCTCGATCCTCGCCTGTTCGGTCGCATCGATCCGGAGGACGTCGTGCAGGAGGTCTATCTGGCGGCGCAGCAACGGCTCTATGCCTTCCGTGGCGACCAACACCCACTGCCACTGTGGCTGCGATTGGTGGGGCAGCAGACCCTGATCGACCTGCATCGCCGCCACCTGGGGGCCAGCAAGCGCAGCGCTGCCAAGGAACGAGCCTTTGCCAATAGCCACGGGCTCTCTGGCTTCATCGCGGGTTCGCTGACGTCGCCGAGCCAAGCGGCGATGCGCGACGAACAAAAGCAGCAACTAACGGTCGCGCTGGACTCGATGGACGAGATCGATCGCGAAGTACTGACGCTGCGCCACTTCGAAGATCTGACCAACAAGGAGGTCGCTGAGTTGCTCGGCATCGGCGAGAACGCCGCGAGCAATCGCTACGTCCGCGCCCTGACCCGTTTGAAGGGACTGCTCGGCGGGTTCCAGGCGCCGTAGGCGATGAGCGACCGCGACGGAATTCAGGGCGAGAGTCGGGAGCCCTTGGATCTACTGGCTGAGGAGTTCCTGCAACGGGTCCGCAAGGGCGAGTCGATCTCCGCCAGACAGTTTGCAGCGCTCCATCCGGCGCATGGTCAAGAACTGAGCGACCTGCTGGATACGCTGCTTCTGCTCGAGAACGCGAAGCGCGACCGCGAGACCTCGGTATCCGGTGGTCGTCGCCTGCAACTGCCGAAGCTCGAACGACTCGGCGAATATCGAATCGTGCGCGAAGTCGGGCGCGGCGGCATGGGCGTCGTCTTCGAGGCCGTGCAGGAATCGCTCGATCGACGCGTGGCCCTCAAGGTCTTGCCGCAAGCCAGCCTACTGAGTGGCAACCAGCTCGAGCGCTTCCGTCGAGAGGCGCAGACGGCGGCGCGGTTGCACCACACGCACATCGTGCCGGTGTTCGACAGCGGTGAGGCCGACGGGTTGCACTTCTACGCCATGCAGTTCATCGATGGCCGCAGCCTCGACATGGTCGTGAAATCGCTACGTGCGGAACCGTCTTCGGGGGCGTCGACCGTGCTGCGCGATCGTTGTCGTCTGGCCGCGCGGCTTGGCGCCGAGGTCGCCGATGCGCTCCATCACGCCCACCAGCAAGGGACGCTCCACCGGGATGTCAAGCCGGCGAACTTGTTGCTTGATGGCGACGAACACGTCTGGGTGACGGACTTCGGCCTCGCAAAAGCCCTGCAGCACGATGGCCTCACGCACACGGGCGATGTCCTCGGCACGCTGCAGTACATGGCGCCCGAGCAGTTCTCCGGGCACTACGACGCGCGCAGCGAGGTGTACGCGCTCGGCGCGACGCTGTTCGAACTGATCGCCTTGCGACCGGCCTTTGCCGCCGAATCGCGAGCGGAATTGATCGACCGCATCCGCGCCGGTCGCTGCGAACGACTCCGCCGCTTGCTGCCAACGATCCCACATGACCTCGAGACCATCGTGGCGCGCGCGATGGCGATCGAGCCCGCCCGGCGTTACGCGACCGCCGCGGAGTTCGGGAGCGACCTTCGAGCGTATCTCGAAGATCGTCCGATCGCGGCGCGGCGTCAGTCGGGTCTGGAATTGCTCAGCGGCTGGTGCCGCCGCAATCGGGCACTCGCCTCGGCTGGCGTCATCGCCGTGGTCGCAACGGTCACGGCAGCCGTTGTTGGCTGGAGCGCGTACTGGACCACAAGGGAGGCGCTGAACCTTCGGACCGCCAGCGAACGCGCCGCAATCCAGAGCCAGCAAGCTGCGCTACAAGCCAGCGAACGCGATCGAGCCAACCTCGAGGACACGTTGGAGGTCTTCGAGGACGTGTTCGATACGATTGTCGGCCCCGACCCGCTCTATGCCCTCCTCGAAGACGCGGAGGAGAATGGTGCAACCGTCACTGCCTTGCGAGCACCGGTCGACACCAACGCGCTCGCGCTGCTCGAGCGCATGCTCGACTTCTACGACAAGTTCGCCGAGCGCAATCGCGACAACGCAACTCTTCGCCATCAGACGGCGCGCAGCTATGCCCGCGTCGGCACCATCCAGGAGCGCCTCGGCGCGCACGACGAGGCGGTGGCGGCCTACGAGCGAGCAGCGACGCTGCTGCGTGAGATCGGGGACCCTGAACAAAAGGACGAACTCGCAGCCCTGTTGCAGGAGCTGGGGCAGGTGCAAGTCCGTCGCGGGCAGCCCCGAGTCGCGGCTTCGTGCTACTCACAGTCGCTAGAGATCCTGGAGAAGGGGGCGGTCGATCCCTTGCCCAAGGTGCGCTGGCTCGGCGCGCGTGCGCACTATCTGCTGGCAACTGTGCCGGGATTTCGTGAAGGCCGCGGTGAACTGATGCGGGGCTTTGCCGGTGGTCCTGCGGGAGGCGCAGATGCATTACCGCGTGCGCGACGCAATGCGGCTCGCGAACGGCGCCGAGACTCCGAGCCTTCGCTTGCTCCACCGCGAGATCCGCTCGCCGAGCCGTCCTTTGCCCAGTTGCAGCAACAGGCGCGCGGGCACATCGAGGCGGCCCTTCTGACCCTGCGGGCTCTCTTGGCCGAGGATCAAGAGAGCTCCGAGTATCGGTTTCTGCTCGCCCGCTGTTTGATCGAGCAAGCGCGAATGGCGGGGCGCGCGGAGCCCAACCTTTTGAGTGCCTCGATGCAGGAAGCGCTCGCCATCCTGAAGCAGCTCGTGGCCGAGCAACCAAAGAACGACGCCTATCGATTTGAGTTGTGCGAGGCGCAGTTGCCACCTTCTCGGGCACGCAGTCCGGGCGGCCCGACGCCTGCGGTCCTCGAACAATTGGTGTCCGAGGCGCGGACGCTGGTGGAGCACCAACCGCTGCATCCTGAGTTTCAGGCCTTGCTCGCGCGCGCCCTCAGTTTGTGGGGGAGTCGCGTCCACGAAGCCGAGTCGCAACGAGATCCGCGCGCTGGTCTGGCACCGTTGGAAGAAGCGCTGGCGTTGCAGCGCACGCTTGGTACCGACCGGAAGCCGAGGGAGCCGCGATTCGCGGCGGAAGAGATGCAGACGATGCGGCGAATCGTTCGCGTCAAGTTGGATGCCGGAGACGTGGAGGCCGCCAAGACAACTGCACGGCAACTGGTGACCAGCTTGATCGCCGCGCAGCGCGAGGGTGGCGGCTTCGGACGACTCGAAGACCGGCTCGGCGATCTTCCTCAGCTCCTGCAGCGCTTGGGCCTAAGCGAACTGATGCGGGAACTCGAGGAAGCGGAGCGGCGACGGCGCTGACCAGTCCGTTGCGTTGGCACCGGTGCCGGCCAAGCATCGGCATCAGGCAAGAATCGCCTGGGCGACCTTGCCGTGAACATCCGTCAAGCGGAAGTCGCGACCCGAATGCCGGAAGACCAGTCGCTCGTGGTCCAGCCCGAGCAGGTGCAGCAGGGTCGCGTGCAGGTCGTGCACATGCATGGCATCCTCCTGCGCGTAGTAGCCGTAGTCATCCGTGCCGCCGTAGGAGAAGCCAGCCTTGACGCCGCCGCCAGCTAGGAAGTGCGTGAACCCGTGGGGATTGTGGTCGCGTCCGCTGCCACCCTCGCTGGTTGGAGTGCGCCCAAACTCGCCACCCCACCAGACCAGTGTGTCCTCGAGCATGCCGCGACGCTCCAGATCGGTCAGCAGGGCGGCGATCGGTTGGTCGACCTCGCCGGCATTCTTGCGGTGGTCGGGCTCGAGGTTGCTGTGTTGGTCCCACTTGTAGCTGTGGGTGCACTGAACGAAGCGCACGCCGGATTCGAGCATGCGCCGGGCCATCAGGCACTGGCGCCCGAAGTTCTGGGTGCGGGCCTCATCAAGTCCGTAGAGCGTCTTCGTGGCTTGGCTCTCGGCATCCACGTCGAGCACCGAGCTGGCTTCGAGCTGCATGCGAAACGCCAACTCGAACGAGGCGATGCGCGAGCGCAGTACCGGATCTTCCTCTCTGGTGCTCGCGTGTTCCTCGTTGAAGTGCGCCAGAAGATCCAGTTGCTGGCGCTGGACCGAGCGTGACAAGTCGCCGCGACGGAGGAACTTCACGCTCGCTTCCTTGGCGTCCACGCTGGCGTTGCCGAGCGGTGTGCCTTGGTAGAGCGCCGGCAAGAACGCCGACGACCAGTTGTTCACGCCGCCGTGGCCGAGGGTGGGGCAGATCGTGACGAAACCGGGCAGGTTCTGATTCTCGGTGCCAAGCCCGTGCACTACCCAACTGCCCATCGACGGCCTCACCAGCGTATCGCTGCCGGTGTGGATCTTGAGGAGGGCGCCGCCGTGAGCATCATTGCTGCCGTGCAGGCCCTTCAAGAAGCAGATGCGATCGGCGCAGCGTGCTAGGTGCGGAAAAAGTTCGCTGATCCACGCACCGGACTGACCGTGCTGCGCGAAGCGGAACGGCGAGCCGAGTAGGTTGCCGGTCTCGGCAAAGGTGACCCGCGGCTTGGCAAACGGCAGGGGCTTGCCGTGATCGCGCTGCAACAACGGCTTGTAGTCGAAGGTGTCGACCTGCGAAGGGCCGCCATGCATGAACAAGAACACCACCCGCTTCGCACGGGCGGCAAGGTGAGGCCGGCGCGGTTGCAGCGTCGGCGTCTCGTGAGCGAGCGGGGATTGCGTGGCCCGCAGCATGTGCGCGAGTGCCAGCATCGGCAGCCCCATCGCGGCGGAGCGCAGCCACTCGCGTCGACTGTGAGTGGCACCGTGCGCTGCGTTGTGAGTGATGCAATCGGCGTCGTGGTGCATGGCGGCAGGCTCAGTCGACGAAGACGAACTCGTTGGTCGCGAACAAGGCCTGGCACAGGCATGCGAGCCCCTTGTCCTCGAGGTCCTGCGCCAGCCAGTCGGCAGCGGCGGCAGTCTCGCGCGCGGTTGGCGGACGCTGCAGTGCGCGTTGCCAGAGCCAGACGAGCTGCTCCGCCGGCTCCGTGGCGGCCGCGGACGCCGCGGTGGCCAGAGCGCTGGCCTGTTCGATGGCGAACGGACTGTTCATCAGCAGGAGCGCCTGCAGGGCAACGGTGCTCTGTGGCCGCTGCTCCAGGTGAACGCTTGGGTCTGCGTAATCGAACACTGTAAACAGGTCGTACATCGCGTTGCGGATCACCGGCAGGTAGAGCGAGCGACGCGGTGCGTCGTAGCGCGCGCTGTCGCCGGACTGGTCGTTGGTGACGTAGCCGCGGTTGCCGACGCCGAGCAAGCTGCCGCCTTGTTTGCGATCCAAGGTGCCGGCGACAGCTAGGATCGAATCGCGAACTGCCTCAGCCGGTAGACGCTGGCGCGACCACCGCCAATACAGCCGGTTGTCGGCATCGACGATTTCGGCGTTGGCATCGCCGCGAGCTGCTTGCTGCCAGGTCTCCGACAGGACGATCGTGCGCAGCAGACGACGAATCGACCAGCCATCCGCGACCAACGAGGCAGCGAGAGCCTCGAGGAGTGCAGGGTGCGTCGGCTCCTCGCCGCGGATGCCGAAATTGGATTCACTTCGTGCGAGCCCCTCGCCGAACGCGAACTGCCAGGTTCGATTGGCGGCGACGCGTGGGGTCAGCGGGTTCTTCGGATCGAAGATCCACTGAGCGAGCGCGAGACGGCCGCTGCCACTGCCGATAGGCGGCGACGCGATTTGCGTAGCCATGGCCGAGAGGAACCCGCGGGGCGTGGTTTCGGAAGCCAGCGTCAGGTGACTGCCACGAAGGTGCACGGGCAAGTCGACGACTTCGCCCTCGGTGACGCAGAGCCCGTGGGGAGGCTCCTCGGGGACGGCGGCTTGCACGGCCGTCAGCGCGTCGGCGAGACGCTCGCGGACTAGGCGTCGCGCTGCGGGCAGCAGTTGGTAGCGCAGCGCGTCATCGAGTTCGAACAGCCCGCCGAAGCCGTGTAGCAAGCGCTGATCCGCGGTTTCGACTTCACCAACCGGTGCGAAGTCTGCCTGGGCAAACTTCGCCAAGCGCTGCTGCCATTCTGTGGCAACCTGTACGACCTCCATCGAATCCGCAGCGGCTGCGAAGGCGCGACCGATGGGACCGTCGGCGGCGGAAACCAGGAATGCTGCGTTGCGCACGGCAGCCGCCGCAAGGTCCATGGCCGGAGCCGCGGCGAGGAGCGGACGCAGGACCAAGCGGTCGAGGTGCGGCACGTTGTCACCAAGTGCCACAAGCCGCAGGGTGTGGCTTCCAGTGGTGACCGGAAACCTGCCGGCTTCGATCCAACGCTGGTGCTCAGGTCGCCAGCCGCCTGTCATCGCTGTTGCGCAGCGTGCGATCACAGCGACACCGTCGACCTCGACGCGCAGCGGTCGCGACTCGGCTGCGGCATAGCGCAGTTCCAACAGGTAGTCGCCGGGGCCGTGCGTGAGGGCGCTGGTGTCGAAGGTGTAGTCGGCGAACTGGCTACCTCCCGAGGCTGTGTGCAGGACTGCACAGCCCGGGGCGCCCCAGTGCGAATCGTCGCGCACTAGGTTGGTCGCGTCGGCACTCTCCGCCTCGCGAACCAGACTGCGGGCGGATTCGGCATAGCCGGCGATCAGGTAGTCGCCGATCCGCGGCGCGAGCCCGGAAGGCAGGCTACTCGCCACACCCTTGTCGAACTCCAGAAGCGCATTGGCGGCAGCTGTCCGTGCGCTGATCGCCGCTTCGCGCACCGCGAGGTCCGCGTTGGAGGCCAGTGGTTGCTCCAGCCACTGACTGACATGGCCCAGTTCGGCGAACGACTTGCTGCTCTTGAAGATGCCGGCAAGCGCGTAGTAATCGCGAGTCGGAACTGGATCGAACTTGTGGTCGTGGCAGCGGGCACAGCCGAGCGTGAGCCCGAGAAACGTCCGCCCGACCAGATCGACCTGTTCATCGACGGTGTCGAGTACGAGCTTCTCCTTGTCTTGCTCGGCCAACATGCGCGGGCCGAGGGCCAAGAACCCGAGTGGCACGATGCGGTCTGCGCGCGGCGATGGATCGGTCTCGGGCAGCAAGTCGCCGGCGAGTTGCAGGGTGCCAAAGCGGTCGTAGGGCACGTCTTCCTGCATTGCGCGAACGACCCAGTCGCGGTAGCGATAGGCGTTGGCGAAGGCGAGGTTCTCGTCGAGACCGTTGCTGTCGCTGTAGCGCGCGAGGTCGAGCCAGCGCCGCGCTAGATGTTCGGCGCATTCGGGCGAGGCGAGCAAGCGGTCGATGCAGTTGGCGAAGGCATCGGCGTCCGGGTCGGCGATGAAGTCGGCGACTTGCTGCGGCGACGGCGGCAGACCAGTCAGCATCAGGGCCGCTCGGCGCAGCAAGGTGCGACGATCCGCCTTCGGTGCGCGCGAGAGCCCCAGTGGCTGCAGTCGTTCGTCGACGAGTTGGTCGATGCGCGGTGACTCGATCGGAGCCGAACAGGACGGCAGCGGTTGCATCGACCACAGCGTGGGCTCCGGACCGACTTGCGCGCGGAGCGACGAGGCGACGACCGCAATTGCGAGTAGAGCACGCAGCATGCGGCCCACGAGCCTAGCGTGTTGTCTGCAGGATGGGCAGCAGGGAATGAGCCTGCCTCCGTTTCGCGAGACCGCGCTTGTTGCCGGGCAGGCAACGTGTACCCCATGCGCATGCGTCTGTCCGCCATCGTGCTCTTCGCCGTTGCAGTCGTTGCGTGCACCGTCGGTTCCGACCCCACGATACGGGTGCCGCAGTGGAGCGTGGTGCAGGTGCGACCTGGCTGCAGTCTCCGCGGTCTGTCCGCCGTCGCGTCGCAGGTTCTCTGGGCCAGCGGTACAGGAGGCACGGTGCTTCGCAGCATGGATGCGGGCAAGAGTTGGTCGTCGGTCGGGCCCGCCGGGGCGCAGGACCTCGATTTCCGCTCGATCGCGGCGACGGATGCTCGTCACGCGCTGGTGGCGACCGCGGGAACGCCGGCGCGGGTCTATCGCACGGACGACGGTGGCACGTCGTGGACAATCGTCTTCGAGGACCCAAGGCCGGGCGCGTTCTTCGACGCGATTGCATTTGCGGCGCCAGCGGAAGGCAGCCACTACGGCGGCACGCGCGCGTACCTGGTCGGGGATCCCATCGACGGCGTCTTCCAGCTGTTCGTCAGTGATGATGGTGGCCAGAACTGGCAACCGCGCGTGACCTTGCCAACAGCCGTGGCTGGGGAAGCGATGTTCGCCGCCAGTTGCGCGTGCTTGCGGGCGATCGGTGACGAGGTAGCCCTCGTCACCGGCGGTGTGATGAGCCGCGCCCTTCGGTCGCATGACGGTGGCAGTACC
>CAMBXM010000008.1 GCA_945871815.1 Singulisphaera sp. GP187
ACGCCGTTCGGATCCGCAGTACCGATGCGCGCGGGGCTGGGCTACCATCGGCTGTTCGCGGACTTGCAGCCGAGGACCCGCGGGATCGATGGATCCGGCCCACCCGAGGCCGACGCCAAGACGAAGCCGCCGCGAAGGGAACGCCATCGGACGGACGACCTCGAAGCCGCACTGTCGCGCGAAGTCGGCGCCGCCCGCATGGGCTCGGTTACCGGAACCGTGCGGGCTGAGAATGGCGCGCCACAGCCGGGTGTTCTGGTTGCCTGGCGCGCGGCCGATGGCGTCGTTCGCAATCGCGCCGAAACCGATGCCGAGGGGCGCTACCGCATCGGGCTGCCAGCTTCGGGCGCGTGTACCCTGGTCGCTGCGGGCGGTGGTCGTGGTCGCGATGAAGCTCTCGTCGCCGCAGTTCCATCGGGGGTCGTGCAGCAGGACTTCACCTTGCACCTACGTGGGTTCGTTCATGGCTTCGCGCTCGATGAAACCGGGGCCCCGCTTGCAGGCGCGCGCGTCGAGTTCTCGAGCGACGTCGAGGATGGCACCGGACTGGGCGTGACGGCAAGCGACGGCTCGTTTGCGCTGGCGCAACTGCCGCGCTCAGGCCGCTGTTTGCTTTGGCCCAAGGACGCCGATCTGCGCTTGCCGGTGTTGCTCTCGGACAGCGTGTTGCCCGATGCCGAGGGCGTGAGCCTGCGCCTGTCGGCAGATCCACCGCAACGATCGCGCCTCCGCGTCGAAGCGAAGTTGCCGGCCGGATGCGAAGCGGCGCGCATCTGCGTTCGACTACTACAGATCGACACCGGTCGCGGCACCCATCTCGAGAGTTCTCCGATCGCCGGTGGCTTCCGACTCGAAGGCCTGATGGCGGGCCCCTACCGGCTCGAACTCGGGGCCGAAGGACTCGGCTGGGTCACGCTCGGCCCGATCCACCTCGATGGCCGCGGACTGTGGGACCTTGGGGCCGTCGAGTTGCCAAAGCCCGGCTCCGTGCGATTGTCCGACGTCGAGGGGACGCCGTCGCCGCAGTCGCGCAAGCTCGATTTTCGGCTGCAGCGCCAAGACACCGACATCTTGGTCGAACCACAGTGGCTCGACGCGACTACGGCCGCGTTGCCGCCGGGCAACTACGCCGTGCTCTGGCGCACGCCAGACGGCAAGCTGCGCACCGCGGCCATTGCGGTCGCGTCGGGCAGCGAGGTCGCTCTGTCCCTCATCCCGTGATCGGGCGGTCAGCACGGCCTTCACTCATACCGAGCGACGCGAGGACCACCACTCGATCAGCGCCAGACCGGCGAGCAGGAACGCCACAGAAAGCGCCCACACTGGCACCTGGGATCGGTAGGCGACGCCGGCCGACGGCGGTGGCAGTTCGAGTTGGTCGATCGACCGCGGTGCCTCGCCGGTCATCGCCGTCAACAATGCGACCTCGCGCGGCAGCGGCGCCACGGGTTCGACTGCGGCGGTGCGCAGCACTTCGCTCTCTACTTCGGGCAACGAACGCAGCGCGGCAGTGACCCACTGAGCGATGCGGGCGGAGAACGACTCCTCGGCGCGCAACTCCTTGGCGTCGTCGCCGGCGAGATCGGCGGCAAAGACGCCGATCCGGCCGAGCCCGCGGTTGCCGTAGGCGAGAACCGGCGAGCCCAAGGGGCCGGCGACCAGCAACACGTGCGCAGTCCTCGTCCCAGTCGTCGGCACCGCCGCGCGCAATCTGGGCCAAGTCGAGAGTGCGGGCTCCAGCAGCGGCGAGTTCGCGACGGCGAGGAGTTCAAGGCCCTGGTCGCGATCGCTCGAGTCGGCAGCAGCGGCAGGCTCTGGTGGTGTGGGCTCTGGTGGTGTGGGCTTTGGCGGCTTCGGTTCGGGCTTCCGTGGTTCCGGTTGCGGGTTCGCCGGATTGGGAGCTCCAGCGCCGTTCGGTTTGCGGCCAACGCGATCGAGCGCCCGCACAACCTCGGCGCTGACCAACTGCGGCACGACTCTTGGATCGCGCACTGGCAAGAACAAGCCACCGCCGTCCTTGGCGATGCGCTCGGCCATGCCCTGGAAGGTGGCCAGCGTCCCGTCGTCGATGATCGACACGATGCTGACGCTCATCCCGTCGTTGCGCATCGTGTTGGAGCGCTTGCGCAATACCAGTTCTTGGTCCCACACCTCGCCGTCGGTCAAGACGACGACGTGGCGCACAGCGCACTTGCTCTGCAGCAAGAGTTCGCGAGCACGAACGAGTCCGTTGTCGAGATACGTGCGCTCGTTGGAGTGCGCCAGTCGCGCGATGCCTTGCTCGACCCGAACGCGATCGACGGCGCTGCAGAGCGGCAACTCGACGCGCGCCTGATCGTCGTCACCAAACGTGATCAGCCCCACTTCGTCGCCTTCGGCCAGCGCGAGCGCCGTCTGGCGCGCGCTGGTCTTCGCATAGCTCATCTTGGTGCCGCCGCCGAGCACCCGCATTCCCATACTGCCGGAGCGATCGATGACGAAGACCATCGCGATCGTGTGCTTGTCCACCTCGACCGGCCCGTCCGGCGCGATCTGCGGCTCGTCCGCGTGCACCCCGGAAGGCGCCTGTTGCGGCTCTGGCGGCGGGACCTCGGGTAGGTCGCCGCCGCCGTTGCCAGGGGCGGTGCCGTCGCCAGTCCGCGGCAACACCGTGATGGGCAAGAGCGAACGCATCGGTTCGCCGTCCTGCTGCAACCCGGGGCCCAGAACGAACAGGCCCAGGCCATCCTCGACCGCGCCGACGAGCAGCCTTTGTGCCTCCACGGTCAGCGGCAGGCCAACGACCACGGCGTCGAAGTCGACGAGCTCTGTCGGCAGGGACGCGGCACTGCGCACGGCAATGCCCTGCGCGGCGAGGGCATTGGCAACCGTTCCCGAGGGCTCGAGGACCAGCACACTCTCGGCGGCGCGCACGGCCAACGAACCGGTGCGCACGAAGCGATGCGGCGGCACGTCACACTCGAACTGCACGGCGATCGACCCGGCGGCTACCGGCAAGAGGTCCAGCGTGGCGGACTGAGCGACCGGCAGCACGACCCGCTGCTCTTGGTGCCAGGCGCCGCCATCGGCAACGAGGCGGCCCGTCAACGCTGAGGGTGCCCCTTCGACGCTGGCGACGAGGCGCAGTGGGCGTTGTGCGCGCGGCGCGGTGACGGCCTGCACGGAGAGTGCCTCGGGCGCGAACGGCAACGGCGGCGTCGTGGTGTAGCCGTGGCCGGCAGCGGGGGCCGACGTCGAGACCGTGTCGGCGAGCGGGCCGTTCCAGACCGCGATCACATCGTCGCGCCGCGGACCAGCGCGCATCGCCGCCAGTGCCAACGACGCCGACAGCGTCGAGCCACCGCCAACCACGACGACGTGCGGCGGGGGTTCGCCCTTCGCAGCCTGCAGCGACGCGAGTGCCGCCACACCGCCGGTGGCGGGATCGACACTGCACCCAATCGCCACCTCGGCCGGGACCACCACCGATTGCGAGCGCGGCGGTACGAACGCGGCTACGGCAACCGCCAGCATCACTAGCACGCCGCTGCTGCGCGGGAGCGGCGCGCCCGTGCGCACGAACACCGACAGGGCGCAGCCGAGCCCGAGTGCCAACACAAACCAGAACAACACAGCGCGGAGCCTACTTCGCCGCCGCGGTCGGCAGGAACACCGGCAAGAGCCAATCGACTCGGTCGCCAACATCGCGCCCCGCACCAAACTCCACTTCCAGAGATAGCACCTGTCCCGGTTGCACCTCGAGGGGCCCCACGGTCTGGACCGCACCGCCAGCCGCGAGCTCGAACTCGGTCGGCTTGCCAACACCTTCGATACGCACAGCGATCGCCACCCTGCCTCGCACCGGCAACTGCAGCGCCGAGTCATCGAACGCGACCCGAGTGTGAAACGAATCGACACCGGGGGGCACTACGAACTGGAGTCGGCTGCGACTGTGCACCCCGAGTCCGCGGGCGTAGCAACGACCACTCGCGGCGAGCATGGAGCCCGAGACCGCAAGGTCGCGCTGCCACGACATGAGCGCATCGCCGTCGAACGCGGCTTCGACGACGCGCACTGGTTCGAGGCCCGAGACCATCACCACACCGGTGTCCAGGCGCAGGAGGCACCCCAGGTCCGCGAGCGACACCGTCACTTCGACATCGCCCTCGAGTCGGCAGCGGATCGTGGCCCCCTCGAACACGAACCCGGTGAGACCGATGCGGTCGGCGGCTCGCGTGCACAACTCCGCGACGGCCGGTTGGTCCGGCGGCAAGGCGCCACTCAGACGCAGGCCGATCAGTTCTCGCGGGGCAAACCACCGCGGGGCTTTGTCGACCTCGGGCTGGAAGCGGATGCCCGCCTCGCCAAACTGGTGCAGCGTCCCCGTTTGTCGGTCAAAGCCGAGCGAGGCGGGCAAGAAGAGCGCCTCGGTCGCAGCCTCAGGCATTACCAGATCGCGCGCGCGGGCGGCCTCGGGTCGTAGCACGAGGCACTCGAGCCGTTCGACCGCCACGTTGAGCCGCCCAAGAACGGCCGACTGCAGCAGGAGCGTGTCGCCGGCAACATCGCCACCCACGAGCAGACCTCGCACCACATCGCCTTTCGCGAGATGCGCGGCTGGCAGCGCCGAATCCTGCACCCGAGTCCCGAGCACGGCGAGCACGGCCTGGAAGCTCACGGTCTCGCTGCCAGTTGCTCGCACAAGTTGCAGGACGTCGCCAGCACCACGCACGAGGCCATCGGCTGGAAGCATGCGGCCGTCGCGCATCAGCACTTCACAGAGCGGACGCTGCGCCACGGCCGAGGAGACGAGGATGGCCGCAACTGCGGCAAGAGTGAATCGGAGCGGGAGGGTCTTCATGCCAGATTGACACCATGGCAACGCACCGTTGCCTCCACCTCTGCCAGTTTGACGCGCGGCTGTCCGCGTCGCAATTCCAGTTCGAACACTACTAGCAGTTTCAACTAGATCGCAGCCAACGAGATACGGAAACAGGATGCAGTCTGCGAAGGTCGCTTCTGCGGCGGCACCGGCTTTGCTTTCGCGCCGACCCCACGCCGGACGCGGCCGGTGGTGCCAAACCCCGAGGTTTTGATTCCTCGGCTCTGACACCCATCGTCTGCATGCTCAAAAGCGGTCCACCCCGGACCAACCGACGTGTGCCCGTGCGGAACCCGCAACCCCTTCGAGATTCTCCGTCGAGGACGTGATGGTCAAACAACTCGTATTCGAAAACGATGCCCGCGACGCAGTGCTGCGCGGTGCCGCCAAGCTTGCCAAGGCAGTCGTCTCCACTCTGGGCCCCCGCGGCCGCAACGCCGTGCTCGATAAGGGCTGGGGCGGCCCGACGATCACGAAGGACGGTGTGACCGTCGCCGAAGAGATCGATCTCGACGACCCGTACGAGAACATGGGCGCCAAGCTGGTCAAGGAAGCTGCCAGCAAGACGTCCGACAATGCCGGTGATGGCACGACGACCGCGACGCTGCTGGCTCACGCCATCGCCGAGAGCGGCATGCGCTACCTGATCGCCGGCGCCAACCACGCCGAGCTGATCAAGGGCATCAAGATTGCCAGCGACAAGGTGGTCGAACAGTTGAAGAAGATGGCCAAGCCGGTCCCAGCGACCGACTACAAGGCGATCGCCCAAGTCGCGACGATCTCCGGCAACAACGACACCGACATCGGCAAGTGCCTGTCGGACGCAATGAAGGCAGTGGGCCAAGACGGCGTCATCACGGTCGAAGAAGGCAAGGGCCTCGAGACCGAGATCAAGAACGTGACCGGCATGCAGTTCGACCGCGGCTTCCTGTCGCCGCACTTCGTGACGGACCCGGACAGCATGACGGCGGACCTGCGCGACTGCCTCGTGCTCGTGCACGAGGACAAGCTCTCGAGCGTCCGGCCGCTGCTCCCCCTTCTGGAGAAGCTGAAGGACAGCACCAAGCCGCTGCTGATCATCGCCGAGGACATCGAAGGCGAAGCCCTGGCGACGCTGGTCGTCAACAAGCTGCGCGGCATCCTCAAGGTCTGCGCCGTCAAGGCTCCTGGCTACGGCGACCGCCGCAAGGCCATGCTGCAGGACATCGCGATCCTCTGTGGCGGCGAGGCGATCTTCAAGGACCTCGGCATGGACCTCGAAAAGGTGCAGGTGCGCCAACTTGGTCACGCCGAGCGCATCCTGATCGACGGTGACAACACCACGATCGTCAAGGGCAAGGGCAAGGCTGCGGACGTCAAGGCGCGCTGCGAGCAGATCAAGCGCGAGATCGACGCCACCACGTCGGACTACGACCGCGAGAAGCTCCAGGAGCGCTTGGCCAAGCTGACCGGCGGCATCGCTGAGATCCGCGTCGGCGCTCATACCGAGACCGAAATGAAGGAACGCAAGGCACTCTTCGAGGACGCACTGCACGCGACGCGCGCGGCGATTCAAGAAGGCGTGCTGCCCGGTGGCGGCACGGCCCTGCTGAAGGCCAAGAAGGTTCTCGACGGTCTTGAGTTGCCGGGTGATCAGCAATTCGGCGTCGAACTGATGCGCTCGGTCTGCGAACAGCCAGCGCGCACGATCGCGCAGAACGGCGGTCTCGACGGCGCGGTCGTCGCCCGCAAGGTGATGGCCGGCAAGGGCCCGAACTTCGGCTTCAACGCGCTGACCAACGAGTACGGCGACATGTTCGAGTTTGGCATCGTCGATCCTGCCAAAGTCACGCGCTCGGCGCTCCAGAACGCGGTGTCGGTGGCTTCCATGCTGCTCACCACGGACTGCCTGATCACGGAGCTGAAGAAGAAGGACGACGACAAGGACCACGACGGCGCCCACGGGCACATGTGAGCGCCGCAACCCCGAATCAACGACAAGGAGACATGACGATGGCAACCCTGCGACCCCTGGATGATCGCGTCGTGCTGAAAGTACTCGACGCCGAAGAAGTGAGTTCTGGCGGCATCCTGCTGCCCGACACGGCGAAGGAAAAGCCCCAGCGCGGCAAGGTGACAGCAGTCGGCGACGGCAAGCTGCAAAAGGACGGCAAGCGCGCCAAGCCCGATGTCAAGAAGGGCGACGTGGTCCTCTTCGGCAAGTACGCCGGCAGCGACGTCAAGGTCGGCGGCGATGACTACAAGATCCTGCGTGAGAGCGAGATCCTCGCTCGCTGGGAGGAATGAGCATGGGTAAGCAGATCACGTACGACGAAGTTGCGCGGCGCAAGGCCGTCGAAGGCGTTCAGAAGCTCGCCAGGGCCGTCAAGGTCACCCTCGGGCCGGCCGGCAAGAACGTCATCATCGAGAAGTCCTTCGGCGCCCCGCAGGTCACCAAAGACGGTGTGACGGTGGCCAAGGAAATCGAACTGGAAGACCCGTTCGAGAACATGGGCGCCAAGCTCGTTCGCGAAGTCGCGAGCAAGACCAACGACGTGGCCGGTGACGGCACGACGACGGCCACGGTGCTTGCCGAAGCCATCCTGACGCAGGGCCAGCGGTATCTGACCTCCGGCGTCGATCCAAACATGCTGCGTTCGGGGATCGACTCGGCAGTCGAAGTCGTCGTCGCCGAGATCGCCAAGATGGCGAAGAAGATCAACGCCAAGAACCGCGAAGAAATTGCCAACGTCGGCGCCATCTCCGCCAACAACGACAAGGAGATCGGCAATCTGCTCGCCGACGCGATGTTGAAGGTCGGCCAGGAAGGTGTCGTGACGGTCGAAGAAGGCAAGACCTTCGAGACCGAGCTCGAGCACACCGGCGGCATGCAGTTCGACAAGGGCTATATCTCGCCCTACTTCATCACCGACCCGAAGACGATGGAGACGTTGTTCGAAGACGCACGGATCTTGGTGCACGAGAAGAAGATCTCTTCCGTGCGCGAGCTGATCCCGCTGCTCGAACAGGTTTCGCGCGCCGGCAAGCCGTTGCTGATCATCGCCGAGGACATCGAGTCCGAAGCCCTCGCCACCCTGGTCGTCAACCGACTGAAGGGCGTGCTCAACATCTGCGCGGTCAAGGCACCTGGCTTCGGCGATCGCCGCAAGGCCATGCTGCAAGACATCGCGACGATGTGCGGCGGCGAGTGCATCAGCGAAGACCTCGGCATCAAGCTCGAGAACGTCAAGCTGGAGCAGCTCGGCAGCTCGCAGAAGATCCGCGTGACCAAGGACGCTACGACGATCGTTGGCGGAGCCGGCAAGAAGGCCGCCGTCGATGCACGCGCCGACAGCATCCGTTCGCAGATCGAGAAGACCACGTCGGACTACGACCGCGAGAAGCTGCAGGAGCGCCTCGCCAAGTTGACCGGTGGCGTCGCCATCATCCGCTCGGGTGCCATGACCGAAGCGGACATGAAGCAGAAGAAGCAGCGCATCGAAGACGCGCTGAACGCCACGCGCGCAGCCGTCGAAGAGGGCATCGTCCCAGGCGGCGGCATTGCGTTGCTGCGGGCCAGCAAGGCGCTCGACACGCTGAAGCTCGGTGGTGACCGCCAGTTCGGGGTCGACATCGTCCGTCGCGCCTGCCAAGCCCCCACCCACCAGATCGCCGAGAACGCGGGTGAGGACGGCGCGGTGATCGTCGACGAGGCGTTGGCCAAGAAGGGCAACGAGGGCTACGACGCACTGTCAGGCACGTGGGTCGACATGCTGAAAGCCGGGATCATCGATCCGGCAAAGGTCGTGCGTTGCGCGCTGCAGAACGCAGCAAGCATCAGCGGCCTGATGCTGACGACCAACACCATGATCACCTCCATCAAGGAGGACCAGAAGGCCATCGAGGGCAGCGTTCGCTGACCTCGACGACCGCGACACCGCCGGCGAAGGACTGCGCGCCACTGTAGGCTTGGCGCGCGGTCCCATGCGGCACCGCTAGACCATGGCCCAGAAGCGCGACTACTACGAGATCCTCGGCGTCGCTCGCGACGCGTCCGAAGACGCGATCAAGAAGGCGTACCGCAAGATCGCGCTCGACAACCACCCGGACCGCAATCCGGGCAATGCGGAGGCGGAGCAGCGGTTCAAGGACGCTGCCGAGGCATACTCCGTCCTGTCCGACGCCCAGAAGCGCCCGCGCTACGATCAGTTTGGTCACGCCGGTGTCGACGGCCCACAGGGCGGTGGCCAAGGTTCCACGTCAGCTGAGGACATCTTCGCCGCATTCGGCGAGATGTTTGGCGGTGGCGGCGGCGCCGGCTCGGGCTTCTTCGAGCAGTTCTTCGCTGGCAGCCGAGCCCGAGGCCGCGGCCGCCGCGGCAGCAGCCTCAAGATCGACCTCGAAGTCGAACTCGCCGAAGTTGCGACCGGCGTCAAGAAGACCTTCGAGATCAAGCGTCCGGACACCTGCGAGACCTGCACCGGCAATGGCCAGAAGCCTGGCACCGGTCGCACGCGCTGCGAAACCTGTGGCGGTCGCGGTGAAGTCCTTCGCAATCAGGGCTTTTTCCAGCTCCGTCAGACCTGCCCGACCTGCCAAGGTCAGGGCGAGATGATCACCACACCTTGCACCAAGTGCCGCGGTCGCGGCTTTGTGCCAAAGCAGGTGCCCATCACCATCTCGATTCCACCGGGAATCGAGGACGGCCACGCCGAACGCATCCAAGGCCAAGGCGAACCAGGCGCCGGCGGCGGACCGCCTGGAGATCTGGTCGTCGTCATCCATGTGAAGGAGCACCCGGTGTTCTTGCGTTCCGGTGACGACCTCCTCATGCAGACCCGCATCAGTTTCCGCCAAGCGGTCCTAGGCGAAGCCATAGACATCCCCACCATTACCAGCGACACCGTTCGCCTCGACATCCCGGCGGGCACGCAACCGGGCGAGAAGTTGCGCGTGCGCAACCACGGCCTGCCTCGACCCGACGGCTACGGCAAGGGCCACCTGATCGTGCAAGTACAGATCGACGTGCCAAAGCAACTCTCCGTCGAGCAAGAAGAACTGCTGCGGCGTTTCGATGAACTCGAGGACGGCAAGCGGGCCAAGAAGGGCGCCAAGAAGACGATCTTCGAAAAGGTGAAGGACATCTTCTCGTGAACGAACACTCAGGACACAACGCGGATGATTCGCGCAGCGAGCCCAAGACCGGCTCGCAGACTCCGAACGGCACCGAGCCCAAAGGCGAGGCCACCGAGGGTTCCGCAGCAGAGCTGCAGACGCTGCGAGGCGAGCGCGATCAACTCGAGGAGCAGTTGCGCCGCACCCTGGCCGACGCAGCGAACATGCGCCGACGTCAGCAGAAGGAAGCCGACGACATGCGCCGCCGCATCCTCGAGGGCATGACGCAGGAACTACTGCCCGTGCTCGACAACTTCCAACTTGCACTCCAGGCATGGGATGGACAAACGGCCTCGAAGGACCCCGCAGCCCTCGTGCAGGGAGTTCGCATGGTCCAGGTGCTGCTGCGTTCCGCGCTAGAACGGCACGGCCTTCAGGAGATTGACGCCAAGGACCAGGTATTCGATCCGGCGCGCCACGAAGCCGTCATTGTGGAGAACCAGGCCGGCGTCGACCCCGGTCGCGTGTTGCGGGTCTTGATGCCAGGCTACTTGCTGACGGATCGCGTTCTGCGGCACGCCAAAGTCGTCGTTTCCGGCAAACCCAGCGAAGCCCAGTAGACGAACTACCCGATACACCCACCATGCCCACCTACGACTTCCTCTGCTCCGCCTGCGGACACCGTTTCGAGGAGATGCAGGCGATGTCTGCAGCGCCGCTCAAGAAGTGCCCCGCATGCAAGAAGATGAAGCTCGACCGTCTTATTGGCGCCGGTGCCGGCGTGATCTTCAAGGGATCGGGCTTCTACCAAACGGACTACAAGAACAGCGGCCAGACCAGCACTGAGACCAAAGGCGATGGAGGCGGTTGCGCCCCTTCGTGTGGCACGCCGGACGCTCCGTCCGGCTGCAAGATGGGCAAGAAGAGCTGAGCCCCTCCCGCTTTAGGGCTGGCGCACAGCGAATCGAACCGGACGCTGCGCCGAGGATCGCGCCCGACCTAGTCCGAAACTCGCGCAGCATGCTCGGCACGATGGCGACCCGCAGAGTGCCGGGACGGAGAGCTCCTGCCGCACGCACGACGCTGACGGCCGCTCAGTTCAGCACACCGCGCGGTGCGAGGACGATCGCGCTCCGGCGCACGCGCGCGACTCGACGCGCCAGTTCGAGCCCAAGCAATCGGTAGTCGTGGGCGGCGACGCTGCTGGGCGTCACGACGCACAACTGACCCGCTCGCAGTTCCTGAGCCTCGCGCGGCGAGACCTCGAGCCACGGCAGCGAACCGTCCTCGACTTCGAAGTAGTAGCGCAGAGCACCAGGACCTGGCTTCCATGCCTGATGGCTCAGAATGGCGTCGACCGCGGACTCTTCTTCCCGTTGCGCGCGAGCCTGATCGAGCTCCTTCTGTTCTTGCTGCACGCGGGCGCGGTCCTGAGCCTGGATTCGTACCAACTCCCGCTGCTTCTCCTGTTCCTCCCGCTGCAGTTGCTCACTCCCTTTCTCGGTGCGCTCGATCCGAGCCTCATGCGCGAGGCGACGAGCATCCTTGTCCGATAGCAGATTGGCCTTCTTGAACTGATCGCGCAGGCTCATGAGCGAAAGGCTAGCGGACTGCGCGACTCGGCAGAAGGGGCGGACGCAACGTCGTCCGGACCGCAGTAAGCCGCCGGTTGCAGCACGATGCAGTATTCGCCCCCCGGCCGACGGGGCGACATCGGCGTCTGCCAACGACATCGAACCCTGGGACTCGGTCCAGTTCGCACGACACCTGGATCGGCCCCGATCACGAACGCCAGCGGGCTACGTTCTACAACGGAACGGTTAGGGCTTGCTCGGCTCGACTGCCACGAAGCGGACCGCGATGCCCAGTCTGCCGTCGCCCATGGACTCGACGCGGACCAGTTCTCCTGCCATCGCCACGGGGTTGCCCGGCACCTGGACGTTTACTCGCACTGCGCCAGCCGTCGTGAAGTACACCCCCTGCGCCGACACGTTGCGCCCCGGCCCGACGATATCCTGCGCGGAGATCGTGATGGTCACGTCGCCATCGAGCGGAAGGCGCTCTTCGCGGCGAAGATTCTGCGCGAGCGTGTCCTTTGGTTCCTGCACTGGGTGCCTCCTCGCCAACGATCGGCAGCATCGGGCTCTCTGCTGAAGCGGTATCCTCCGCGCCGTGAAACCGACCCCGTACGTGCGCGAGCCTGGATATGCCCTGCGCTACCGCGATCAGCGGTTTCAGAGCGGCTCCGGCCCGCGCACCGACGATCGCGAGCGCCGCGCGTTGCGGCGGTTGCTCGCCGACGTCGTGCCGCCCCCCGGGCCGTGGCTCGACGTCCCTTCCGGCGCCGGGCGAATGAGCCAGGAGCTGCCATCCCCGGTCATCCAGGCCGATCGCAACCCAGAGATGCTGCGCGCCATCGACGGCCGCGAGCAGCGTGCGTGCGCGTGCGCCACGGCCCTGCCGTTTCGAGACGACACCTTCGCTGGAACACTCTGCTGTCGACTCTTGCAACACTTGCCCGCCGCAGCCGAGCGCGTGGCGGTACTGCGCGAACTGTGCCGGGTAAGTCGCGGGCCTGTGCTCGTCACATTTTTCGACCGCCGCAGCCTGCAGAGTCTCCGTCGCGCCGTGCGCCGTGCCTTGGGCAAGGCACGAAGCGGTCGCAGCTCGATCACGCGAGCGGAGTTTCAACGCGAGGCGCGCGCCGCCGGCCTGCGGGTCGTGAGGTTCGTGGCACTCCGGCGGTTCCTCGCCGAACAGACGTTTGCGTTGTGCCTGCCTGACGCCGCAACCTGACGAGGCGAAGCGGCCGCTCTCTGACCCACGAAAGCGCTTGGCGATTCGATGTGGGGCTCAACCACACGGATTCGAGGCTCTCGGTCGCTCTCGGTCCGCAACCGCCGTTTCGATCACTTTCCAAGCACAGTCCACGGTTCCTCGGTTAATGCCGTGCGGAACAGGCCAGCCTCAGAGCGGACTCCCGCGGGAGTCTCATTCAGGTGCGGTGGTGGATTCGCCGACACCATGAGTAGATCCGCAGGAGGATTCCATGCCCCATTCGCCACTCCAAACTGCCGTCCGTCCGAAGTCGCAGACCCAGGTAATCCCGTCGCGACTCGC
This sequence comes from Singulisphaera sp. GP187, assembly GCA_945871815.1. Lineage (GTDB taxonomy): Bacteria > Planctomycetota > UBA1135 > UBA1135 > UBA2386 > SXPK01. Next base: position 13,076 of record CAMBXM010000008.1, read on the forward strand.
AGCGACCGCGCGCATCCTCTTGGTCGAAGACGAACCGGTCACCGCCGAGGTCTTCGCTCGCGCACTGCAGCGCGCCGGGCACGAGGTACGCGTCACCAGCGACGGGATCCGGGCATTGCACGCCTTGCGCGATCACGCCCCCGACATCGTCGTTCTCGACCTGGGTCTACCGACCGTCCCTGGTATCGAAGTGCTGCGACGCCTGCGCGAGAGTGAGCACCGCTCGATCCCCGTCATCGTCGTTAGCGGAGCCTCCGTGCGCATGCTCAAGTCAGGCCATGAACTGCTCGAACCGGGGTGCTGGCTCGAGAAGCCCCTGCGCCCAGCCGAGCTAGTTCGCGCCGTGGAAGCACAGATCGGCCTCTGAAGTAGCTCGGGATGGCGAACCTCACTTCGCCGCCGTGACAGCACGAACGAACTGCGCGATCTCGCCGCGCGCACACTGCGCACCGCCGATCCACGGCCGCGGTCGCGGCGTCGCCAGCTGATAGCCGCTCTTGCCCCCAGCCCGGCGAATCTGCTCCGCGACTTCTGCCGTGAACGCGAGTCCACCGGCACTCGCGTGGCCGGTCAGCGGAATGCCGAGCATCGGCACGTCGGCCATCGCTTCCAGCTGCTTCTGCGTCATTGCTCCGGCGCCAACCAGCACCAGACCCCGGGCGAGCTTCAGGACATCGGGCGCGTAGCAGATCGCCACGGCAGCCTCGAGTTCGGCCACGAGAATCGTGGTGCCGTCCGTGGGCAGAAGTTCATGCAACGCGGCAATCGCGATCGGCAGCGACTTCGAATACTCCACGGTCCCGCCCGGCGACTGCAGCCACGCGAAGGGGAACTGCGTGCCGAGACCGAAGTCGCCGACGCGACGATGGGCCCACCGCCCAGAACGCACTTCGGGCCAACTTGGGCGGCGGCCATCCGGATCAAAAGCCGGCATCGCCGAGAGCACGACAACCAGCGGGCGGCGGTCCTTCGGCTGCTGATCCCCATCAGGCCAACGCAGCACCGCGGGGAGCACTTCGCCGCGCCCAGCGGGCAACGCCGCCGGCAGCAGATCCGTGAAACCGGCAATCACGAACTTGTCCGCCGCCACGTTACTGACTGCGGCCTCGGCGCGTTGCAGGTCCGCAACTGCGTCGCTGCTGCCATCGAAGGCCTCGCCGGCGTAGGCACGATTCATCTCCTGGACCAAGCCGCGCAGCAGCGCATACGGCAGCGGTGCCAGCGCGGCGGCAACCGCTGGGAAGCGCTGCTGCACACTCTCCGCCCGCCGTTGGTAGCCGCGCTGTACGAAGAACCTGTGCTCGACCACGAAGTCGTGTTCGCGCGGACCCTTGCCATCGAAGATCGTCGTCAGCCGGACGCGATAGGTCCCATCGGCGAACTCCCCGCACGGTACCGTCGCACGTACCTGCCCTAGGCACAGGTCCTCGATCGACGCACCGGCGCCGAAGTCCTCGTCGAAGCAGCGTTCGCCGGCGCCATCAAAGACCTGCACGTTGAACCGCGCGCCCCCCGGCATCGGCAGCAAGTAGGGCAGCAAGACCGTCACGTTGAGCGAGTGACACGCCGGCTGCTGGCCCTCGGGGTCCACCACCTCGGGCAGCACGAATGCACCAATCGTCGAGCGCACGAGGAACGCCTCGTCACAGGCAACGCCGCGCAAGTGCGCCAGAGCCTTGCTGGCCGGCCGGAACGGGATCGAGTCGTTCCCCTCCACGAGCAACGACGCGACCTTCTTCACGGTCTCGTCATCGCGACCGCCGCACTCGACCAGCACACGTTCGCGCAGCAGCAGAAGGTGCAGGTCAGCCCAGCGCTCGCGATAGAGCGGACCCTGGGCCAGAAGCTGGACCGCAACGACAGTCAGCGCTGCGAGTCGAGCGGCGAGTAGTTGGCTTTGACCCATGCTTGAAACTCCGTATCGAACGACAGTGGCGTCGTGCCGTAGACGGCTTGCATCGCATCGCGCATCGGCGTCTTCCTCTTCAGCTCCCGCACGAAATCGCGCAGTTGCCTGCCGCCGTAGACGACCATCAGGTAGTCGACCATCGCGAACGACTGGGCGTGCTCCGGATAGGTCAGCTGATCCGTGTTCTTCTGCGCCAACGCCGCGAGGCTCTGCACCGCGCCGGTGTCGAGCATCTGTCGAACGGCCGGTCGCCAACGCCCGCCCTTGAACGTCTGTCCTTGCTGGGTGAGGACCTCCTCGAAGCAGTAGTTGGTGCACTTGCCGCCAATCTTGTCCTCAAACCAGTGGGCAAGGCCCTCGTCGACCCAGCCGTTGGCAGGGTTGCCGAAGTAACCAGCAGGATCCATGTTCGAAGTCAGCAGGTGCACGACGTTGTGGACGATGTTGCGATGCAGGGCTTCGTCGTCGGGCAGGCCGCGCGGCTCTTGCCACATGCAGTACACGGCGTCGATGCCCATCAACTTGGTGCCGACGGCGAAGTTGCCACCAAGCCCCGTTACGCGTGGGCCGAGTTCGTTGGCCTGCTTGGAGTCCCGGCACATGTAGATGCGCAAGCGCGTCGAGAAGTCCTTCTCGTCGAGTTCCAGAGTCTGCAGGTAGAGCGCGCGAAGCGCCTCGATGCGGTCGCCGTAGAGATGCATGCCCTCGTGCGAGTCGAGCTTGTCCTTGTCGACGGCAATCTTCGGAATGGCGAAGCCGAGATCGATGTGCGCTGTTTGCACGTGCAGCAGCGGCTCGCCCCTGCTGTGCGCGTCGATCGTCGTGCGCAGCGACTCGCGCCATGACTTGACCAACTGAACTCGCTTCTGCATCTCGCCCTCGGCGCTCTCGTTCGTGCACTGCTTGCAGTCCAAGCAGAGCGCACCAAGACAGCTCTTGCACGACTCGGCGACGCTGCAAAAAGCAACCGCACGCTCGATCTCGAGCCAGCCCTTCTTGTGCTTGCTGCAGTCGAGAACGCCGTGGTTGCCGCATGTGCGACACGTCGTCGCGGGAACCGACTGTGCAGGACCAGCGACTGCGAGTCCGACCAGCGCGAAGATTGCTGCGAGGGCGCCAGCCCAGCGCTGGGAACTGCTGCGTCCGATTCGATCGGCCATGGAGCCTCACCATAGCGGACAACGCGCAGCGCGTAACGAGCACGATCGCTGGCGGCGAGCGCCCTGGCGATCAGGGCACTTGGAGCAGCTTGTGAACCTGCGGCAGCACACGCAGGTCGAAGCCCGCTGTGACAGCGAGGTCGATTGCGCGTTCGAGCGCCGCTGCCGGCAGCGGCTCGGTCTCACGCAGGCACGGCGTCACTGGCTGCAGTACGAGCAGAATCCGAGCGCGGAGGGGCTGCAAGCGCGTGAGGGCACGGTTCAAGGAGGCCTCGGTGGCACCTGCCGTGAGCACGATCTTGACGTCGACGGAGGCGCCGTTCCGTAGTGCGACATCGCAACAATCGACGTGGGCCCCACCGTAGTCATGGCCTCCGATCGTCTCCGGTAGCTTGTAGTCCGCCGACAAGTGGTCGACCTGGGCGGCGCAAAGCTGCAGCGCCGCGGCATCGATAGCAGCAGTCTCGAGGTGGACCTTCCACCCGCTCGGACGCAGCCGCTCACCAACAGCCCGAATGAACGCTGGAAACACCAGAGGCTCGCCGCCGGTGATCGACACTCGCGGCGTCGGGCGATGCTGCAGCGGCCGCAACGAGGTCACGAGCTCGGCGGCCCGCGACGCCGGCGCTGGGTTGGGCTCCTGCGATTCGCCGCGCGCACCGTGAACAGGGTAGGCCGCTGCTGCGGTGTAGCTGTGCGGCGTGTCACAGTAGCTGCAGCGCAAGGGACACGTTGCCACGCGCAGAAACGCCATCGACTCGCCGACGAATCGCCCCTCGCCCTGTACCGACCAGAACATCTCGATCAGGGGCGCGCGAGGTTCCTGCATATCGAGGCCGCCGCGGCTCAGTCGTGGACGACGAGCTGATTCAGCACGTCGACGCCGCGTCGCAACGTGGCGTCGTCCGCAGCAAAGGCGAGGCGGAAGTGCGTGTCGCGCGATGAAAACGACTTGCCGGGAACGATGAGCAGCTTGTGTTCGATCGCAGCCTGGAGGAACGCGTCGCCATTCATGCCGCGTGGTAGCTGCGGGAATGCGTAGAAGGACCCTTCGGGGGGCAACAGCGCGTACGACGGGTGCAGCGAGCGTGCGACGAAGTCGCGCTTCCTGCGGTAGTCATCGAAGTACGGCTTCATGTCGAGTTCGAATGCGACGTCGAGCAGCGCGTGCTGGAACGGTGCCGGTGCACAGACGAAGCTGAACTGCTGCAACGTCTTCATCGCCTCGAGCACCTTGGTCGGTCCGGTCGCATAGCCCATGCGCCATCCAGGGATGCCATAGGTCTTGCTGAAGCCGCCGAGTTGCACGCACTGAGCCGCACACGCAACGGGCGATGCGTAGTCGCTATCGTACGTGAAGAAATCGTAGATCTCGTCGCTGATGACCACGAGCCCATGACGATCCGCCACCGCGCACGCGGCCTCGATCTCGGCTTTGGTCATCACCGCACCCGTCGGGTTCGATGGGGAGTTCAAGAACAGCACGCGGGTGCGGTCCGTGATGAGCGACTCGATCTCGTCTGCGTCGGTGGCAAAGCGACCGCCGACTTGTCTGGGATATGCCGAGTAAAACCGCGGCACGGCCCCGATCACCGTGGCGAGATTGCGGTACATCATGAAGCCCGGATCGGGCAGCAGGATCTCGTCGCCCGGATCGAGCAGGGCGAGGAACGCCAGCACGATGCCGCCTGAAACACCAGCCGTGACTAGGCTCGCCTCCGGCCGTCGGCCGTAGCGCAGCTTGACGTCGTCAAGGATGCGGGCGTTCAGCCGCGGCAACCCCTGCGTCACCGTGTAGCGGTTGAAGCCAGCGCGCAGCGCGCGACATGCGGCTTCGACCAGCTCCGGCGGCGTGTCGTAATGGGCTTGTCCGATCGACAGGTTGATCGGATCGTCCATGGTCGTCATGAGCTCGAAGATGCGGCGGATGCCGCTCGGCTCAATGCGACCCATGCGCTCAGCAAGCATGATGATTCAGTCCTCGCGGCGCGCCCGTGCAGGCCACGCCAGCAAACGCACGCAGCAGGGACCTACGAGCGCTGCAGGAGGATTCGGATGGGCCACGGGCGAGGACTCCTGGGCTCCGTCGCGAGGGCCTCAGCTCACTTCTTCGCGGCGGGCTTCGCAGCAGCGGCGGGCTTCGCAGCGGCCTTCGCGGCAGCGGGCTTCGCAGCGGCCTTGCCACCAGCAGGTGCGGCCGCATCGGCCTTGGGAGCAGACTTCTTGGACTTGACCTTGAAGCTGGTGCGAACCTTGGGAAGGCCGGTGACGCGATCACCATCCTGCCAACGGCCGCTTTTCTTGAGCACGGCGATGCGCTCCATGCGCGACCAGACGTTGCGCTGGCCACTGCCGGCGCCGGAAAGCTTGAGACTAGAGTGGATCGACATGACCAGTCAGATTCATGGGCCCGGACGCAAGCCGGGCACTCAAAGGGCGGAGCAGTCTAGCGGACGATGTCCTCAAGAGGCCAGACCTTGGCCGTTTTTCTGAAGTTGTCGAACGCCGCGTCGGGCGCCGGCACCGCCTGGAGAGCCGTCAAGGCGACGCCGCGCTCGCGCGGGCCGTCGAAGTAGACAACAAGGCCGTAGACCACCGCCCCAGTTGCATCCCCTGGCTTCTTGAACTCGCGGACGCGCGCTTTGGCGATTCCGGCTTGGCGCAGAGATTTGGCAGCGCCGGAGGCGCCATCGACGTCGCGGTAGCTGGAGGTCAGGAAGAAGGCGCCCGACAAGGGCCGCATATCCTCCTGCTCCCCGATCGGCCCCGGCGCGAGTCCGGCTCGCGGCGCCTGAACCTTCAAGCCGCCCTTACTGGCCTCTTGCTGCCACGGGAACGTGTTCCCTAGCACATAGCCAAGGCCCATGCAGACGATCGCCGCTCCGGCGACGCCAATGCTGGCCGAGCGCCCAGGGCTCGAAGAACGACTGCTGCGCCTCGGCGCGGTGGGGTCCTTGCGACTGCTGCCCACCACGGCGCGGATGACCGACGACACCTGGTGGAAGAAGCCGGAGACCGAACTGCGCCGACCGGAGCCCCTAGAACTGGAGCCACGATGCGCCAACAAACTCATCAAATCGCCTGACCGACGTGCCAAAGCACCCTCCTGCACCATGAGCAATGGCGCTGGGACGAACCGCCTGCGGAAACCACTTCCGGTTGACCGACCGGAAGTGCGGCGAAGTTAGCCAGCGCTGAGGCGCGCGGCAAGCTGCGAAAACGAACTCATGTCGCGATTCAAGGATCGAGTTCGCGGCGCAGACTACGCAACGCCTGCAGCATCTCCGCCGAGGTCTCGGCATCCGGCGCCGCCAAGTAGTCATCGAGCAGCGTCCTGGCCTCCTCCTGGCGCTGCAGACGCCGCAACACCATGGCTCTCACGATCACTTGGCGACTGCGTTCCAACTGGTGCTGCACCTGCCAGTCGATCGCCTGCTGGCTCCGTTGTTCCAGTTCGTGGACATCTGCAGCGGGATCTTCGACCAAGCCCAAGACCAACAGCCACGCGGCCCACCACTGGTCTGGAGCGATTCGCAGACACAAGCGGAAAGCCGCCCGCGCACCCGACTCGTCGCCATTCTGGCGCGCAGCGATGCCCGCCTGCTCTTGCCGTCGCCAGATCGCCGCGAGCTGGAGCTTCACGGCGTCGAGCGGAACTTCGGGCACGTTGAGCGCGACGCAGCGAAGCCATGCGTCGGCGGCAGCGGCATCGTCCTTGGCGATGAGCCGTTGGTAGCCGAGGTCGCGGAGGTTCTCGGCCAGCATCTCCGCCGTGTCTTCGAGGTCGGGCATCGCTCGCTGCAGCCGCTCCAGCGCTTCGATGGCCGAAGCGAATCGCCGCTGATCCCGCAGGATCCGGGCCCTGACGAGATCGACCGCAGGCTCCTGTGGATTGACCCGCAGGGCTCGTTCGATCATGCCCTGCAGCTCTGTGTGCGTGACGTCGGGTGCGGACAACCGCTGCCGCGCCTTGTGCATCAGGAGACCGGACAGCAACCGCGCGGCGTCGCGATCACGCAGACCGGTTTGGTTGACGTAGTCCTGCAGGGAACCGATTGCCTCGTCGAGGCGCCCCTGGCCCTGCAACGCCCGCGCGAGGCACAAACGCAAGCGCGGGTCCGCGGCGCGGCCCAGTTGAACGGCAATCGAGATGCCACCGCGCGCGTACTCTTCGGCCTCGGCCGCCATCGCCCCGTCGAGACAGACTTCGGCAGCGCCAACCCAGGCCTCGGCAAGTTCCGGACTCCGTCCGGCGGCGCGGCGAAAGCACGCGATGGCCTTCAAGCTCTGCCCCTTCAGGCGAGCGAAGACGCCCGCGGCATACTCGAGTTGGGCATCCTCCGCCTTGTCCTTGCGCGCTGCCTCGATCTGGCGCTCGATCGCAGTCAATCGGGGATCGGCCGGGGCGACTGCAGCGCCACCCGTCGAGGCGACCAACGCCTCGACCGCCAGCAGCACCTCGGCCGCAGCGATGCGAGCGTCGCTGGGTCGCAGCGACTTCGCGCGCTCGAGCGCTCGGACAGCCGCCTCGCCTTCGCCGGCGAGCCGCAGCGGCGTGATCGACGACAGCAAGGTCTCGACCAGAAGCTGCTCGGCAACCGGCCGCGACACCCTGCCCGAGTCTGCGATGCGCTCGGTGGCGGCCAAGGCGCGCCGACAGGCAAGCGAGGCCGCTTCGAGCCGGTTCTCTGCCAGCGCAAACTGCAGCAGCAACAACTGCGCACGGCGTTCGTGTTCGGGATAGCGTGCCGCGGCCACCGCTCGCTCGGCGAGCTCCTTGGTGGCAGCGAGATCGACGACCGACGCACCTTCGTGACGTCGCGAGGTCGCTTGGATGAGGTTCAGTAGCGCGACCGCATTGACAGGATCTTGCTCGAGGCTGTCGCACCACAGCTGCTCGCTCGAGCCGAAGGTCGGCGCGCGCTGCCAGGTCGCGACCAACAGCACGAACACCACCGCCACCCCCACGACACAAGGCCAGCGTCCTCGCTGTGGCACGAGCGAAAACAGCGCCACGGCCAGCCACGGCACGGCCAAGTACAGATAGCGGTCGGCGACGCCGATCACGGACGCGGGGAATGCGGTGTTGAAGGGCAGCAGGGCGACGAAGAAGCCCGCGAGACCGATGCCGGTCCAACGCAGTCGCCGGTGGCAGCAACACATCAGCGCGACCAACAGCAGCACGCCGAGCGCGCCGGAAGCCGCGAACGCGCCAAGGCGGAAACGCTCGAGCGTTGCGACTTCGGGATAGAGGACATTGAGATGGGTCGGCCAAGCCGCCGTCATCGCGTAGTGCAGCAAGGCACCAGGAACCTGCGGCAGGCGATCGATGGCACCGCCGCCAATCATCGTTCCGGCGAGCGCTGCGTTGGACTGATGATGCAGAGCAATCGGCAACGTCGCGAGCAGTAGCACGAGCGGCGCGAGATAGGCGCGGCGGTCGCCGTGCAGCCAGAGCACGGTGAGGCCCGCGACCAGCGGCAACACGACCGCGGTGGCTTTGCTGTACATCGCCAACACGGCCAGTACGAACATCGCCACCAACTCCATGCGGCGGCCCGTGGTGACGAAACACGAAGTCCGCCACAGGGCCGCGAACACGAACACGCCGCAGAGCAGGTCCTTGCGACCACTCACCCAGGCAACCGACTCGCACAGCGCCGGATGCACGACGAAGGCGCCGGCTGTAGCGCCCGCGACCACGACCGGCAGGCGCATCGCCAGGAGCCAACGCAGCAACAGCACGCCGGCGCATGCGTGTAGCAAGACGGCGACAAGGTGCGGCCCGAACGGGCGGCCGTCGAACCACCACCCATCGAGCCAGAGCGACGCATGGGCAACGGGCAGGTAGACGTCCGCGACCACGGCGCCCGGCCCAACCACGGCCCACAACCCTGCCAACACGCCGCGCTCGCGCGCGGCATCGTTGGCGGCGCGAAACAGCTCGTTGTCCGGCCCGAAGTAGAGGTTGTCGTCGAAGTTCAGGAAGCCCGCACCCGGCAGGCTCGGCCCGTACGCCAAGAGGGCGAGCAACGTGCAAGCCAAGGCCGCCAGCGCGAACGCCAGGGGTGGCAGTCGCGGCGATGCAGTCACCCGCACAACGGCGGCGTCGTTCGTGGAAGTCACTAGCGTGGTCCGGAAGGCGAGCGACTGACTGTTGCACAGGACGGGCCTTTCGTCCACCGCGTGGAAGTCGCCGCCGTGAGCGATCGCGGCGACTGCATGCGTGACGCCGCTCCCGGCTTCGCGGTAGCGTGCGCGGGTGCCCACCAAAACGGACCGCCGTGCCAGCAACCGTGCAGTGGCCCTAGCCGCTACCGCGCGCATCCTGCCCCCGGGCAGCGAGGCGCTCGTGGCGAGTTGGCGGCGCCGGGAAAGGACGGCGTGGCCCTTGCGCCGGCGCGGCGTCGACTTCGGTTTCGTGCTCGCGCTGCGACGCGATCCGCTGGACCGCGCGGCCGCGCGCTATCGCTGGGATGCAAGCGAAGCCGTGTTCTTGCCTGGCATCGTTGCCTCGATCTTGCCCTCGGTCGCCGGCGCGATCGAAGCATCGCTGCAGATGTTCGAACGCCTGCGCAAAGGTCGCGATTTCCTCGACGAACTCGAACGCCGACTCCGCGACCAGCACGAGTTCGCCTACTCGGGGAGCACTGTCGAGCACCTGGACCCTCGCGACGTCGAGACCGTGTTCTTCGACGCCGCAACGGGGACCTTCGCTGGCGCCGCGGACCTGTGGGCCCGAGCGAGCTGGATCGCCAACGACGAAAGCGATCGTTCGCTGCGAATCCGCCACAGCAGCGGCGACGGCGCGGCAGACGGCTGGATGAGGGCTACCGAACGCACCACGCTGGCCGTCGATGCGCTCGCCCGCAGCGCCTTTCCAGAGTGCGCGGCCATCGATGGCTGCGGCGAGTTGCAGGGCCTGTTGCGCACGTTACTGGGGCGCCCCTACCACCTGTCCGAACGCATTCTCTACAACAACGCGCCGGACGGTGGCGCCGTGTTCCACCACGACGCCGAGCCGGGCCAACTCGGCGTCTGCTACACGCAACTGCAAGGGCGCACCACTTGGTTGACGCTCAGTAAGCGCCGGCTCGCGCGGCTCGTCGTGCGCCTTGGCCTCGCGACGAACGAACGCGCCGGCCTCGATCGACTCGACCACGACGGCGATCGCCAGATCTGGCAGCTTCTCAACCGCGATCTGGGCTTCGCCAAACACCTGTCGGCGCTCGGCGCGGTCTACGTCGTCGAGGAGGGCGACTCGATCCTGCTGCCGTCGCAGGGCTTCGACGACTGCGCCTGGCACTCCGTGATCGCCCTCGGAGATCGCCCGAGCCTGGCCCACAGCTACGGCATCTTCCCGCTGCTCGGCGAGGATGCGGCAACCGTAGCCATGGCCCCTGCCAGTCGACGCGGCCCGAAGGTGGCGCCGTGACCGAAAGCCAAGACCGCCTGCGACTCCACCTGCAGAACACCCTGCAGAACGCACTCTCAGGCTACGGCGCCGATCTCTTGCTCGCAGTGCCGAAGCTGGTGCTGGCTGTGCCACAGTCGGAGCCGAAGGACCCGGGCCCTGTCACGTCGGTGACAACCTCACCGCCACAATCGGGCTCACCGCCACAATCGGAACCGGGGATCGAACCGAGCGCGCCGCCAGTGCGTGCACCGGCGCCTGCACCGGCGGCAGCGACAGCAACCGACGCGGTCGCCGATCGCCTGAACGTGCTTCGCACCGAGGCACTCGCGTGCAAGCTGTGCAAGCTGTGCGAGAGCCGCCGTTCCGTCGTGTTCGGCGAGGGTGCCCGCCAACCCGACGTGATGTTTGTTGGCGAGGCCCCCGGAGCGGTTGAGGACCAGACCGGCCGGCCCTTCGTTGGCCCAGCCGGCCAGCTGCTCGACCGCATTCTCGACGGCGCCATGGGCCTGCGTCGCGAGGAGGTCTACATCGCCAACGTCAACAAGTGCCGGCCACCCGGCAATCGCGACCCGGAACCCGAGGAAGTCGCCGCCTGCCTACCCTATCTGCGCCAACAAGTGGCGCTGCTGCAGCCGAAGGTGATCGTGGCCCTGGGTCGGATCGCGGCCCACAACCTGCTCAAGACCGAGGCACCGATGCGCGAGTTGCGCGGCCGCGAGCTCCGCTACGAGGGCATTCCACTGGTCGTGACCTGGCACCCGGCGTTCTTGCTGCGCGACCCCTCGCGCAAGGCCGAAACCTGGATCGATATCAAACGCGTGAACCGCATGCTCGGGCGGCCGGAAGACCCCCGTCGCTCGCCTGACACCGGTGCCTGAAATCCTGTTGGTTTCGCGTGTTGGCCGTTCTTGACCGTGCCCATGCACGCCGCTACCGTCCGCCGGTCCCTGCGTGGGAACCTTGTGGTTCTTGCGCACGGAGACTGCTTCGCAGACCCCGTTCCGAGGCCTGAACACCGTGCGACTCGCTGACGTCACGGTTGCCCAGACGCATCGACGAGCCCTGCCGAGTTGTGCTCTTTCCCGTCGTCTTGGTTGAGACTCACCTCGCATTCGGCCTTCGCCGCGAGCCCCTGCGGCAACAGCCGACGCAAGGTGATCCGCTTGTCCCTCCCCTCGGACCGCTACTCCCTCTCTGCTACGCCCTCATTGGGCAGGCATACCATGATCAAGGTCGAGACCCTGCGCCTTCGCGGCCTCTGTGCGTCCTCGCTGCTCGCACTCGCTGCATGTTCTGGCACCATGAGTTCCGGATCTGGTTACTCAGGATCTGGAAACCCAGGTTCCCTGACGAACCAGGGCCAAGTGATGAGCGAGGCAGAGACGGCATCAGCGAGCACGCAGACGGCAGCGACTGCGATTGGCCTCGCTGCCGTCGACCGCAACAACCCGCAAGGCGACGCGCAAGACCCGCAAGGCCGGCCGAGCACGCAAGCCCTCCTGCAAGGCGCGCTGCAGAATGCGCGACGCTCCATGGAGGCTCGTCTGTTTGCCGATGCGCGCAACGAGGCAGCCTTTGCCTTGGAGCTCGACAACCAGAACCCGGAAGCCCGCGAGATCCTCCGGCGCTGCAACGAGGTGCTGGGCGATCGAGTAGCTACGGTCGGTGGCCGCTTCGCCGACGAGATCCTGCGCAACCGCATCGCCGCGGAACGCGACCGGACCCTGGTCGAGCGTGAACTCGAGCAAGCCAACGCCCACATGCAGCAGGGCGCCTACGGCCGTGCAATCGAGAACTACCAGCGGTCGCTCGCGACCCTTCGGCTGTCGCCGCACTTCCAACCCAACGACCCCCTGCTCCGGCGCGCCGAGGCTGAGTTCGAAGCCGCTTCGAAGCGGAAGCTGGAATCCGACAAGCAGAGCCTGCAGAACCAGGAGGCCGCCTCCAAGGCCGAACTGGATCGCATCGCCAAGCAGCAGCAGGAGTCGCGCGAGGCGCGGGTCGAGCGCCTGCTCGAAGATGCAAACAAGCAGTTCCTCGCGGGGCAGTATGACGGCTCCGTCGAGCGCATCGATCAAGCGCTGCAGATCGACCCGACCAACACCGCAGCGACGCAACTGCGCGACGTTGCGGACCGCGCGCGCCACAACAGCGCCATGGAGCTCAACCGCGAGCAGTGGCGCCAGGAGTGGAACGCGACGGTGTTGGAGAACCAGCAGTCGAACATGCCGCAGACCGAGACGGTCGTGTTCGATCCGATCCGATGGGCGGAAGTCTCGCAGCGCAAGCAGCAAGCCTTCGCAACCCCGGCGGAGCTCGACAGCCCGGAGAACCGCGCCATCGAACGGAAGCTGGCGGAGACCTCGTTGGAGCACAACTTCCCGAGCGCCTCGGTCCAGGACTGGGCGACCTACTACGGCAACCTGACAGGGGTGACGTTTGTGGTCGGTCCGGATGTCGCCGGCATGGATGCGACCGCGACCACTCTGACCGACTTCCGTCTGTCGCGCCGCTCGGTAGGTGAGGCACTGAAGGTCATCCAGGCCCAGACGGGCGTCGCCTACCGTATCAACCACGGATTGGTGCAACTGGTCACCCCAGAGAACGCGATCGGCACGCTTTACTACGATCGCTACAACGTCAGTGACCTCGTTACCGGCTTCACCAGCAAGCCAGGCCCGGACCTCAAGCTCAAGGCCCCGGACGATGACACGCCACTGTTCCCCGAAGTCGACGAAGAGCCGGCGCCAGCGGTTGTCAACGACAGTCGCCTCCAGGACATCCTGAAAGAAGCCGTCGCCACAGGTCGCTGGGACGGCAGCCCGTTCACGATGAACTTCCAGGCCGGCATGCTCATGGTGCGGGCCGACAAGGACACCCATGATTCGGTGCTGAAGCTGCTGCGCGATCTGCGCCGAAATGTCGGCATCCAGATCGATGTCGAATCGCGCTTCCTCAAGGTCGAAGACAACTTCCTCGAAGACGTCGGTGTCGACCTTCGCGGCCTCGGCGATCAGTCGTCGCAGGGGCTCCCCGGCCGTGGTCTCGAGACTCGGCCCAATGCGAGCTTTGACGACTTCGGGCCATCGCAGCAGCAGAACGCCGCAACGCCGGGACTCCTCGGCACAGGCACGGAACCCGGCATCTTCTTCGATGACGGCAACGACGGCGACTACATGGCCCGCGCCGAGAATCTGTTTGACCGCACCCTGGGCGGCGACGGCGGCATGAACAACCTCGGTGGTCTCTCGCTGCAGTATGCCTTCCTCGACGACACCGAGGTCGAGGCCGTGTTGCGCGCGGTCAGCAAGCAGGAGCGCAGCGAGCAGATCGAGGCACCGCGCCTGCTGATCTACAACAACACGCGCGCCAGCATGCACGTGCTCAATGAGATCAGCTACATCAAGGACTTCGAGGTCGAGATCGCGCAGGCCGCCGGCGTCGCGAACCCAGTGATCGGAACCGTCTATGACGGCGTGACGCTGGACGTTCGGCCCGTGGTCGACAGCGACCTGAAGTTCATCACCATGGAGCTGCGCCCGACGGTGATGACGCTGCAGCTGCCGATCCCGAACTTCACGACCACACTGGGCGTCGGTCAGCCGATTTCGATCCAGCTGCCGGAAGTCTCCCTGCAACGAGTTCGGACCACGGTCACGCTGCCCGATGGTGCGACCATGATGCTCGGCGGCATGCGCCTGGTCGAACGGCAGAACTTGGTGTCCGGTGTGCCGATCCTCAAGGACCTGCCCGGCATTTCGTTCTTGTTCAGTCGCAAAGGCCAGTCGATGCAGAACCGCAAGATCCTCATCCTGATCAATGCCAAGATCGTGATCATGGAAGAGCTGCAGCCCGACTCAATGACCCTGCCCGACGCCGGCGTCGCCGCGAGCAAGTAACACCCCTAGCGGGGCGCGTGCTGCTGTCTCAGCGCTCGCGCCCTTGGCGATTGGCTCCACTGAACCGATCGCTATGTTCAGCGTTCCTTGTCCAACGCGTGGTGAGACCCCTCCGCGCGCTGGTCTTTGCCCGAGTCGGTGGCGCCCGCATGCACCCTCGGGCGCAATCCGAATCGTGCCTCTTCTGCATTCTGGAGTCAGCCTCGTGATCGGCAGCACCATCCGGCGCCCTATGCGCGCCCGAGCGTTCCTGTCTCCTGTCGCCCTTGGCCTCTTGGCGATGTCGTTCCAGACGACGATTGCTGTCGCTCAGGGACCGGCCAAGCTCGACCGGGAGATGACCTTTGTGCGCGGCCTCGCGCGCGATCTCGGACTCGTGTCGGTCGCAGAGACCGAGCTCGCGCGACTCGAGAGTGAATTCAAGACGGCTAGCGACCAGGACCGCGTCCTGCAGTTGCGAGTGGAGGTCTCGCTGTTCGGCGCGCGCATCAAGCAGAACCGCATCGAGCAGCGCAGCGACTACAAGAAGGCTCTGCTGCAGAGCAAAGAACTGCTCGAGCGCAGCAGCGACGCAACGGTCCAGCGCGACGCTCGCGCGACGCTCGCAGAAGCAGCTCAGGAATTTGGACAGTTCCTCAACGAAGAACTCGATGTTGCGCGCACGGAATCGCCAACTCGCGTGGCCGAACTGGAACAGGAAGCGAAGGACGTGTTCGCACTCGGCGGCGAATCGTGCGTGAAGGTCATGCAGGCGCTGCAAGAGGGTGCAGCCAAGGATCCGCAGACGAAGCTCGAGTACGGTCTTGCCTGGATGCGCAAAGGCGTGCTGCTGCGCGAACATGGTCGCGCCATCAAGCAGGACCGGGAAGTTCAGACGGGACGAGCAATCAATGAACTCGAAGAGATGGTGCTTGAGTACGGGGAGGAAACCGCACTCGGCCTGCGCGGGCTCTTCGAGATCGCTCAGTGCCGTGAGGTTGCGGGCAACACTGCCGATGCAATCGCCAGCTATAGCGCAACCATCCAACAGATCGGCGTCACACTCAATGCCGAGGACAACGAGCTCAGCGGCGACACGCTGGCCTTCCTCTTTGACATGATGCAGGAGGTCTACGCGCATCTCGGCGAACTCCTGTTCGAGCAGGGCGACACGGCGGCGGCGACGGAGATGTTCCTTTCGTTCCGCGACAACCTCGCCAAGAACGGTGAGAAGGGGCTCGATCCGCTCGAGATCTGCGATCCGCGCTTTGGTCACCTTACCTTCCTGGCCGAATGCCGGTTCCTTGCCGAGTCGGGAGATGCTGCCAAGGTGCAACAGGCGCTGACCATGGCGCAGAAGATCAACGACAAGCATCCGAGCGATTACGTCGGCATCAAGGCCAAGGCGGTGCTGCGTCAGATTCTCGATCGCCAGCGCAACTTGGTTTCGGGCTCGCTCCTGTTCGAAATCGCCAAGGGCGAATATCAGAACAAGAACTACGAGGAGGGCATCAAGGGTCTCCGCCGCGCGCTCGCGACGATGTCACCAGAAGAGCAAAGAGCAATCGGCCTCGAAGCCTATGACCTCCTCGGGAAGATCTTCGCTGCGACGGATCGATTCCTCGAGTCGCTGATTGCCTTCGAGCAAGGACTGAAGCGCTTCGGCAAGCGAGAGGACGGCACCGAATCGCCGCTCGCCAGCGACATGGCAGACCGCTTGGATCGCACCGTCACGCAGCTCAAGTCGATCAGCAAGAACGACCCTGCTCTGCAGCCGCTGTTTGCCATGGCCGAGCCGACCGTGTTGGCCTACTCGACGGCCGGCGCCGGCAAGGTCCACTGGAAGAACGGCAATGACCGCATGGCCGAGAGCAAGTGGACGGAAGCGGTCGACGCCTTTGCTCAGGTACCGAAGGAGTTCCTGCAGTACGAGCTCGCGCGCGCCAACCTGATCCGGATGCAGTTCTTTGGCGGCAAGATCGCGGAGGCCACGCAGTCCATCGCCGACTACCGCTCTTGGCTCGCTTCCAAGGAAGCCGTTCTCGACCCCAAGAGAGCCGACAAGGCACAAGTCCGCGAGAGTGCCATCCGGCGCACGGATTACACCGAGGCAGCAATCGCCTACGCGCAGGCCTATGGCGATGCGACCCTGAAGCTGCAACGCGACCCTGCAAAGTATCCGGCGGCAATCGCGCTGATGCAGGCCTTTGTCGCCAACCACGGCAAGTCGAAAGAAGCGACGATCGCACAGGCGCTCGACGCTCTTGGCCGGATGCACGCAGACCTGGGCGAACTCGACAAGGCCGAAGCCTCGTACTTGCAGATCAAGGACCTCGATGAGCAGCGCGCAAGCAAGCTAGCAAGCGTCATCTTCGGTGCCTACCTGACGCACACGGCCAATCTGGACAAAGAACTCGACGCTGCCGTCAGTGCCGACAAGGACAAGGCGGGCATTGAGAAGCTGCGCAACGACATCACGCAGATGCGCACGCGCCTGTGCAACCTGGGCGTTGACTACATCCGTTCGTCGGGCAAGCCGCAGCTCGGCATCCTGGTCAACACGATGAACGCCTTCGAGAAACTCGGCGACTGGAAGAAAGTCGACGAGGTCGCGCAGAAGGCGCTGCAACTGTACGGAACTGAAGCAGAGGCGAAGACCAAGGAGGTCATCGACCTCACGATTCGGCCGAAAATCGGTGAAGCGCTGCTCGAGCAACGCCAGTTTCAGCAGGCACTCGACATGTTGCTCGCAGCCGAGAAGGCCAACCCCAACCAGTACGAGCTGAAGCGCCTGGTCTGCAAGGCCCTTGGCGGCTGGTTCTACCTCAATAACCGTGGCAAGCCGGTGAAGGAGCCTGGCCTCGGCCGCTACAAGGAAGCCTACGACAAGTACTACTCCGAGTACCGGACCTGGGCTCAGCGCCCCGCAGTCCAGAAGTACAGCATCGACTGGTATCGCTTCCAATGGGAATGCTACTGGTACGCCAAACAGGCTGGCGAGCAGGACAGCACCTACAAGGGCTACGCGGCTTCGATCTACCGCACGACGGGAGCACTCGACAAGTTCGCCGGCCTCAAGGCGCTCGGCCAGGACGGCATGAACCTCTTCACCTACTTCGACCTGAACCGCCCGTGAACGCCCGCACACCCGCCATGCGCTCCTTGTTCGTTCTCTGTCTGTCGCTGTGCACAGCCTGGTTGCCGGCGCAGGAATCGTCAGACACCATTGTCAAGGTCGACGGCTCGAGCCTTCGCGGCGTGACGGTGACAGTCTTCACGCTGACCTCGGTCAAGGTGACGCGCAGCAAAGAGGAAGTCGAGATCCCCCCGCACCAGATTGTCGACATCCAGTGGGGCGGAGTCCCTGAGAGCTTCACGAGCGGCCTCGCCGCCATGGCTCGCAACGAGTACGAATTGGCCAGACAGCAATTCGGCGAGGCGGCAACTGCCAGCGACCGTCCCGTGGTCAAGGCCGAAGCCCGCCTGCTGCAAGGCCGGGCCGCGGTCATGGCAGCCGCCGGCGATCCCGCCGCCGCGGCGAACGCGTCGGGTGCCATGCGGGCGTGGCTCAGCGAGTTCCCCGACCACTGGCGCGTCCCCGAAGGGATGTATCTACTCGGCCGTGCACTGCGACTCGGCCAAGTGCATGCGGACGCCGAAGCGACACTGAAGGACCTCGACAATCGCGCTGGTAGCGATGGCTGGGGAGCGATCTGGAATGCGCGCGCGAAGTACGAATTGGCCCTGAGTCTGCTCGAACAAGGCCGAGCAGCCGACGCCCGCAGTTCCTTCCAGAGCGCCGGCGGCACTGCGGACACCGCTCTCGCCGCCGCTGGTGGCCAAAGCGCGGAAATGGTCGCGATCAAGGTCAACTCGAAGGTCGGCGAAGGCGAATCGCTTGTCTTCGAGAAGGACTATGTCCGCGCCTCGGATTACTTCCGGACCCTAGCCCAGAACACGGACGCATCGCTCGCCGCCGCCGGCAAGGCCGGCCTCGGTGAAGCCACGTTCCTCGTTGCAGTGGGCGCCAACGACGCCGCTGGGCTGCGCACGGCCGAAATCGCGCTCGCCGAAGCCTGCGTGCTCGACACCGGCGCCGGCGACACGGCTGCGAAAGCCAACTACTACCTCGGTCGCGTGGTTACAGCGCTGGGCGAACGCGCCAGCCAGGACTGGAAGAATCGCGCAACCGCCTACTTCAACCTCGTGATTCGTAGCTACTCCACCAGCCGTTGGGTTGGTCCGGCGAAGACCGAGCTCGCCAAGTGACATCGACGGCCCGCATGCCGCGTGCCCACCCCTTTTTCGTTTCCATCTGTCTCAGGGTCTTTTCCGCGGTCGCGCGACCGCGCAAACTCTGCGGCTCGATCTAACCCCCTCTCCCTGCTACCTGCCCTACTCCTGCACACGGAGTCGCTGCTCCATGAACCTCCCATCTAGCATCGCTCGATTCCTCGCCCTTGCCACGCCGTTGTTCGTGACCAGCCTCGCTTCCGCGCAGGATGCGAAGCCCGCCGCCGCCGAGCAAACCGGCGCGCTCGCGGACATGTTCGCGTACGAAAACGCTGGCCTCATCGGCTACATCATCGTCGCCATGTCGGTCATCTCCCTGGCGCTAATCATCGAGAACTTCGTCTCCCTGAAGCGCGAGAAGCTTGCGCCGCCCGACCTGATTGACGAGCTGGGCGCGCTGTTCGACGAAGAGAACTTTCAGGAAGCGACCGAGCTCTGTGAGAACGAAAAGTTCTACCTGACGCGGTGTGTCGGCGCGGGCCTCAGCAAGCTTGGCCACCCGTTCGAGACGATTCAGGCCACCGTCCGCGAGATGGAGGCGGAAGAATCCACCAAGCTGTTCCAAAAGGTCGGCTGGCTGTCGCTCATGTCCGCGACGGCACCGATGATGGGATTGTTCGGCACCGTGACGGGCATGTTCGTGACCTTCGGAACGATCGCCTCTGCCGGTGGATCCGTGAGCCCTGCGATCTTGGCCAAGGGCATCAAGATGGCACTCATCACGACGATCTTCGGCCTTACGGTCGCGATGCCAGTCGGCGTGTGCTTCTTCGTCCTCCGAAACCGCGTCGTCCGCATCTGCACCGAGGTCAATGCCATCGCCGAGGACATGTTCGAGCGCTTCCGCAAGGGGCAGTGATCGAACCACTTGTCCCCGTGCACGTTCGACCTAGTCCCGTCTCGCGGGCAAGGAGCTGAGCAATGACCGACCTCAAGAAAGAAGCGCAGCAGACGCAGGAGATGGACATGACTCCGATGATCGACTGCGTGTTCCTGCTGATGATTTTCTTCGTGCTGATCATCGACCTGAGTCAGACCAACCTCGAAGACCTGATTCTCCCCAAGGCACAGTATCAGCAAGCCGATGACTCGCCGCCCGAGAACCGACCCGTCATCAACCTGCTGCAAACGGGCGCGGTCTACTACAAGGGGAAGATGCAGTACGACCCTGCGGTCCACGGCAGCGATTACTCCGGCATCCTACGAATGCTGAAGCTGATCAAGCAGACCGGCAACGTGAAGACGAAGACTGAGAATCTCGGCGGACGCGACGTAGAACTGGTCGACGATCCGATCCTCCTGCGCGCTGACAAGTGGACCGAGTGGCACTTCGTCGGCGAAGTGATGAAGCAGTGCAGCCAGCCCGAAGCTGCCTTCTGGAAGGTCGAGCTCGCCATGTCCGAAAAGGACAAGGAAGAGGCGCTGCTCAAGGGCAAGAACTAGACAACCAGCAAGGAACCGACGATGAGCGATCTACTCGCAGCAGCCCAGGAAGAAGTCAAGCCGGACATGACGCCCATGATCGACTGCGTCTTCCTGATGATCATCTTCTTCATCTGCATCGAATTCAAAGTGCTCGAGGCCAAGCTGCCAGCCTACCTGCCCAAGGACAAGGGCAGCCAAGCAACCAAGGTGGAGCCACAGGAACAGCTATCGCTCGGCGTCTACGAGGACTCCAGGGGCACCCAGCGGTTTCCCAATGGCGGCGGCCCTGGTTTGGTCAACAGCCAGACCCAGCGTCCCTACCGCTTCGCCCTTCAGGGTCACACCATCAAATGGATGGTGGGCCCAACGTTGGTGACGAACAGCGACGACCTGCTGAACCAATTGAAGCGGATCTACAACAACCGCGACACTTGGCAGGATGACAAAGAGAAGCCCGGCCAGAAGAAGCCGATGCCGGTGGTCATCGAACCACACCCGGGCACGTACTATGATGATGCGGCGAAGACCGCGGACTTGGTGAAGGCCGCTGGATTCGGCGAGATCAACTTCGGCGGCGGCCTCGGCCAGGCTCCAGGAAAGAAGTAGTCCGGCGAGCGTGCCCAAGGACTCGCTGGGCGAGTCCACCTGCGACCCTGCTGCGGCAACCCCGCAGCAGGGTCGCGCTGTTTCACGAGTGCTCGATCTCGATCTTCGCGAGAGCACCAAGGCCTAAGCACAGAACGGTGGGCGCCGCGCCCGCCGCACCGGCGGGCGTCGATCGCCTCCCGCAGTGCTCGGCCCCGCGCAAATCGAAGAAGATCCCAGCAGGATGGACGCAGAATCCGCTGGCACGAGCCCGCAGGCGTGGCTAGCTTTCGCCGACTTCGACGTGGCGTTCTGCTGCAGCAGTCGCGACGTTGTTGTCCCTAAGCCCCTCCCCCGCCGCATCACGACCGCCGCGTAGCAACCCCTCGCGCACGCTCGCTCGCGAATCGTCGGTTCGGAGAATCGTCCCAAACCCTTGTGGGTGCTCGCACCCCACAAGTTCCAGAGCGTGAACCGATGGCCCTCGAACATCCGCGCCTTCTCGCCGCATCTCTGACCGCCGCCCTTGCTGGTGTTTCGTGCTCGACATCCAGCGATACCACCACCGAACCGGGCATGGACCCGACGAATCCGAACCAGGGCGAAGCCAACGCCGCTGCGCAGGACCCGCAAGGAGGTGCGCGCACGCTCGATCAAGAGCGCCGCGCCGCTCTCGTCGCCAAGTACCTGGAAGTCAGCGAACGTCTCCGCCTCGATGGCAAACTCGATGCAGCGCTGCATGAGTTGCTGAAGGCGAAGGACCTCCAGCCTGAGAACGAGGCCGTCCGCAACATGATCGCGGCGGTGCAAGCCGAACGCGGCGTGCCGATCGGGGGCGCCATCGATTTCCACACCGAGCAACTAGAACAGCAGCGCATCGCCGAAGACCGCTCGCGCGCGCTCGTGACCGAGAAGCTGCAGCGTGCTCGCGAAATGCTGGCGGAGCAGAACTTCGCTGGTGCCGTCGACGAACTGAGTCACGCGCAGGTCATCGTTCGCACTCGCGACCAGGTGGACTGGCAAGCTCTGCCGCAGCAAGTCGATGGCCTGCTCAGTGACGCGGAGCAAAAGCTGACCGAGCAGAAGCGGGCCACGCAGAGCCAATACAACGACCAATTGGCCCAGCGCCTCGCTGAGGAGCGCCGCCAGACGGAAGCGCGCCGCCGCGCTCGGCTCGATCTCTTCCTGCAGCAGGCTCAGGTGGCCTTCGAGAGCCGCCAGTTCCGCAACGCGCAGGAGTATGCACTCAAGGCCCTCGAGGCGGATCCGACCAGCGCCGTCGCCCAAGAGATGGTGCACGTCACCACCAAGGCCGCGCGCGACCAGATGAACGAGGATTACTATTCGCAGAAGGCGAAGGAAATCCGCTCCTTGCTCGAGAGCCGCGAGGAGCTCAAGATCCCCTACACCAAGGTGCTGTCGATGGATAACGACACCTGGGAGCGGGCTCAGCGCCGCGCCGGGACCGTCGGCTCACAGCAGAGCATCGATCCGCAGGACGCCGCTCTCTGGGAGCAAGTCCGCATCGCGCCAGTCGGCAAGCTGACCTACACGGCCGAGACGGGCGAGTTCACCGAGGTCGTCAAGAACCTCCAGTTGGTCACCAACGTCTCGATCATCATTACTCCGGCCGGCCGCGAGGTGATCAACGGCGAGAGCCTGAAGATGGAGATCGAGCTGGTGAACTCGGTCACGCTCGAGAACTTCTTGAACCTGATGGTTCAGAAGTCGACGAACCTTGCTTGGACGGTCCGGAATGGAGTTGTTGTCATCGGCAACAAGTCCGACGCGTCTGGCCAGATTCAGAGCGAGGTCTACGACGTCAAGGACCTCGTCTTCAAGCGCACCGAGTTCCTCGCGCCTCGCATCCGTGACATCCCGGGTAGCGGCGATACGGATGACTCGCCGCGCGCTGGTGGTGAAGGGGACGACAAGGTCTCCTACATCGAGATCGCCGACCTCGTCACCAACGTTCAAGACGCTACCGATCCCGCCTACTGGGGCAGCGAGGGTGTGGGAATCACGCCCGAAGACACCGGCTACTTGATCGTCAAGGCTAGCCCGACGATCCAGAAGCTCGTTGCGGGCGTGCTCGCCGATATGCGCCGCTCGGCGACGCCGGTGGTCACGATTGACAGCAAGTTCCTGACGATCACGCGCAACTTCCTGCAGGAGATCGGCGTCGATTTCCGGGGCCTCGGCGGAGCCGGCAGCAAGGGGACCAATGCGACCCTTGATGACGTCACCAATGGCCTCGACGACAACGCGTCGCGTGGCACCGACAACGGCGGCACCGGCGACCCGGCAGCCAACCCGACCTCAGGTGCGTTCTTCAACGACGGCAACGACGGCGACGTTCGCGGCCGGACCGAGAACCTGTTCACCTCAGGCCTTGGCCAAGCGCTGACGCCCAATGGCGGATTCACTGCAAGCTGGGCCTATCTGGGCGATACGGAGTTGCAGATGATCCTGCGCGCGGTCGAGAAGCAGGAGGATGTCGAGATCGTCAATAGCCAATACTTGTCAGTCCTCGACAAGGAGCGTGGCCACGTCGCGGTGATCAACCAGACGGCCTATGTCCGTGACTTCGACGTCGAGGTCGCGCAGGCCTCGTTCATCGCGGACCCGAAGGTCGACGTGATCCAGGACGGCATCGTTCTGGACGTGCGACCGGTGATCCAGCAGGACCGTAAGTACATCATCCTTAACCTCAACCCGACCATCGCCGAACTGAGCCGCCCGATCCCGACGTTCACCACGTCGCTCGCCGGCTCGACGCTGCCAGTGACGCTGCAGTTGCCGAACTTGCGCGTCACCAGCTTTGCGACCACGGTGCGAGTACCGGACGGCGGCACGGTCCTGCTCGGTGGCCTGCGTCAGGTGCTCACTCGCGAACGCCGCGCGGAGATCCCGCTGCTCTCGCAGCTGCCGCTGCTGTCCTTCTTCTTCAAGCAGGAAGGCGTCGCCGACGAGAACCGCAGTCTGATGGTCATGGTCCGCGCGTGGATCACGGACATCCGCGATATCGAGGGCAAGTGATCTCGACCTGGCGCTGCGGGACGACCGCAGCGCCGCCCTCGGTGCGAGTTCGCCTCCAGTCGCCGCCGGCCTAGCGAGCGCCCGTGACCAAGCCCCTCGACGCGATCTTCTTCGATATCGACGACACGTTGTTCTCGACAACCGTGTTCGCCGACAAGGCTCGCCGAGCGGCCGTCGATTCGATGATCCGCGCCGGACTGCGCACCGACCGAACGACGGCGCTCCGCGAATTGGAAGAGGTCCTCGCCGAGTTCACCAGCAACTACGGCAACCATTTCGACAAGGTCGTCGATCGTCTTCCCGCAGAAGCCAGCCAGGGCCTGAACAAGGCGGTGCTCGTTGCGGCCGGCGTCGTCGCCTACCACGACACCAAGTGGCGCGAACTGCAGGTCCACGACGATGTCTACGAAGTGCTCAAGTGGCTGGCTGGCACACAGTTGATCCGCGGCATCATCTCGGCCGGGATCACCGTCAAGCAGGCAGAAAAGCTCGTGCGCCTGCAACTCGTCGAGTTCATGACCCCGTCGGCGGTCTTCTTCACCGATCAAATCGGCTTCAGCAAGGCGAACCCCAAGCTCTACCGCCGCATCCTCCAGCGCATGCGCCTCGACCCGAGCCGGTGTCTCTACGTCGGCGACAACCCGACGCACGACATCGACCCCTGCAACCAAGAGGGCTGGCACACGGTGCGGATCCGCCGCAGCGGCAAGCACGCGACCGAAGACGGTCGCACGACGGCTCAGTGGGAGATCCGCGACTTCTTCGAGCTGCAGGCGATCCTGCGCCGCGAGTTCGCGCTCGAATGACAGAAGGCGCCCGGAGCGACTCCGGCACGCGCGCCTTCATTCTGTAGCAGGCTAGGACGAAGCGAGCTACTTCAGCTTCTCCCAGAACTCCTCAGGCATGTCGTGCGCGATCTTGAGCGCGCCATTGGAGCCACCGTAGATCGGTTCCTCGATGCGGATGACCTTGCCGCCGCCCAAGCGCTCGCGCATCGCCTTCTCGATAGCGGTGTCCAAGCCCTTGATCATCGAACCACCGCCTGCTAGCAGGACGCGGTTCTTCAACCGGCTCTGGAACTCGGGATCGAAAGTCGCAACGAGCTTGCTGATGCCTTCGACGATCGGATCGATCAGTACCGAACATGCCTTGCGGATCTGATCCGTCAGGTCAAATGGCGTCGGCTTGCCGTTGACTGGCAATTCGACGACCACGCGCTCCCCGGTCTCGCCCAAGAACGAGTAACGCTCTTTGATGTCCTTGACCATGACGTCACTGAACTGGGCTCCCGGGCACGTCTCGCGGATGAGTCGCGACAGCTCGGCATCGACCGAGTCACCAGCAATCTCGTACATCACCTGATCGGCGTCCTCTGGCATCGTGCCATGCATGCGGCACAGGTCGGTCGTGCCGGCCCCGATGTCGATCACCAACACGTCTTCCAGCCAGTCGAGGCCGTAGGCGACGGAGAAGGGTTCACTGCAGAGCATCACCGAGTCGACATGGGCGCGCGCGGCTTCGATGATCGCCTCCTTGTTTTTCATCGAGGCCTCGGCCGGGGCACCAATGACGCAGTAGACCAACTCGTCCTTGCGCGGGCGGGCTAGGCGGATCGCTTCTCCGATCAGGTCCTGAGCGGCCTTCAGGTTGTCCTTCTCCTGATCCGTCATGCCGCCAGCGCCGCTGTACTTCAGCACGCCCTTCTCGAGCGGCTTGTAGACCTTCAGCGACAGTCGACGTTCGATCGCTTCCTTGCCGAACAGGACGTCCTTCTTGAGCAGCTTCTTGCTCACGACGTCCTTCGGGTAGCCGACGACCGAGTAGACCGTCTCACGAACGCCGTTGCTCGCGCTGACCGATGTGCGCGAAGTCCCGAGGTCCATACCGATGTAGAGGACGCCGTGGTTCTTGCTGGGAGTGTCGGGCGCACCCGTACCTTGCTTGTCGTTTTGGCTCATAGAGATTGGTTATGCGTCAGTTTCCGTTCGTCGAGCCGGTCTTCTTCTGCAGGCGCAAGTTGGCCGCGAAGATCGCCGACATCAGGTCCTTCTTCTTCCCGAACTGCTCGGAGCCGTCGTTGAGGCCCTGCACTTCTCGGTAAATCGATGAGATGCCGTCGTCGATGTTCTTCATCGCCGCGACCTGACGCAGGCGATGCTCGGTAGTCTCGAGGCTGCTGGTCAGCTTCTCGATTCGGCGCTGCAGGTTGTCGACCTCGCGATCGCGGAGCGCAGAGCGGGCGTGCTCGGCGGACCGACGTTCCTTGTCGACCGTCTGGAACACCAGGTCGAGCACTTGCTCTTGCAGCGCGGCGCCTGCACCCGGACCTGCACTCGACAGCAGCTCGCGAACCCGTTCGACCAGCCGAGTGTTCTCGCCCTCGTAGCGAGCCTGTGACGACAGCGAGTCGCTCTGTAGTCGCTGCTCCAATGCTTGCTTGTCGGCACCGAGCTGGCGACGCAACTGGTCGATCTCCTCTTCGGCGCGCTCCTTGAGCCGCTCGACCTCCGACTTCTCCCGCTGCAAGTCTTGGTTCGTGCGGAGCAACCGCAAGAACTCGGCCTTGGTCGCATCCGCGACGGCCTCGCGTTCGAGTCCGACCAACCGACTCTTCAGGCTGCGGTGCACGGCCTCTTCGATGAGTCCGACGATGCGGTCCATTCCGAGCACGCTGACCTGCTCGATACCCTGCTTCTTCAGCGAGTTCAGGTCGGTGCGAAACGCGATTTGCCGCACAGCCTGCTTCAGAGACTCCCGGAACCCGCCCACTTCTGGTCAGTCCTCCACGCTGTCGTAGCGCAGATCTGGATCACTCTCTGGATCGCGACCACGCAACTCGCTGACAAAGGTGCCGAGCACATTGGCGCCGAGTTCTTGCAGGCTACGCAGCGCCTCGCGTGCACTGCCCTTCAGCGTGTGCTCGAGTCGCAACACGAACAACGTACCGTCGGCGCGGGCCGCCAACACGCCGGCATCGGTCGACGGCAGCACTGGAGGTGTGTCGATGACGATGTACTGAAAGCGCTCCTTCAGTCGCGCAAAGAGCTCGTCGATCCGCGACCCGTTCAGGACGTCAGCCGGGTTGTTGACGCGGGTGCCGGCGCCGAGCACCATCAAGCGTCGGAAGCCAACTGGTCGCAGGGCCTTCTCCAGCGGAACATCCCCTTGCAGCACGTCGCTGAGACCC
This sequence comes from Singulisphaera sp. GP187, assembly GCA_945871815.1. GTDB lineage: Bacteria > Planctomycetota > UBA1135 > UBA1135 > UBA2386 > SXPK01. The sequence continues at coordinate 39,969 of CAMBXM010000008.1, forward strand.
GGCCCCGGATTGAGGTTGAGGTAGCGCTCGATCGAGGGTCGCCGAAGATCCGCATCGACGACAACGACCTGTTGCCGTTCGAGCTCAGACAGTGCCATCGCCAGATTGAGCGCCGTCACGGTCTTTCCCTCGCTGCGGCTGGCGGAGGTCACGACCAATGTCTTGGGCTCGGCGTCGGCGTTCAACGTCGCGAGGCGATTGCGGAGTGCCCGCATCTGCTCGGCACGGTAGCTCGCGGGCTCGTGGAACATCACGAGGTACGGGTTCACGGCGCGATCGACGATCACCACTAGGTCATCGTTCTGCGCCTGGGACTCGGCGGTGGTTTTGGCCTTGCGGGATCGGAACATGGCAGGTCCGTGCATCATCTTGTCGGACTTCTCCCCACCAAGACTTTTCCTTCGCTGCGCAAAGCACGAACGGTCGCCTGCGATGCCCGTGTCAGCGCCTGAATACGAGCGGGGCCGGACCGGGCAAGTCGGGCGTGCCGCCAGACTCAGCCGCCGAGGTCAATCGACCGCTCGCGGGCAAAGATCTCGGCCGCTTCGTAGCCCGCATCGGCGTGGCGCATGACGCCGGAGGCTGGATCGAAGTTGAGCACGCGGCGTAGTCTCCGTTCGGCGGACTCCGTACCGTCGGCAACCGAGACCTGCCCCGAGTGAATCGACTTGCCGATGCCGACGCCGCCGCCATGGTGAATGGACACCCAGGTGGCGCCCGAGGCCACGTTGCCCATCGCGTTGAGCAACGGCCAGTCGGCGATCGCATCGCTGCCGTCCTTCATCGCCTCGGTTTCGCGGTAGGGCGAAGCGACGGAGCCGCAGTCCAGATGGTCGCGACCGAACACGACGGGGGCCTTCAGCTCCCCCTTCCGCACCATATCGTTGACGGCAAGTCCAAACGCTGCGCGCTCGCCATAGCCGAGCCACAGGATGCGTGCCGGCAGGCCCTGGAACGCAATGCGCGCCTGCGCCTTCTCGATCCACGTCCGTAGCGATGCATTCGCGGAGAACATCTTCAGTGCCAAAGCGTCGGTCTTGGCAATGTCCGACGTCTCACCGCTGAGCGCTACCCATCGGAACGGGCCACGCCCCGAGCAGAACAGCGGTCGGATGTACTCCGGGATGAAGCCCTTGATGCGGAAGGCCTCCGCGACGCCCCCATCGCGAGCCTCGGTGCGGATGTTGTTGCCATAGTCGAAGGTGATCGCCCCGCGCTCCTGCAGATCGAGCATCAGCGCGACGTGCTTGCACACGGTGCGTGAGGACTCCCGCTGGTAGGCCTTCTGGTCGCGCTGACGAAGGAGGTTCGCCTGTTCGAGCGACATGCCATCGGGCACATAGCCGACCAGCATGTCATGGGCCGAAGTCTGGTCGGTCAGCAGATCCGGCACGACACCGGCGTCGCGCACGATGGTCAGCAGTTGCGTCGCGTTACAGGCAACGCCGATCGACCAGGCCTTCTTCTGCGCCCGCATCTCGAGCGCTCGCTGCAGCGCCTGCTTGGGGTCATCGATGCGCTCGTCGAGGTAGCGTGTGTGCAGGCGCTTGTCGATGCGCGTGCCGTCGACATCGGCGGCGAGACAGACGCCCCCCGCCATCGTGACGGCCAATGGTTGCGCCCCCCCCATACCCCCGAGGCCCGCAGTCACCACGAGTCGACCCGAGAGGTCCCCGCCGAAGTGACGCTTGCCCGCGGCAACGAAGGTCTCGTAGGTGCCCTGCACAATGCCTTGGCTGCCGATGTAGATCCAACTCCCGGCCGTCATCTGCCCGTACATCATCAGACCAAGCGCATCGAGCCGGCGGAACTCGTCCCAAGTGGCCCAGTCACCGACCAAGTTGCTGTTCGCCAACAACACGCGCGGAGCATCGACATGCGACTGCATCACGCCGACGCACTTGCCGGACTGCACGAGCATCGTCTGGTCAGGTTGCAGTCGCCTGAGAGTCGCCAGGATCTTGTGCAGCGCCTCGTGGTTGCGTGCGGCCTTGCCGAGACCGCCGTAGACGATCAGGTTCGCCGGGTCTTCAGCAACGTCGGGATCCAGGTTGTTCTGGACCATCCGATAGGCAGCCTCGATCTGCCAGTTGGCGCACGTGAGTTGGGAACCGCGGGGCGAACGATAAGTCTCGACCATACGCGCAGATTCGCGCACCGCGGGCGTGGGCGCAACGACTCAACGAGTGCGGCGAAGCGCCGACGCGATGTCCGCCAGCAGCACGGCCGCGCCTTCCAATCCCACAGAGATGCGCAGCAGCCCGTCGGGGATACCAGCCGCGTGCCGTTCGGCCGCGCTGAGCGATGCGTGCGTGGTGTAGGCGGGAAGGGAGGCCAGGGACTCCACGGAACCGAGCGAGGCAGCTCGCGCCACGACTTGGAGCGCGTCGAACACGCGCCGCGCCCGGTCGTGGCCGCCGTGCACTTCGAAGCTGACCAGAGTGCCGCCCCCCTGCATCTGCCGCTGCGCCAGCGCGCGATCGGGATGCTGCGGTAGGCCAGGGTAGATCGCAGCCGCAAGTTCGCCTTCGTCGCACAGTCGCTGCAATCCAACAGCCAGCTCGAGCGAGGCGGCCTGCTGTGCCGCCAGGCGCAGATCGAGCGTCGCCCACGAACGGCACAGCAGCCAGGCGGGATCCGGAGCCAGCACTCCGCCCGTGCGCCGACGAAAGGCCTCGATGGGCCGCATCAGTTCATGCCGTCCAGCTACCACGCCCGCCAGCACATCCGAGTGACCGCCGTAGAACTTGGTTGCCGAGTGCACCACCAGATCCGCACCAAGTTGAAGCGGACGTTGGATCGGCGGCGGCGCAAAGGTGCCGTCGACCAACGTGATGGCGCCATGGGCGCGACATCTGGCTGTGGTCACGGCGAGATCGACCAGCCGCAGCGTCGGATTGACCGGCGTCTCGAGCACCACGAGACGCGCGCCGCGCGCGAGGCCCGCTTCCAGGCCCGCGTCATCGAGCGAGTGAAAGCGCTCGACCTCGATGCCAAATCGCGGAAGGTCCTGCGTGACGAACGCCGCGGTGCCACCATAGACCTCGTGCGGGATGAGCACCCGATCCCCGCGCCGCACCAGCGCCAGCATCGCGCCGCTGATCGCGGCCATCCCACTGCTGAACGCCACGGCGCCGTCGGCGCCCTCACGGGCGGCCGCAAGGCTCTCGAACATGCGGCCGTTGGTGTGCCCCAGTCGTTGATAGAACTCACCACTCCGCTGTCCGGCTCCCAGCAGTCGAAGGGTCTCGGCATCTGGTTGCGCTGAGGTCGTTGCGCGCGCCAGCGGTGGCGACAGCGGTCCGGTCGGCGTGTGGTGCGGGATTGGCGTGCCGTAGAGGGGTTCGTCCATGCGGGTTCTCGCGAGCCTCACTACGGTAGCCCTTCGCAACGAGCTGGTCGATGCAGCGACGTGGTCGCCGCTATGCTCCGCGGCTCCAATGCGAGCTCAACTTGAAGGCGAGGCACGGCACCTAGTGCCACCCTCGCAACCGCGAGCCCTCGCCGTCGAACCCGCGGTTCTGACGATCCTCGGCGACGCCGTCCGACTTGGCGGGCAGTGCGAGGTTGGCGGCCTGCTCGTCGGTCGGCGCGACGACGACGCCTGGCGACTCACTGCATTCGCTGCACTCGACAACTTGGCCACCGAACCGCGCTCGCGATTCCGCTTCGATCCGATCGCGTTCGCCCAGGCCGTCGCCCAAACGGAGCGCCGCGGCCTCTCGTGGCTCGGGTTCGCGCACAGCCATCCCCACGGTCCAGCACAGCCGTCGGCGATCGACCGGGTCGAAGCTTGGCGCCACTGCCTGCAGGGCATTGCCGCCGCGCGAACAGACGGCAGCTTCGAAGTCACGTTCTGGTGGGCCGACGAGTACGGCATGCACCGCGTGCCCTTCACTGTGACTGCGATGGAGCTGCGACCATGATCGTCGCCGTCGGCACTGACCACGCCACGATCGCGCGTTTCGCCGGGCTGTGGCAGAGATCCCAAGGCCGAATCCTGGCCCGAGTGTGCACCGATCGAGAAGGGGCCTACTGCGAACAACAGGCGCGCCCCTTCGCAGCACTGGCCGCACGCTGGTGCGCCAAGGAGGCGGTCGCAAAGTGCCTCGGTACCGGCTTCTCGTTGGGTATCACGCCGCTGTCGATCGAAGTGGTTCGCGAAGCCAGCGGCGCGCTGCGTGTTGTGCTGCACGGTGCGGCGCGCGCCCGCGCGAAAGCACTTGGCATCACCCGCGTGCACCTCAGTATTTCCCACAATGAGGACACCGCCTTCGCCGTCGCAATCGCCGAGGGTCGCGGCTGACGCCAGTGCGAGGGGCCGCAGTTCGACGTTCGCGGTGGGCATTCGCGATGGACCCCGTGGCTGCATCAACGCGGGACTCAAGGCACCCACTGCGCATCCCGATCGGGTCGCGTGTCGATGCATCCGCGCTTCCATACGCTGAAAGCACTAGCCCTGCTGTTTGCAGGGTCGGCGTGCAGCACTGTCCCGCGCACGGCCACTGCCCATGCGGACTCGGTGCCCGTGGAGTTCGTCGCATGGCTGTGCGCCGATGCGTGCCGCAACGAGTTTCCCGGATCCGACCCACTGCCCTATCACGCCATGGCGCCGGCAACGCGTCGGCACGATGGCCTCTTCGAGATTCGTTACCAACGCCGCGAGGATGGTCGTTGGACAGCCAAGGCGGCCGGCCGATTGCTGGCGACGCCCGCCAGCGACCATGAGCTGCCGAACCGAGTGGACTACCAACTGGCCCGCGGTCTGCTCGGGTTCCAACACCCCGACGCGGAAGTCGTCGTGCTCGTGCGCGAAGGAGCCTCCGGTCCGAGCGTGGAGTGCACCTCGACTGGGTTCGATGATGCGGCCCTCGTTCGTCATCTGAACGCCGCCACGAGCTTCGCCGTCGGCATCGCGCGAGGCGAAGATCCGATGCTGCGCCCATGTTGCGCGCACCACTCGCCATGGCGCGCCCAGTTGCTGATCCGGCTTGCCCGGCAACAGGTCGAACACGGCGACCCTCTGGCCGCGCGCAGCGCCTTGCAGCAGGCGAAGGCCGATGCGCCGCACCTCTCGCAGCTCGACCATGCCCTCGGGAGACTCGAGGAAGCGCTTGGCTTCGACGAGCAAGCGGCCGATCGACTCGCAAAGGCTAGTCGCAGTGCCGAGGATCCCCTTGCGCGGACGATGGCCGCTCTCGGCGCCGAGCGAGCCGAGGCGCGATTGCGCAGCCCAGACGGCAGCAGCCTGCGCGATGCCGCACTCGTACAACTCGACCGCGGCTGCGAAGCCTCGGCCCGGGCGCTGGCACTCGCGGCGCGGACCTCGGATCCAGATCCCATCGCGGATCTACTGCTGCGGCATCAACTGCAGGAGACCAGCGGCGACACCAGGGGTTCGCTCGGCACGGCGCTCTTGCTGCGCGAGTACGGGGTGGGATGGACCGTGGACCAGTTACTCGCGCAGGATTTCGAACGCGCTGGGCAGCGCGCCCTCGCGGACCGAGCAGGTGCGCGGCTGCTGCTCGCAATCGTGCCGCAACCGATGCTGCGCCGGTGGCGGCGCGAAGGTCAGGATTGGCTGGCTGGCACTAGGCAGCGCTGGTGGCCCGATGCGCTTGCCGCCCCGGCGCGCTGAGTCAGGGAACGCCCTTCAGTCGATGGCGCGGAACCGAACCGAACGCACCGACAGTTCCTGCATTGGGTAGAGCAACAGCCCCGACGAGCGACCTTGCTCGAACGGCACGAACTGCCGGCAAAGTTCCGCTCCATCGATGGTCACCACTGCGGCGGCCGTACGACGCGATGGCGCGCACTGGAGCGAGAAGCGCAACCGATGCACCGCGAGCGGCAGGGCCGACGGCCGTCCCTGGTGTTGCTCCGCGCCGCCAGCGGCAGCGGAACCGGCGATCGAAGCCCCCCGTCGGTCGGCCGTGGCGTGCACCGCTCGCTGCAACGCCGCGGCAACATCCTGAGCCTTCAGCGCATCGCCTTCGACGATGCCAGCAAGCCAGCGGTCGTCCGCAGTCGCGAACACCACACAGGCAATGCCGTGGAACTGCAGTACGTAGAGACGCTGGCCCTCGGTGATCGCGGGCATCGCGAACTCGAGCTCCGCACTGCAGTCCGCAACCGCAGGGCCAAAGCCGGGGTCGACATCGAGACGATGCTCGCGGACATCCCGCCACCGCGGTACCGCGCACGCGTACTCGAGGCGACCGCTGCGCAGTTGCCAGCCATCCCCAGCGTTGCGGAGCGCCGGGGCCGGGATCTGCACCTCGGACTGGAGCGAGTTGCCTTGATCGACAACGGTCACGGTCGAGTCTGCCGGGGCGCGCAGCGTGAGTTCGGCCTGACGAAGTTGGCGAATGCCCTCGCGGCTGATGAAGTGGGCCGCCTCCGTCGCAATCGAGCGCTCTGCGGCCGAGGCGTCGCTGGCGAACCCCATCTGCCACTGCGTCAACACGGCTTCGAGCTCGCGCAAGTCCCGTTGCGTGATAGCGCGAGTGTGCGCCTCACGCAGGCGCTGCAACGCAACGGCACGCTCCTCGCCGCGGCCTGATGGCTCATTGCGCATGCGCAGCAGCCGCGGCCAGACGTCGTCCCGAAGGAAGGTCCGATCCCCGGCCGGCAGGTCCGCCGCGAGGACATCGAGCTGATCGCAGGCCATCGCTAGCACCGTCCGTCCGATGCGCAAATCGTCAGCAGGGATCGCTTGCATACGCTCCGGACTCGCCGCCATGGCGCGCTGCAACAAGTCGCCAAACCGGAACTCCTGCAACTGCACCTGTCGCCAAGTGCCGCCCACCGCGCGGGCATCGAGTCGCCCATCCGCTCCGGCGCGCAGTTCCACCGGGACGCCGCCGTTACGCGGGTAGCCCGGGATCGGCGGTGCGGCCTTTTGCAGCGCCTCGACGCAGGCGCGCGCGACCGCGTCGGCGGCGCGCAACGCCGTTCGATGTGCCTCGGTCCAGTCCACCTGGTCCGCACCAGGGCTCGAAGGTGGAGGCAACACCGAGAGGCCAGCCGCGGCATCGCCGTCGACGAATGCGCGCCACGCCAGATCCGCAAGCTGGTTCTCGTGACGACGAATCGCCGCCGTCAACCGCTCGTCCACCTCGCGCTCCAACGCGGTCGCGGCGGCAGCGATCTCTTGCCAAGGATCGGTGGCTGCCCGAAATCGACCCGGCTGCGGATACGCCGCGGCAAGCTGCTCGCGAAATCGCGAAGCCAAGAGCAGTACGCGCCGCAACTCGCCGTCGAGATCGGCTGCGGCAGCCAGCCCTGCGCGCAAGGTTCTCGCACCTTCGGCGGCCTCGAAGCGCAAGGCCGCGAGCGTCAGCTGCTCCGCGGCATCGAGCTGCGCCAAGCCCACAGTGCGCAGCCGTTCGAACTTGTCTTCGAGAGCTTGCCGCTGCGGCGTCGCCAGCCGCTCCGGCAACGGCTGCCGCAGTCCATCGAAGAAGCCGACGAAGCCTTCGCGCCACAGGCGCTCCGCCCCGCTGAAGTCCCGCTGTCGCACGCGCTCCTCCGCGCGCAAGGGAAGCTCGACTTCGAGGTGCAGGCGCGCGCGGTCGACAAGCGCGCGATCGCGCTGGCGTACCAGTTGGTCGATGTCGTTCAGAAGGCGGTCCAGTTCGGTCGCGACGACGCCATTCGGTAGCTGGTCCTGGAGCAGACCGACTCGGGATTGCAGCAACGTTCCGACATGGTCGCGGACAACGACCGCGGCTTCGGGCCAGCGCTGTGGGTCGCGCACATCGGCAGCGATGCGCGCGAAGCCGGACGAACGCAGCTCGGCAATCAGCGTGTCAACTGCCGTCTGCAGGTCGGCAACGAGCTCTCGCTGCAGCCGCAACCGCGCCTCGCTGCCGCCAAAAGGCGCATCCTTCGTCCGTGCGAGGTAGCGAAGCCACTGTTGTCCAGGTGTGTCCATCGCGTCGAGTTCGACGCGCAACGCGGCGACAAACGCATCGGGCGTTCCAGGAGTCGTCGGTAGGTCGCCGCGCCCAAGACCGAGCCAGTAGCCGAAGGCAATCAACGCGCCGGCACCGACGATCGCGAGAGACCAGCGCAACAACGCTGGTTGCCGGTCGGTGTCTTCAGTCGACAGTCGACTCTCGTCGACCTGCGGCGGCAGCTCCTTCTTGACGCGATCGAGGTCGTCGAGCAACTCACGTGGTGTCTGGTAACGAAGCTTCGGGCTCTTGGCCAGGAGCTTGCGAATGACCAGCGCCATGCCCTCGCTGAGGTCGCGGTTGATGACCCGCGGTGCAACCGGCGAGTCGTTCAAAACCTGGGTGATGACCTCGGCCAAGGACGTTCCCTGGAACGGCGGCTGGCCCGTGGCCATGTGGTACAGGGTTGCGCCGAGCGAGTAGAGGTCGCTGCGCACATCCGCATCCTGCGGGTTGCGAGCCTGCTCCGGGGAAATGTACTGGGGCGTTCCAACCGTCGAACCATCGCGCGTGAGCGCCAGGTCGGCAGGGCCCTTGGCCAGCCCCATGTCCGTGACTTTGACCGCGCCCGCTTCGTCGATGAGGATGTTGCCTGGCTTGATGTCGCGATGGATCACACCACGCTGGAAGGCATGGTCGAGCGCGGCCGCGACCTGGATGGCGACGTTGAGAACCTGGTCCTCCGGGAAAATGCCCCACTCCGTCAGCAACGACCGGAGCGAACGGCCTTCGACAAACTCCATGACGAAGTAGTGGTAGCCGCCTTCCTCACCAAGGTCGTAGCCCGTGACGATGTTGGGGTGGTTCAGCGCCGCGACGATGCGCGCCTCGCGCCGCAGTCGATCGACGTAACGCTTGTCGCGCGCGAGCGACGGACGAAGCACCTTGAGGGCGACGATGCGCCCGAGCTTGCCGTGCCGTGCCTTGAACACGGTCCCCATGGCCCCGGCGCCGACGCGATCGAGGATCTCATACTCGCGGAAGGGCTGCGCGAAGGTCATGACGGGGCGCGGTCCTCGCCCGCTTCGTCTCGACTGCTGCCCTCGCCGCCGCCCGCATCCATGCCGTACTTCTCCAGCTTGCGCTGCAACGTGAAGCGCGACAGGCCAAGCATGTCCGCCGCGCGACTCTTGTTGCCGAGGGCTTTGGCCCAGGCCTTCTTGATCTCACGCACCTCGAGGTCGGTGACCATGTCGGGCAATGACGTGCCGCGTTCGGCAGGTACGAGCCCGTGATCGGCAAAGTCAGCAACGGGCGGTCCGCCACCGGAGCGAACTTGCGGCGACAGGTGGGACTCGAGAATCAGACCATCGCAAAGAACGGACGCACGCCGCAACTC
>CAMBXM010000009.1 GCA_945871815.1 Singulisphaera sp. GP187
GGAGCGCCGGATCGTCTGCATCGGCGACTCATTCACGTTTGGCTGGGGGATCCCTGTCGAGCAGTGTTGGGTCCGGAAGCTCGAAGAGGATCTGCGCACGTCCCACGGCGACGTTCGCACGGTCAACTGTGGCGCCAGCGGTGCCCTGACGGTTGACGAGTATGAGTTCGGGCTGCGAACGCGGTTCGGTCAGTTCCAGCCAGACGTGGTGATCGTCAGCATCTACCTCAACGACCTGATCCCGAGCCATGGTCTTTGCGTGCTCGGTGCGCAGCCAAAACAGACCGGCTACCTGCTGCTCGACTACTTCCGCGCCGCCGCCTCGCCGAGTCCGCTCGCCCTCGATCCTTCCGCCGACTGGGTCGCAGGGGCACTCGGACTGCCCCGCGAAGTGGGGGAGTCGATGGGTGTCTACGGTCCCGACAAGCCGTTCGATGGCATGTGGTCACAAGGCTCGCCGCAGCGCTCGTTGGCCGCCATGGCCGACTGGTGCCGCGAACACAAGTCCTATCTTCTTGTGACTTTGTGGCCGTTTCTTCAGGAGCTTGGCCCGTCCGATCACTACCCGTTCACAAAGCTGCACGCGATGGTCAGCGACCAGTGCCGGGACCTGTCACTGCCGATTCTTGATCTACTCCCGATCCTGAAAAGCGGCCAGCCCACATCGAGCTACTGGGTCACACCAGCGGACATGCATGCGAACCCCAGCGCGCAGCGTCTCGTGCGCCCTGCCATCGCCGAGTTCGTCCGCCAAAACTGGCCTCGCTGACCCGGCTCGCCGCCGATGTGGAATGTTCTTCGTTCTGATCTACGAGTCTGAAATTGACCGGGGGCGACTGATCTTTTACGACCTCGCGCCCAAAACGCCTCCCGACGCGTCCCTGTCCGCCTGCTCTCCGCACTGATCTCCCACAGACCTTTGTTCGCAAGGGTTTAGCTGTGCGGCCAGAGCCGGCTTGCCAAAGACCGCATTTTCCCCCAATCGCGGAGGGGAACCAACTTGACCGTCCTGTTTCCGAAGTGGACCAACAAGATCCCAGTATTCGCTGCACTCGGTGCGGCGTGTAAGGGCTTGGTCGTCATTTTCGTCGTCTGGTTCTGGTTCTCGCCGAAGCACATCGATGTCGGCTACCAACCTGAGCAGCCGATCCTCTACAGCCACAAGCTGCATGCGGGCCTGCTAGGCATGGACTGTCGCTACTGCCATCGCGAGGTCGAGAGTGGACCCCATGCGACGGTGCCAGATGCCGATACCTGCATGGGCTGCCACAAGCAGGTCAAGAACGACAGTGATCGACTGACCCTGTTGCGCGACAACTACGGCGACGGCTCGGGGGACAACATCCCGATCCCTTGGATCAAGGTCCACCTGCTGCCGGACTACGCCTACTTCAGCCACGCTGTGCACATGAACGCAAACGTTGGTTGCACGAGCTGCCACGGCCGCGTCGACCAGATGGAGATCGTGCGTCAGGTCGAGCCGCTGAGCATGGGTTGGTGCCTTGAGTGTCACCGCGCGCCCGAAGCACATGTGCGTCCTGCTGGTGTCAAGCCGACCGACATGGCCTGGACCCCGACCGAAGCCAGTATCGCGGCAGCGCGTGAGCGCTTGACTCGCGGCGAACTCAATCCTCCAACCCACTGCTCCGCTTGCCACCGATGAGCGACTGTAACTCCTCGGGCAGTCCTGACACTGCCGGTGTGATCTATTGGCGCAGCCTCGAGCAGCTCGAGAACTCAGCCGAGTTCCAGCAACTCGTCGAGCGCGAGTTTCCCGATGGCATCACAGACTCGTCGGACGACATCGTCGCTGACGATGTCTCGCGCCGCGGATTTCTCAGCGCCGTGGCGGCCTCGGTCGCTCTTGCTGGGCTGACGAGCTGCCGCAAGCCAGTCACGAAGATCCTGCCGTTCAACAAGCGGCCGGAGGGCTTCAAGCCGGGAACGCCGCGGTTCTACGCGACGACCCTTTCGCGCTCGGGCTACGGCATCGGGGTGCTGGTCAAGAGCAGCGACGGTCGCCCGACGAAGATCGAAGGCAACCCAGGCCACCCGAGCAGCCTCGGTGGTAGCGACGCTCGCCTGCAGGCCGAGCTGCTCCAGATCTACGATCCGGCTCGCAGTCGCCACACGAAGTTCCCGGGCATGTCCGCTCACGATGCGCACAGCTCGACCGATCACGGTCACGTTGGCGCCGATCATGGAACCGCCGACAAGGGCGCGGGCTACACCGAGTTCGCCAACCTTGTCGATGGCCCGCTCAAGCAGCTCGCCATCCAGGGTGGTGGCAGCGGCCTGCACGTGCTGATGGAACCGACGTCCTCGCCGACTCTGCTCGGCATGGTGGACAAGGTGAAGGCGCAGTTCCCCCAGGCCAGCTTCTATTCGTGGGACCCCATCCACAGCGATGAAGGCAGGGCGGGCGCGATGGCAGCCTTTGGCAGCGCCGTCGAGACGCACTTCGACTTCAGCAAAGCGACGGTTGTCGTGTCGTTCGACAGCGACTTCCTCGCTCTGGACGGCAACAACCTCCGCAACGCCAAGAACTGGGCCGATCGCCGCCGCGCGCCGAAGCCTGGTGACACGATCTCCCGTCTCTATGTGTTCGAGAGCTGCTACTCGAGCACCGGAACCGTCGCCGACCATCGCTTCGCGCTGAAGTCGCAAGACGTCACTGCGGCGCTGCTCCAACTCGCGGCCGAACTCGGTGTCGGCAACGGCAACGATCTTGGTGCCGCGCTGGCCCCGCACAAGAAGGATGCGGAGCGCACCCGTGTGATTGCCAACGACCTTCGCGATGCTGGCGGCGACTGCGCCGTCGTCGTAGGACCGCGGCAGCCAGCTGCGGCGCACGCCGTCGCACACGCTATCAACCAGGCGCTGGGCTGCGTCGGCAAGACAACGAGCTACACCGCACTGCCCGCATCGATGCGCGACGGCAACGTCGCCGCGATGAGAAAGCTCGCGGCCGCGATCGAAGCCGGTCAGGTGAAGGCGCTCGTCTGCCTCGGCACCAACCCGGTCTACGACGCACCCGCCGACCTGAACTTCGGCAAGCTCATCGCCGACGGCAAAGTCGAGCACACGATTCATGTCGGCCAACATTCCGACGAAACCGCGCAAGTGTGCCAGTGGCACTTCCCGCTCGCCCACGAACTCGAATCGTGGGGCGATGTGCGCGCCCATGACGGCACGTTGTCGCTGCGCCAGCCGCTGATCGAACCGCTATTCGCTGGGATCTCGGCGATCGAGTTCCTCGCAGTCCTGTGCCAGCAGCCTGGCTCCGACGCGCTGCTCGCGGATCGCGACGGCTCCTACGGCCTCGAGCTCGTTCGCGAACAATGGCGCACCGCTTCGGGCGCCGCCAACTTCGAAGCGTGGTGGAGCAACTCGCTGCACGAAGGCGTGATCGCCGACTCGAGGTTTGCGACTGAAACCGTCACGCTTGCAGTGGCCGGCGTCGCGCAAGCGATCCGAGCCTTCCAGCCGGTTGCCGGTACTGAGGTGTTGCTGCGTCCGTGCCCCAAGATGTGGGATGGACGTTATGCCAACAACTCGTGGATGCAGGAGTTGCCAGACCCGCTGACCAAGCTCACTTGGGACAATGGTGCACTGGTCGGCCCGGCAATGGCCAACCGACTCGGCGTCAAGAACGGCGACCTGCTCTCCGTGCGCGCTGGCAATGCGACCCTGCAGATCCCGGCCTTCGTGCTGCCCGGTCATGCTGACGACGCGGTCACGATCTACCTGGGTTGGGGTCGACAACTCGGCGCTGCCGCCAAGGTCGCTCACGGCAGCGGTTTCAGCGGCTACGCGCTGCGCAGCAGCGCTGCGCAGTGGACGTTGGCCGGCACGTCGGTCACGAAGGGCCAAGGCACCTACAAGCTCGTCTCCGCGCAAGAGCAGGGCACGATGGCCGGCCGCGAAGTCGTTCGGGAAGCGACGGTCGCCCAGTACCAGGCCGACAAGGACTGGGCGCCCAAGCGCTCGGCTCTCGATCAGGCTGCCCGCTTGCAGGGCAAGACCGAAGCCGACCTGACGCAATCGCTATGGCGTGAACGCGGCTACCTCGACGGCGACAAGGCCATCGACCCGGCGGTAGGCAAGTCACCCTACCAGTGGGGCATGGTCATCGATCTCAACGCCTGCACCGGATGCGCCGCCTGCGTGATTGCGTGCGTCGCCGAAAACAACATCCCGATGGTCGGGAAGACGCAGACCGCGCGCAACCGCTCGATGTTCTGGATCCGCTCCGACCGCTACTTCGCGTCGAAGCCGGGTTCGCCCCTTGAGGTCGGTGAGGACCCGCAGGTATCCAACATGCCTGTGCCATGCATGCAGTGCGAAAACGCGCCATGCGAATCGGTGTGCCCAGTCGCGGCGACCATGCACAGCCCAGATGGGCTCAACGACATGGTCTACAACCGCTGCATCGGCACGCGCTACTGCAGCAACAACTGCCCCTACAAGGTCCGTCGCTTCAACTACTTCAACTATCTCGCCGACATCCCTGACACGAAGAAGATGGCGTTCAACCCGGACGTCACTCCTCGCAGCCGCGGCGTCATGGAGAAGTGCACCTACTGCGTCCAGCGCATCAACGGCGCGCGCATCGAAGCCAAGCTGAGTGGAACGAAGGTCGGCGACAACGAAGGTCAGGTGCACCTGGCAACGGCCTGCTCGCAGGCCTGCCCGACCCAGGCAATCACCTTCGGCAACATCATCGACACAACCAGCAACGTGGCAAAGCTGCGGACGAGCAGCCTCAACTACGGTCTGCTGTCAGAGCTCAACACCAAGCCGCGCACGACCTACCTGGGTCGCGTCCGCAATCCCAATCCGGCTCTCCTGAAGAACCAGGGCTGACCCGATGACCGCAATCACCGTAATCGACGAGCCGGAAAACCCGCTGCGCCGTGCGCCTCTGGTCGAAGGCACCAACGACTTCACGTCGGTCACCAACATCGTCGCTCGCGTAGTCGAGAACAAGACGCCGAAGGGTTGGTACCTGATGTTCGGCGCCGCCATCGCACTGCTGCTGAATCTCGGCGCAATGATCGGCTATCTGATCTTCACCGGCATCGGCGTGTGGGGTAACAACTCACCCGTCGGCTGGGGTTGGCCGATCGTCAACTTCGTTTTCTGGATCGGTATCGGCCACGCCGGCACCTTGATCAGTGCGATCCTCTTCTTGTTCCGACAGAAGTGGCGCACGTCCATCAACCGCGCGTCCGAGGCCATGACGATTTTCGCCGTCATGGCGGCCGGTATCTTCCCGGCCATCCACGTCGGTCGCATCTGGGTCATTTGGTGGGTCTTCCCGCTGCCGAACCAGATGGCACTCTGGCCGAACTTCAAGAGCCCTCTGCTCTGGGACGTCTTCGCCGTCAGCACGTACTTCACGGTATCTCTGCTGTTCTGGTTCGTCGGGCTCGTACCGGATCTGGCGACATTCCGCGACCGAGCCGCCAAGGCCGGCCGCACGGTGGCGGCGAGGGTCTATGGCGCGTTCTCGCTCGGCTGGCACGGCAGCAACCGCCACTGGATCCACTACGAGAAGGCCTACCTGATCCTCGCAGCACTGAGCACTCCGCTCGTGCTCTCGGTTCACTCGATCGTCTCGTTTGACTTCGCTGTCTCGATCGTCCCCGGCTGGCACACGACCATCTTCCCGCCGTACTTCGTTGCGGGCGCCATCTTCTCCGGCTTCGGCATGGTGCTGACGCTGATGATTCCGGCGCGTCAATGGCTGGGCTTGCAGGAGTTGGTCACGCTGAACCACCTCGACAACATCGCCAAGATCCTCCTGCTGACGGGCACGATGGTTGGCTACGCGTACGGGATGGAGTTCTTCATCGCGTGGTACAGCGGGTCGGAATACGAGAAGTTCTGCTTCACCAATCGCGCGTTCGGTCCCTACTGGTGGGCCTACTGGATCATGGTCTCGTGCAACGTGATCAGTCCCCAGTTCTTCTGGTTCCGCAGTTTGCGCCGTAACCCGATGTTCCTGTTCGTGGTGTCGATCTTCGTCAACATCGGCATGTGGTTCGAGCGCTTCGTGATCACGGTGTCGTCACTCAACCGTGACTTCTTGCCGTCGAGCTGGGGTTACTTCAGCCCCACCATCATCGACATCCTTACCTACGCCGGCAGCTTCGGCCTGTTCTTCACGTTCTTCCTGCTGTTCTGCCGGTTCATGCCAATCATCGCGATCAGCGAGGTGAAGGGCGTGATGCCGCAGGCGAACCCGCATCACGGTCACGACGACCATGGTCACGGTCACACCGCGGCCCATACCCACTGAGGACAGAGGACCAAACCATGGCCAATCACTGGGGCATCGTCGCCGAATTCGACTCCGCCAGCGCGATCTATCACGCGGCGGAGAGAGTCACGGCTCAGGGCTACACCAAGGTAGACGCACACACGCCATTCCCGGTCCACGGGCTCGACAAGGCACTTCGTCAAGGTCCAAGCCATCTCGGTTGGCTCGTCATCTGCTGCGGCGCGACAGGCATCTGTCTTGCTCAATTGATGATGTGGTGGATGAACGCTGTCGATTACCCCATGTGGGTCTCCGGCAAGCAGCCATATGCGTGGCCATCCACCATCCCGGTGACCTTTGAGTTGATGGTGCTTCTTTCCGCGTTCGGAGCGGTGTTCGGCATGTTCGGCATCAACAAGCTGCCGCGCTTCCACCACCCGATCTTCACTCACACCCAATTCCATCGCGTCACTGACGACCGCTTCTTCCTGTCGATCGACAGCACTGACCCGAAGTTCGACCGCGCAGCGACTGCCAAGATGCTCGAGAGCATCGGTGGCAAGCACGTCGAGTTGCTGGAGGAGGAATGAGCCTCATGCCCAAGTTCACGCTCCTGCTCGTCGCTCTCGCCCTCGGCGCCTGCCGCGGCGGAACCTCGACGTCGCCACCCGTGCATCTGGTGCTCGACATGGACTTCCAGCCCAAGCTGAAATCGCAGTCCGAGAGCTCGTTCGAGAACTGGACCGACCGCCGCAGCATGCGCCTGCCCGCCGAGGGCACCGTCGCTCGCGGCTCGCTGCCAGATCCCATTCTCATGCCCGATCCGAAGAGCGCCGGCAGGAACCCGGACGGCTCATGGATCAGCAGGAACCCGTTGTCGCTGAACGCAGAGACGCTCGAGCGCGGACGCGAACGCTTCGACATCTATTGCTCGATCTGCCATGGCCTATCCGGCCGCGGCGGTAACGGTCCGGAAGGTCACGGTCTCGTCGGTCGGCGCTGGCCGGTTGCAGTGCCAAACTTCCATGCCGCTGAGGGCAAAGACAACCGCGTCGCCAATCTCACTGACGGTGAGTACTTCGAGGTTCTCTCGAGCCCTGTCGGCCGCAACACGATGCCGTCCTATGCAGCTCGCATCAGCGTCGCGGACCGCTGGGCGATCGTTCACTACATCCGCGCCCTGCAGAACCTCGGGAAACAGTAAGCCATGACCGCGACCATGACTGTGCCGCCCATCCAGATGGTGGCCCCACACGTCGTCATCCGCGTCAAAGACGGTGACCTGCGAACCAGCCAGATGGCGCTGCTCGGCGTCGGTGCGATCCTGCTTGCCGTGAGCCTCGGCCTCGGCATGACGTCGCACGACCCGGCACGCTTCTACTTCAGCTACCTGACCGGCTACATGGGCGTGCTAGGCATCACGCTTGGCGCATTGTTCTTCACGATGGTGCAGCACATCACGCGCGCCGGATGGAGCGTCGGCGTACGCCGCATCGCCGAGCACGTGACTGCAGCCATCCCGGTGATGGCCTTGCTCTACCTGCCGATCGCGATTGGTGGGTTCGATCACCTCTACGGCCACTGGGCCAACGCTGAGATCGTCGCCGGTCAGCCGAACTACGACGCGATCATTGCCGGCAAATCGAGCTACCTGAACAAGCAGTTCTTCTTCGTCCGTGCGGGCCTCTACTTCGCGATCTGGATCGGCCTGTCGATGTTCTTCCGTCGCACATCCCTCAAGCAGGACGAGACTGGTGATCCAGCCTTGAGCCTCCGGATGTCGCGCATCGCCGCACCTGGTCTGCTCCTGTTTGCGCTGTCGACCACGTTCGCTGCCTTCGATTGGATCATGTCGCTGGACCCGCATTGGTTCAGCACGATGTTCGGCATCTGCTACTTCGCTGGCGGCTTTATGTCGTTCCTCGCCTTCGTAGCGCTACTGGCGAGGTGGATCACGAGGCAGGGCTACCTCCGTGAAGTGATCACCACCGAGCACTTCCACGACATCGGCAAGCTGATGTTCGCGTTCATGGTCTTCTGGACCTACACGAACTTCAGTCAGTACATGCTGATCTGGTACGCGAACCTGCCGGAAGAGACCACGTGGTTCGCGCACCGCAAAGAAGGTGGTTGGAGCTCGGTCGGTACGATCCTCGTATTCGGCCACTTCCTGGTACCCTTCGTCCTGTTGATGTCCCGCCACATCAAGCGCAACGCCATCACCCTCAGCCTGGGTGCAGCCTTCTTGCTCGTCATCCACTGGATCGACATGCAGTACTTGGTGTTGCCGAACTACCACGGCGGACACGGTACCGAACATGCGGCGCACGTCGTCGATCCTGCGACCCTGAGTGCAGCAGGCCACCCATCATTCGGCCACGATCTCGACCTCTGGCTGCACAACATCAACCTACACGACGGGCTCTGCTACATCGGCATGCTGTGCCTGGTCGCCGGCATCACCTTGATGTTCGTGCGCAAGCACAACCTCGTCCCGCTCAGAGACCCGCGTTTGGCGGAGACACTGAGCTTCCAGAACATCTGAACCGCTGAGGACTACGACGATGAGCCAGGGTCACCAATCGCACGAGCATCTGCCAGGTGCAACGCACGAGCCAATCCCGCTCGACCCGGAGAACGAGATCGACGCGAAGTCGACTGCCTACTGGATCCTTGGCTCGTCAGTAGTCCTGTACATCTCGCTCTATCTACTGTTGCCGATGTTCGACTCGGTCATGACCATGGAGCGCGACCGCAAGATCAACAACCGCAGCAACCTGGAACTCGACGCGTCCCACAAGAGCGAGGGTGCATTCCTCCGTGGTGAACTGTCGAAGAGCAAGAAGTCGATCGAGCAGGTCATGAAGGAGATGGCGGGCAAGTGATCTCCATCCCGTCGATCCCTGCCCTGTCGCTTGCCACTCGCACCGGCGCAGCCAAGCTCGCTTTGCTATGCATCAGTGCATTGGGCATCAGTTCTTTTGCAGGTGCACAAGGCCATCCAGGGTCGGCTATCGAGGTCAAGCAGGAAGCTGCCTCGATGATGGACAAGATCGGCGTGACGCTCGACCAGAACCTCTCGTTCGTCGATGAGCGTGGCTATCCGTTCACTTTCCGCCAGGTGTTCCCAGGCGATCGCCCAGTCGTGTTGGTTCCTGGCTACTACGCATGCCCCGACATGTGTGGTCAGGTCATCGAAGGGATGTTGGCGGCTCTCAACGCCGTCGATCTCGTGCCGGGCAAGGACTACCTGATCGTCAACGTGAGCATCGACCCGCGGGAGACACACGAGGTCGCCAACGAGCGCAAGACCAAGTTCCTCTCGCGACTCCACCGCGTAGGTGGGCCTGAGGGCTGGCGTTTCCTGACCGGAACCGAGAGCGAGATCCAGAAACTCACGCAGAGCATCGGATTCCGCTACTTCTGGGCTGAGCACGACAACCGCTACGCGCATCCAGGCGCGTTGTTGTTCCTGACACCAAAGGGCGTCATCAGTCGCGCACTCATCGGCACAACGTTCGATTCGACCGACGTGCGCCTCGCGATCGTCGAATCGAGCGAAGGGAAGCTCGGCACGTTCTGGGACGACGTCCAGATCAACTGTCTGACCTTTGACCCGCGCACCAGTTCTTATGCGCTGATGGGAATGACCGTCATGCGTGTCGGCGGCGTGATCACGTTGATCGTCATCGTCACGATGATCGCCGTCATGGTCAGTCGCGAACGTCGAAACACCAGCAACTCAACACCCGTTCGCGACCCCCAGGCCGCGTCCGCGTCATGAACCTCTCCACTGAGCAATTGTCCGTCGCCGCACCGTCTCCGACGGTGCGGCGCAACCTTACGCAAGCAACAGGCTGCGCGGTCCTCGACAGGACCACGTTGAAGGAAGTGCGCCCGTGATCTCCCACCTGATCCAGGATCCGCCGAAGATCAACTACATCGAGAGCCCCGCCAAGATCGACGCACTGTCCGATCACTGGGGCCAGCTGGTGCCGTTGGCGTCGACTTTCGACCACGTCGACGGGCTCTTCTATTTCACCTACATCGTCTGCATCTTCTTCTTCGTGTTGATCGCGGGCGTTCTCGCCTACTCCGTCGCGAAATACAGGCGCAAGACGTGGGACCAGCCGGCCGTGTCCAATGTGACACACAACACGCCGCTCGAAGTCATCTGGACGATCATCCCACTGATCATCGTCATGGTCATGTTCGCCTGGGGCTGGAAAGGCTCCCTCGACATGACGGTCGCACCAGCCGACGCCGTTCAATACAAGGCCGTTGCCAAGCAGTGGAGTTGGACCTTCTACTACCCGAACAGCAAGGTGCAGAGCTTCAACGAGTTCTGGGTCGAGATCGACAAGCCTGCTGCCTTCACGTTGCAGTCGACCGACGTGCTGCACGCGTTCTTTCTCCCGGCCATGCGCGTCAAGCGCGACATCGTCCCGGGTCGCCAAGGCACCCTGTGGTTCCATCCAACGACGAAGGGTGAGTACCACCTCTTCTGTGCAGAGTACTGCGGCGGCGACCACAGCAAGATGTACGCAAAGCTGCACGTCGTCTCCGCCGAAGACTACGCGAAGAAGCCCTGGGACGTGTTGAAGGACAGCACCCCCCAAGAGGCCGCCGCTAGCGGCGAGAACCTCTACAAGCAACTCTGTATCAGCTGTCACAGCGTGAATGGCACCGCCGGCACAGGACCGACTTGGAAAGGTCTGTTCAGCAAGCAGGGCGACAACTACCTCGGGCGCCAGCGAGAAGTGGTCACGCCCGATGGCGGAACTCAGACGATTACGGTCGACGAGGCCTATATCACCGAGTCGATTCGCAAGCCCAATGAGAAGAAGGTTGCGGAGCTGCCCTACCGCAACAACAACATGTCGGCATTCGCGGATCTCGATGATCGCCGTGTGAACTGCCTTATCGCTTACATGAAGACGCTCGCGGACAACTGAGAGCCAAGCCATGACGACCCACGTCCCAGCACTCGACATCCACACCAGCGAGCACGGTAGCAAGCCGAACTACCTGAACGTCACGAAGGGCTTCAAGTCCTGGGCTCTCACCCTCGACCACAAGCGCATCGGGCTCATGTACCTGATCGGGGTGACCGCAGCGTTCCTCGCGGGCGGCGTCTTCGCCTTGCTTGTGCGTCTGCACCTCTGGGAGCCGCACGGCGCGCTGTTCACCAACGCGACCTACAACCAGATCTTCACCCTGCATGGCGTGTTCATGGTGTTCATCTTCGTGATCCCGGCAATCCCGGGCTCGCTAGGAAACATCGTGTTGCCCCTGATGCTCGGCGCCAAAGATGTGGCACTGCCACGGCTCAACCTGCTGAGCTTCTACCTGTGGTTGACAGGCACCTGCTTCGCCCTCTATGCGATCCTCGCCGGTGGCTTTGACACGGGTTGGACGTTCTACGCGCCATACAGCCTCTACACGAACCAAGCTGTCGTCTCGATCGGGCTCGGGATCTTCATCCTCGGGTTCAGTTCGATCTTCACGGGCCTCAACTTCATCGTCACGACGCACAAAATGCGCGCACCGGGTCTCACCTGGTTCCGCATGCCGCTGTTCGTGTGGGCCATCTACGCCACAGCCATCCTCCAGGTGCTGGCGACGCCGGTTCTCGGCATCACGGTGCTGCTCGTGGCGTTGGAGCGCATCTACAACATCGGCATCTTCGATCCGCGCTTGGGCGGCGACCCGGTGCTGTTCGAGCACTTCTTCTGGTTCTACAGCCATCCGGCGGTCTACATCATGGTGTTGCCGGCCTTCGGCATCGTCAGTGAGTTGGTGACAGTTCACAGCCGTAAGCCGCTATTCGGCTACAAGCTCATCGCGTTCAGCTCACTAGCCATCGCTGTGATCAGCTTCCTCGTGTGGGGCCATCACATGTTCACCAGTGGTCAATCGACATACGCGATGTTCGCGTTCTCGTTCTTGACCTTCTTCGTGGCAATCCCGACGGCCATCAAAGAGTTCAGCTGGGTCGCGACAATCTGGAAGGGCTCGATCGCGATGAATGCGCCGATGCTCTACACGCTCTCCTTCCTGATCATCTTCGCGATCGGAGGACTGACGGGCGTGATCCTCGGCGCGTTGAACGTCGACATCCACTTGCACGACACCTACTTCGTCGTCGCGCACTTCCACTACGTGATGATGGGTTCGATTGCCCTCGCGTTCTTCGCCGGGCTTCATCACTGGTGGCCGAAGATGTTCGGTTTGATGTACAACGAAGGACTCGCCAAGCTCGCGTGCGGCATCATCTTCGTCGGCTTCAATGCGACCTTCATTCCGCAGTTCATCATGGGCAGCCGCGGTATGCCGCGTCGCTATGCCACCTACGTCGAGGACTTTGAGATGTACCACAAGGCATCGACGCTCGGCGCCATTGTGCTGGGCTCGGGCGTAGCGTTGATGGTCGGTTACCTGGTGCACTCGCTCCTCGCCGGCAAGAAGGCAATGCAGAACCAATGGGGTGGCGTCACCCTCGACTGGCTGTCGCCCACTCCACCGCCGCTCGAGAACTTCGATACGCCGCCAGTCGTCACTCACGAGGTCTACGACTACTCGGTGCTCGACCTCAAGACGCTGCAGACCCCGGTCCGCTGACGGTTCAAGACCAGCACGCCCCTCGAGATCCCCATGAGCCACGATCACGGACACTCAGTCGTCGTCCCCGCGCCGGGACCTGGCTTTCTGCCGCACACCGTCGCGCACCACTTCGACACGCCGACGCAGGAGTTCCAGTCTGCCAAACTGGGCTTCTGGCTGTTTCTCGCGACGGAAATCCTGCTCTTCGGCGGCATGTTCGCCGCCTATTTCTTCTTCCATCAGGCATACCCCGAGACCTTCCACCAAGGTGGCAAGCAGTTGAGCTGGGAACTTGGCGCGATCAACACGACCGTGCTCCTGCTCAGCTCCTGGACGATGGCCATGGGCGTTCGGTGTGCGCAAACGAGCCAGAAGAACAAGCTGCTCGTGTACTGCGGTCTCACAGTGCTAGGCGCCGTGATCTTCATGGTCATCAAGACCATCGAGTACATGGCGAAGTACGAGCACGGCTTCCTGCCGGTGTTCGGCGGTATGGGCTATGACGAAGCGACCGGTCAGCTCGCGTGGTACAAGGACTACCACGGTGTGATGGAGGGTGTGCCCTTCGGCAACCTGTTCTTCTCCATCTACTTCACGATGACGGCGATCCACGGCCTGCACGTCATCATCGGCGCCGGTCTGATCCTCTGGATCATGAAGGGCGCTGCAAAGGGCCGCTTCCACGCGCACTACTATCTTCCCGTCGACCTGGTCGGCCTCTACTGGCACCTCGTCGATCTGATCTGGATCTTCCTGTTCCCGCTGCTTTACCTGGTGCCCTGATGTCTGCGCACAACCACGCTCACGACGCGTCGTCTGCCCATGGTCACGATGCCCACGGCTACGGGCCGCACCATGTCACCTCGTCGAAGGTCTTCTTCAACGTTCTGTTGACGCTGTTGTTCTTGACGATCATCACGGTGGCCGCCTCGCGCGTCGACTTCGGGGCTGCCAACCTGTTGATCGCGATGCTCATCGCCAGCGTGAAGGCGTCACTGGTCATCGCCATCTTCATGCACGTCAAGTGGGACACGGCGATCAACAAGGTCTTCTTCCTCAGTTCGTTCCTCTTCCTGTCACTACTGATGATCTTCACCTTGTCGGACCAGGCCACGCGCGGCCGGGCCAACCCGATCAACAAGATGAAGGCGCCCGTCGACTGGCAGTTCGTGCAGCCCAAAGCGCAGCACACCAACCACTGACCGGCTGCACGATCGCATTCGATGTCCGTTGACAGCGGTGGCACACCGCAGCCTATTGCGGCCCTGGAAGCTGCTTACCTGAATGCGCGCGCGCCCAGTGCCGCGCGCGTTGCGTTCTGGACCCGTGACGGGATCGTCGAATCGGCGCTGCCCGATGCTCTTGGTGCCAAGACCGAGCGGATCGAGCTCCAACTTCTGGTTCCCGTCGACGAGTCTTCGCTCCAGCCCGTCAGCAGCCCCAGGGGGGAGGAGGACGAGAAGCTCCCCGGACGAGTTGCGCCATCGCTTTGGACGATGCCGGCTGTGAGCCTGCCATTGAGCGCCGCGGTGCCGTGGCTGGCAACGCTCGACCTGACGCATCTCATGCCGTCGATGCGTTCGCTCGCGGCAGCCGCAAAGCTCTGCGTGCACATGCGCGACCGCGGCGAGTTTGCGCCCGCGCCGCAACCAGGAGTTGCTCGTTTCGCCCCACACTGGTCGCCGCAGACGCAATCGTGCCTCGCTGCTCTGGCGGAACTGGTGCCGGGCATGCTGCTTACTGCGCGCATCGCCGTGCCAGACGATCCCGTCTTCGCCGTGACGCCGCGCAACCTGCTGGTGAGCTTTGCCGGCCAGGCCATCGACCAGATCGCTGGCGAGCAGCAGCCCCGCTTCGATAAGGCCGAACGGTTGCCACGTGAGTTCTGGCACACCAACATGGTCCCGGTACTCGAGATCCTCGTGCCGGACCGCCCCCTCGAAGAGACCACACCCTGGGGGATGCAATTGCTGGCGCGGCCGATTCCGGGCGTCGACCTGCTCGAGACACTGGAGCAAGTTCATCAGCGCATCGGCCAGTCGTTGTTTCCCAACGAACTGCTGCGCGACAGCGTGCAGCGCTTCGAACACAAGATCGACGATCTCGCAGACAAGATCCCGCCGCTGCGCCGCGCCAGGAATCTCGTCGACGGCAAGGTGAGTCTCACGCGTCAGGAGCTCGACCAGATCCTTGATCATCTCCCGCTGCTCGAGACCGAAGGGTTCGAGCTGCGTCTACCCGGCATCGAGTCGATGCAGCGCCTGTCGGCGCACGTGACCCTGCAAGAGGTTCCCGGCGGCGACTCGTTGCGGCCGTGGTTCGAGTTCCGCTGGAATCTCGCGCTCGGCGACACCGTTCTAACGCGCAACGAGTTCGACGCACTGGTCGATGCACGTACGCCTCTTGTCTTCCTCGATCGCAAGCCCGTGCTGCTCAGCCCGAAGGACCGCCAGGCACTGGTGGACTTCAAGAAGCGCATGCAAGACACCGGCGAGCGCATCAGCTTCTTCGAGGCTCTGCGCCTGCGCCTCGGCGGCGCTGCCCACCTGCACGGACTCGCGATGGAGACCGTGGCGAGCACGCCACGCCTCGAGCAGCTGCTCGACAACCTCGAGCACTCCCGCGCCGTCGAAGGGCGCGAACTTCCAAGTGGCTTCTTGGGCGAGTTGCGCCCCTACCAGCAGCGCGGTCACGCTTGGCTGTACTACCTCGTTGACCAGGGCTTTGGCGCGTGTCTGGCCGACGACATGGGTCTCGGCAAGACCGTACAGGCGATCGCTGTCATGCTCGATTGGCGCAAACGCCCCGAGCGCCGCAAGTGCATGCTGATCGTCTGCCCAGTCTCGGTGTTGGGTAACTGGCGGCGCGAACTCCATCGCTTTGCGCCAGAGCTGCGTGTCTCGTTGCACCACGGCAAGACCCGCGCCGACACCGCCGAGAGCTTTCAGCAACTGCTGTCGTCCACCGACGTGATGCTGACGAGCTACAACCTGCTGCAACGCGACGAGGAGCTTCTCACGGGCTCTGCGTTCGAGGGCGTGATCCTCGACGAAGCGCAGAACATCAAGAATCCGACGACCAAGCAGTCCCGCGTCGCACGCACGTTGCGCGGCAACTTCCGCATGGCGTTGACCGGCACCCCGCTGGAGAACCGTCCGCTGGACCTGTGGTCGATCATGGACTTCCTCAACGAGGGTCTGCTCGGCTCACGCACTCAGTTCTTGCAGACGCTTGAACACCCGATCGTCAAGCAGCGTCGCCAGAGTTCGATGTCGGCCCTCGCGCGCCTCGTACGTCCGTTCGTGTTGCGCCGACTCAAGACCGATTCCGACATCGTCGCCGACCTACCCGAGAAGACCGAGCAGATCGTCGCGTCGACGTTGTCGCGTGAACAAGCGATCCTCTACGAGACCGTCGTCCGCAAGGGCTTGCAGGATGTCGAACGCGCGCAAGAGGGCATCGCCCGCCGCGGCGCGATCCTCACGACGTTGCTGCGCCTGAAGCAGGTGTGCAACCACCCGGCTCACTACCTCGGCGACGGTAGCTCGCTGCATTCCCGTAGTGGCAAGCTCGACCTGCTGACCGAGATGCTGGAGGAGGCGCTCGAAGAAGGCGATCGCTGCCTCGTGTTCACGCAGTTCAAGGAGATGGGGTCGCTGCTGAAGACTCACGTCGAGGAACGCACCGGCGGCAGCGTGCTGTTCCTGCACGGCAGCGTGCCGCAAAAGGAGCGTGACACCATGGTCGCCGACTTCCAGGAGTCCCGGCCTGACGGTCCAAAGGTCTTCGTGCTGTCGCTCAAGGCTGGTGGCACAGGTCTCAACCTCACGGCAGCCAACCGTGTGTTCCATTTTGACCGCTGGTGGAATCCCGCCGTCGAGGACCAGGCAACCGACCGAGCCTTCCGCATCGGTCAGCAGCGCAACGTGTTCGTGCACAAATTCGTCTGCACTGGGACGCTCGAAGAACGCATCCAGCAGATGCTCGAGCGCAAGCGCGAGGTCGCCGACAACCTCCTCGCCGCCGGTGAGAACTGGATAACCGAACTCAGCAACGACGACTTGAAGCGGCTGCTCGCACTCGACCGCCAGGAGGCGATGGCGTGACCGATACCAAAGCCGTGTCACTGGGCGAACGTTGGCGCCGCGACGCCACGCGCGGCGTGGACGACAAGCGCCTCGCAGCCGCACTCGAGTTGCTGCCGTCGATTCGCAAGCAGATGGTCCGCATCCGTCCCGGCTCCATGCGAGCCGAGATGGAGGGCTCCATGGGATCGATCCACGAAGTCAGCCTCCAGGTGGTCATGCTGCCGCAAAAGGAATGGACCACCGTGGTCCGCGTCCTTCGCCGCAGTCGGTCCATCGTCGAAGCGCTCGAGCAGGGACGCGTGCCCCGCGCGTTCGACCGCTTGATCGCGCGGATCGTCGGCGAGCCACTGTTCCCAGATCCTCGTCGTGTGACGTTTGGCTGCTCGTGCGATCAGCAGGAGAAGCCGTGTCGACACGTGTTGGCTCTCAACGAGCTGTTCGCACGCCGGCTGGACGAGAAGCCGTGGGAACTACTCGTGCTGCGCGGCATCGACCTGCACGGTTTGCTCGCCAAGGTCCGCCAGACAGGCTCCGACCCTGACTTGCCGCCACTCGCGTTTGGCGCCCCGGAAGAACCGGTGCTGTATCCGGAGGCCGAAGGGGCCGACCTCGACGCCGCGCTGGGACCAACCCAGGTTCGCTGGCTTCTTGGCGACATCACGCCGCGCTCGCTCGATGCCGTTCGTCGATGTCTCGACGATCTGCTGAAGACGCCGCTGGCGCCTTGAGCCGCTAGTCGGGTGACTCCGAAGATCGTCTTCCAGGTTGGCGCGTCACGGGCCTCGTGCAGAAAGAGCCGCAACAACACGGCTTGTCGGTGGCCACATTGTCCGTGACCACCTTGAGGCGCGGCGACGCAGCACGCCCCATGCACAGACCGCGGCATGGAATGCGAACCCGGGATTCACTCCGCTTGATTGGCAGCGTCGTTCCTGCCGACGCACGCACCAACATCAAGCAGCCTGCACTCGGCCCTGACGTAGTCGGTGCAGCTTTGCCTTGATCACTCCCGCTAGCGGCCCCGCCAGCAGTAGAAGGCTGCAGACGCAGAGGATGTAGGGGGCAAAGTAGTAGCGGACGAGCGCTGCCTGCCCGAACAACAACTGAGGGGCCATGTTGCAGATCGCACCGGCGTAGACGGCAGCAGCAGCCAGAGCCCGCGGTGCTCGCAGCAGACAGGCCACGAAACAGATGACTCCGGTCAACGCGAACCAGAACCACCCCTTCCACAGCAGAGTGGTCGCCGTGCTTCTCGCGTAGTCATTGATCAGGGTCCAACCATCACCTCCCGGTTCACCGAGACCAAGAGCTGCATTGCGGCTGATGTCTGGGTAGAAGCCCTGCGGCCATTCGACACCGATCATCAAGAACAGAGCTGCATAGCGAGCTTTGACAGCAAAGTAGGCCGCGGGGTTGCGCTTGATGGTCTCTAGCCACGCGGCCCCAAGACTGGCCCCTTCTTCACGCGTGGACGGGAGCTTGAAGACAGGCTTGTTGTCGCCCCGCCAGAAGATCGGCGAACACAAAGCGGGTTCGTACAAGACCAAGATCTCTTCGGCTGTGGCACCTTCCGGCACGAGTGCCGGAGGGATCAGGTGGGTGCCAGTCTTCTGGTACACACCGGCCATGTCGAACAACTGGGAAACGCCAAGGACACGGTCCCGCGACGGCGACCCGAGCAGCACGGTCGTCACCAAGAAGGCCAGTGCTCCGAATCCGGCCGACCCCACGACGCTCCACATGGCCGCCCGCCGCTTGGAGAACTCGGGGCGATGCAGCATGACGCAGGCGAACATCACCGGTGGGATCGCAACGATCATCCCTGACCGAGCACAGAATCCGTAGAACAGCAAGAACGCGCTGGCGAGTTGTGCCCTGCGTGACTGCGACACCGAGGCAATCGCGACAGCGAGGCTCCACGCGACGCCAACCTGCATGTTGGATTCGATCATCGATGTGAAACAAAAGAGCGGCGGCAAGAACCCGAGGACGGAGCCGAGCATTGCCGCGAAGACCTGCCTCTCACGCAGCGCTCCCTTGATGAACAGCGCGAAGGTGAGCCAAAAGGCAGCGAGCTGTGCGAGATAAAACACGGCGACCGAAACAGGTACCGAACACAGGGCCACCACTGGGGACCAAACGAAGCCCGACATCGGCTCCTGATAGCCCCAGAAGGTGAACGCCTCTGCCTCTCGGATCGTGCTCTCCATGTCAGGGGAGATGGCGCCGGGCCACGCCGCAACGACGGTCGCCACAAATCCAAACACCACCGGCAAGAACAGAAGAGCTAGAAGGCGATTGGGCACGCGGGCGGACATTGGTGGATCTTCGCTCGAGCAAGGGGTGTTTTCACAGATGGCCTGCGGGCGAGGCCGAGTCACAGTGACCTGGGGAAAGTAGCGGACTCGTTGCGGAATCTCAGGACGCGCCGCGAGTTCGCGACGCAGTCCTCGAGGCCAGCCGCAGCCACCAGTGCATTGAAGAGCAACTCTAGGGGCGCAGTTGTCGGCACCTCAGGTCTTAGCTGGTGTGCCGTAGACAGTCTGCAGCAGTTGGAGCACTCGTGGCAGTTCCGTTCGCAAGTCGCGCTCGGGGTTGAACCGCATCTCTACCGACGTCCAGTGCGCATAGCCAAGTTGCCGTAGCTGGTCAGCGAGAACCGCGTGCTTCACGCCTCCCTGCCCGATCGGACCGAGAGAAGGCTCACTCACGTGGAAGTGGCACATGCTGCCGGTCGCCGCGCGCAGCGAGGCTTCGAGCGGATCGCCCGCCAAGGTCATACCAGCAGCATCAAGATGCAGCCGGAAGCCTGGGTGGTCGACAGCGCGCACCAAGTCGAGGCCCTGCTGCGCGCAGGTGACGTAGTCGCACTCGTACTGGGGCGGATTTGGCTCGATGCAAAGCGTCACACTGTGCTTGATCGCGGCTTCGCCTGCGCGGCGGAAAAAATCGATGGCGATCGCATCTGCCTCAACGCGCGGACGGCTGCCTACTTTGCGGTTCTTGGGCGACCCGAACACGAGCGGCCCAGCGCCTAGAGTGGAAGCCAGCGCCATGATCGCTTCCAAGTACTGGAGCATCTCGTCGCGTTTCGCCTGATCCTCGAACACCTGCAGGTCAGCGCGACCGAACAGCAACGACTGCATAGCCACGATGCGAATCCCGCGTTGCTCCCAGAACCGCCGGTACTCGAGTAATTCGGCAGCGCTCGCGAGCAGAGGCTTTGGCCAGATCTTCGTCGGCGCAATCTCGACGCCGACGACGCCCATCTCCAGCATCAGATCAGCGACCCAGGCGTCATCCGCAACGTTCCACGCGATGTTGGAGATCGCAGTCTTCACGGGCGCACCCAGCCTTCGTTCTTTGCGAACTCACGGATACCTGCGAGGACACTCTTCTTGTCAGCGACATAGCCGCGCGAACCGCCGAACACCGAGGCGTGCTTCGACTTCATGTCGTAGCGCGGCGCATTCGACTGTTCCGGGGCCGGCAGGCTCACACCCAGTCCGTCCATGGCAACCTCCCGGACGCTGGTCGGTTCGGTTGCGAAGTTCACGAGGCCGAGCCCCTGCTGCTGCGCCATCTGCACGTGCGCCCACAGATGCTGCATGTCGTAGAACTGAAACACTGCGTTCGGAACGATCTGATCCACGCGATTGCCGGTCAGAATATCGAAGATGATGTTCTTCTTGAGACCGACGCCAAACAGCCCGGGCAGGCGCACGACCACCGTGTCGAAGCGCTCCCGCAAGAAGTCCTCGAGCCACAAACGGTGGCGGCCGTAGGGACTGCCGCTCGCCCGGTCGATCGGCGTGTGTTCATCCACGTCCAAAGGACTCGGATACACATCGACGGTGGAGATCAAGACGACCTTGCGGGCGCGGACGGTCTCGAATGGTGCCATCAATCGCTTGATGCTGGCCAAGTCCTGTTCGGGCTCCTTGTTGGCCTTCCACTTCACGCCTGGCGCGGCGGCGCAGGCGACGAGGTCATACGACTTGCCCGCCAACTGTTCGATGTTGGTCGAGTTGTAGAGGTCGTCGAAGCGGTGCTGCCGCAACAGGGTACCACCCACGAATCCGGTGTGGCCAATAAGGGCGCTGGGCATGGGTCAGGTTCCTTTCGAGTTCGTTCCTGGTGGGTCGTAGTGATGCAGGCAGGCTTTGAACAAGGTCTTGAGGACCAACAGGCTACCCTTCAGTGGACTGATCTTGGTCGGGGTCGGCCCCTTGTCTGGATAGGCCCTGGTCACCGGAACCTCGGTAACTCGGTAGCCAAGCCTGGCAGCGCGGATCGCCAGATAGTAGTGCAGTTCGTAGCGCGCAAAGACGTCGCGAAACGGCGCCACCCGCGGGTCCAAGAGGAACTCACGGCTATAGCCGCGGAAGCCGTTTGTTGTGTCCGTGTAGCGAAACCGCGAGGCAATGCTGATGAGCGGAGCATGCAACAACTTGATGCCGAGCATACGCATGGGCGGTGTGTTGATGGCCTTGCCTCCAGGAACAAAGCGACTGCCCTGCACATGGTGGAACCCGGCTTGTAGCGAATCGACGAAGCGCTGCAGTGCCGCCGGGTCGTCCTTGTTGTTCCCGTCCATCGCAACCACGCCGTCGTAGCCCTGCTCCATCGCGTAGTGGAATGCCATGCGCATCTGCGCACTGAGCTTGCCGGCACCAGTCTTGGTCAACAGTGTGCGAACGCCTCGCGGCTTCAGGTTCTGCTCCGTCGTCGAGCCATCCGTGCTGCCGCCGTCGGCAAGCACGACATCGAGCGGCGCGCCAGCAGCTTGCATCTTCTCCAGTTGCGCCAACAGACGACCGTTCTCGTTGATGACGAAGACCGCCACACAGTAGCGATGTCGCTTCTGCGCGAACTCCGTCACCGTGTACGACGGGACTTGAACCACGGCATCGGACGCCTGCACTACGTTCCGCTCGCCACTCACGAGCTGCGCTCCTCGGTTGCCTGAGTGGTCACGTTCTTACGATCCTCGTTGGCGATCACGACCGAACTGTTGTGCTCCTCCAACGTGTAGTAGTGCGGCCGCGTGCGCAACTCGCCGACGATGCGCCCGATGTACTCGCACAGCACCGTCACGAAGAGGAACAGGCAGAAGAACATCACAGCGTTCTGCAACGAGAGCGTCGCCCAGCCTTCGGCCACTTCCTTCTTGAAGAGGTAGACCAACAGGACGTAGCCCATGTAGAGCAGATTGAGCGCGCTGAGGCCAAACCCCAGCCAACTCACCATGCGAAGTGGGTGGGTCGAGTTGGCGACGATGATGCCGACAGCAAGGCTGATGGCATCCATCAGCCGGCGTTGCCGCGGGCGCTGGCGTCGGCTCACCTGCTCGTACTCGTACAGCTCGACCGGAAAGCCGACTTGGGCGCTGAAGCTGCGGAGGAAGCGCGTGCGGTCCTTGATCTGGGTGATGGCATTGACCGCCTGCCGACTCAACACTCGAAAGTAGGTCGAGTTCTGAGGGATGTTCAGCTTCAGGTGACGGTTGCAGTACCAGTAGAACAGTCGAGCTCCCAGACGGTTCCAGACTGGCTCGGGCCCGCGTCGCTGCTGAACTCCAACGACGGTGCGGGAGTCCTTGCGCGAGCGCTCGACCAAGTGCGGGATCAGTTTCGGTGGATCCGAGTCAGCCAGGGCCACGACGACGTAGTCGCCGATCGCCGTGTCGAGTCCCGCAGAGATCGCCACCTCGGTCCCGAATGGGCGTGAGAAGGTGATCAGGCGCACGCATTCGATGTGCGTCAAGAGCTTCCTCACCACGGCAACAGTGTCGTCGCGCGAGCCATCGTCGACGAGAACGAGTTCGTAGTTGGAGTAGTGCTCCTTGAGCACCTCTGATACTTCGCGAACGAACGAATCGACGATGTCGCCATCATCGGAAAGCGGTGCGACCACGGACACGAAGCAGTCCGAGAGTGTCATGCTGTCTCCTGGCTCACGATGGAATCTGCAGCCGACACGTAGTCGATCATGTCGAAGACGTTGTCGATTTTGGCGCCCATGATGCAGTCGAGGTTGGGCAGCCCTTGGTCTTTTCGCAACAGAATCGGACGACTGTCGTCCATCTCGCTGCGCGGCAGCACAGTCTTCACTTCCATCAGGGAATCTACATGTCGGCAACCGGTCAGAACCGGCATGTAGCGGCGAGCATCCATGACCATCCGAAGGTAGTTGCTCTGCCGCGGACGCCCCGCGAGCACCGCGTAGGGGTCCATGTACGGCCGATCCGTGGCGTCCTGCCATTGGCAGTGCGGCGTGTAGCGCACGTGGCTGAAGGAGTGGAGGCCACGCGACGGGAACGGCATCACCGAGAAGAACGGGCCGCACATCACCGTGATGCCCATGCCCTTCACCTCGGGAGGCACCTCGACCAGTGCAATCTCCGTCAACTCGTGCTTGAGCGGGATCAGAGGCAACCCCGAAGCATCGAGCAGTCGGTTGATACGCGAGTAGGTGCAGTTGAAGACGCGGTGTGCCGTCAGCTCCTGACGCCCGTTCGATGTCGAGCACTCGACGCCGAGCTTGCCACCGGGCAACTGCCGCACGCGCAGCGCATCGGTACTGAGTCTGACATCGACCAAGGATGCCTCCATCTCGGTCACCATCCGCTGCCGCAACTTCACTGCGTCGAACGCGCACTCCTGCACCGTGAAGACCTCCTCGATGAGATCGGCATCGAACATCTTTCGAATGGCCGTTGGCGCCGGCGTGATCGGTGCGCCGATCGTCGTGCAGAAGAGGCGGAACTGATTCGCGGTCACTTTCGAGAAGTTGCGACTGACCGCGTAGTACTTGTCGAACGACTCATCCACACAGTCGCGGAACTGCGCCAAGAAGCGCGGGTAGTTGATCCGCGACCGTAAGGCCGTGAGCAGGCTTCTCGGGTAGTGATAGCCGTTGTGGACGCGGGCCTGATTCGAATGCGAGGCGCGCTGCAGTAGCTCAGGACCGGCTTCGAGTAGCACAACTCGCAACTGACGCGTCTGGCGGAGATGCACAGCCAGACTGCAGCCGAAGAAGCCGCCGCCGATGATCAACGCGTCGAACTCGTTGCGATCTCTGTCCACGGCGAGGAATCCCCTGTCTCACTGGGGCGAAAGCTGTGGGCTATAGATGCAAGTGCGCGCGGTTGTTGCGGACGATACTTCGCCCTGCGTCCTGTGCGCACGATCACGGATGGGGGTCACGCACAGACTCTAGCACACCCAGCAGAGGCCGGACCAGCAGGTGGGGCGATGGTGGTGGAGCGCATCACGTAGAAGCGGTTTCACAACAAGCCGGCTCGCGAGGCCGAGCAACGAAGGTCGAGGGCAAGGCGCGAGTTCGCAGCGGCATCGGTAGATCCCGCGGAGAACTCGCGACGCTGCCGTCGCACCGCCGTCTCGTCCGCAGTGGTCGCACACCAGACTGGCCGCGGGCGCGGTGTGAGATCGCGGCTTCAACCGATGTCATCGACGAGGCGACGATGAACAGAGGTGAGAAGAGGTGAGCAGCGAAGTCGCCGTCGTTACTTCGACAGCTCCTTCATTTCCTTGACCATGCCTTCCAACGCCTCCTTGGCATCGAGGAAGACCATCAAGCAGTTGTCCAACTCGAACAACGGGTTCTTGATGCCGGCATAACCAGGGGCAAGCGAACGCTTGATCACAACGCACGTCCGCGCCTGGTCGACATCGAGGATGGGCATGCCGGCGATCGGGCCCGTGGCCTCGCGGGCGGCTGGGTTCACGACGTCGTTGGCGCCGACGACGATGACCACATCCGTGCTCTTGAAGTCACTGTTGATGTTGTCCATCTCCCACAACTGATCGTAGGGAACATCCGACTCGGCGAGCAGCACGTTCATGTGGCCCGGCATGCGGCCGGCGACCGGGTGGATCGCGTAGCGCACGTTGCAACCGCGCTTCTGCAGCAGGTCTCCGAGTTCGCGCACGACGTGCTGCGCTTGTGCCACGGCAAGCCCGTAACCGGGGACGATGATGACCGAAGCGGCGCCGTCGAGCAGCATCGCCACTTCTTCAGGCGTCGTCGACTTGATCGACTTGTAGTCCTTGGCGTCCTTGGCGACGACTTCCTCGCCCATGCCACCGAGCAGCACGTTGCTGAGCGAGCGGTTCATCGCCTTGCACATGATCTGCGTCAGGATCAGGCCCGAAGTGCCGACCAGTGCACCTACAACGACCAGCAACGGGTTGTTGATGACGAAGCCTGCCGCCGCGCCAGCAATGCCCGAATAGCTGTTGAGCAGCGACACGACGACTGGCATGTCGGCACCACCGATCGGCATCACCAAGAAGACGCCGAGCGAGCCCGAGATGATCGCCAACAGAACTGTGGCGATCGTCATTTGCGCGTGGCTCGCAGTCGTGATCTCCCAGTAGCTGAGGCCGATCACTGCGACGCCCAGCGCTGCGTGAAACGCATGCCGCTGTGAGCCCTTCACCGGGTGCACGAGCTTCTTTCCCGAGAGCTTGAAGTAGGCGATGAAACTGCCGGTCAACGTGATCATGCCGATCAGAATCGTGATCGGCGTGCTGACGGCATTGACGAACCCGGTGTCGAACAGCGACTTGTTCGGGTCGTGCATCAGCGGGTGCTCGAGGAGCGCCGCCATCGCGACGAGGGCCGAGGCCACGCCGCCAAAGCCGTTGAGGGCTGCCACCATCTCTGGCATTTGCGTGGTCGCAGTTTTCTTGGCGATCACCGCGCCGGCAGCGCCGCCGACGAGAAGACCACTGATCACGACATACCAACTGATGTAGTTCGCACCGACTGCGAGTGTCGTGACGATCGCCAACAACATCGCGAACTCGGACAGCCGATTGCCCTGCTGACAGGTCTTGATGTTCGTCAGCTTCTTGATGCCGAAAACGAACAGGACCGTGGCGAGGAGATAGAGGTAGTCCACGTTACTTCTTCTCCTTCCGCTTGAAGGAGCCCAGCATGCGGTCGGTCACCATGTAGCCACCGACCACGTTGATGGTCGCAAACACGATGGCGAGAAACGCCAGGATGTTGCCGAACCACGACGGGATCGGCTGGCTTGCAGCAGCGAGCACTTCGGGTGCCGCGTCCTTGAACGCGAGCGCGCAGAGGATCGCGCCAACCAGGGTGATGCCCGAAATCGCGTTCGAACCCGACATCAGCGGCGTGTGCAGCGTTGGCGGGACCTTGTTGATCAGTTCAAAACCGAGCAGCGACGCGATCGCGAAAACGAAGATCGTGAGGAAGATCGGGTCCATGATCAGTTGCCTTGCGCGGCCAGGGCCTGCGCGGTGGGTTGGTGCCGGACCTGACCGTCGTGGACGATCGTGACGGCAGAGAGGATCTCGTTGTTCATGTCCAGGTTCAGCGCACCGGCCTTGACGAACTCACCGAGGAACGCGGTGACGTTGCGAGCAAACATGCGCGACGCGTCGGCTGCGACTTGGCCCGGCAGGTTTGCATCACCGAGGATGGTGACGCCGTCGACGACGACATGTTGACCCTTGACCGTGCCTTCAACGTTGCCGCCCATGGCGGCGGCCATGTCGACGATCACCGAGCCGGGCTTCATCCCCTTTCGCATGTCAGCTGTGACCAACACTGGCGCCTTCTTGCCAGGGATCAGCGCCGTCGTGATCACCACATCCGCGGAAGTGATATGTTTGGTCAGAATCTCGCGCTGCTTCTTCAAGAAGTCCTGCGTCGTCTCGCTGGCGTAGCCGCCCTTGGTCTCAGCGTCTGGCGGCGTGCCGGTATCGACAAACTTGCCGCCTAGTGACTCAACCTGCTCTTTGCAGGCCGGTCGGATGTCGTTGGCCTCCACGACCGCACCGAGCTTGCGCGCCGTCGAGATCGCCTGCAATCCGGCGACGCCAACACCGAGCACCAGCACCCGCGCTGGCGTGATCGTGCCAGCGGCAGTCATCATCAGCGGGAACATCTTCGGCAGGTGCACGGCGGCGAGCAGAACCGCCTGGTAGCCGCTGCAGGTTGCCTGCGACGACAAGATGTCCATCTTCTGCGCGCGGCTGATGCGCGGCATGAACTCGAGGCCCATGGCCGTGACCTTTGCGTCGCGCAAGGCTGCGACGGCCGACAAGTTCATGCTCGGCTGCAGTGAACAAATGCTCAGGGATCCGGCCTTCTGGGCCTTCGCCTGCGCCGGCGTTGGTGGCTGGATTCCGAGTACGAGGTCGGCGCTGCCGCGCGCCTCACTACCGACGAGGGCAGCGCCCGCATCGGCATAGTCTTGGTCGGCGAAACCGGCGCTGAGTCCAGCGCCGCGCTCGACTTCGGGCTTGAGGCCTAGCTTGATCAGTCCCTTGACGGTTTCCGGGATCGCTGCGACTCGGGTCTCGCCGGACTCCGTCTCCTTGGGCACGAAGACAACTGGCATCGGGTGGGGTCTGCTCGAATGCGCCATCCCCGCGGGCGGGGGTGGCCAGGAATTGGGAGGGAGAAGGAAACAGCGAACTGGTCTCCGATGCCACTTGGAACACGCGCCCGTACGCTGGCCCCTCCGATGCGCTGGTCGGCCGCGCCGCCGTCGCTACGTTGCGCACATGGCCTTCGTCGTCGAACTGTCCCGTCGCCTCCTCGCGGGCGAAGCACCCGCGGTGGTCGGACTCGACCCGCGCCTCTCGGCGTTACCGACTTCCCTCCTGCCCGATGCGCCCGCGCCTGACCGCATCGCCGCCTTCTACCAACGTGTACTGCCAGCGCTCGCCCGCCACGTGCCGGTGGTGAAGCCCAACATCGCGTTCTTCGAGTGCTTTGGCTCCGCCGGGTTTGCCGCCTACGAGTCCACCTGTGCCACCGCCCGGAAGTGCGGCCTGCTGGTGCTCGGCGACATCAAGCGCGGCGACATCGGCAGCACTGCCGAGGCCTACGCCGAGGGCCACGCGCAGTGGGCGGACGCGGTGACGCTGCATCCCTACCTCGGCGGCGACTCGCTGCAGCCGTTCTTGGAACGTTGCCACCCCGATCGCGGTGGACTCGGCGTGTTTGTGCTGGTGCGCACCAGCAATCCGGGCGCGAAGGACCTCCAGGACCTGCCGATCGAGGGGCAGGGCCGCGCGCTCTGCGACGCTGTCGCCGCCGCCGTTCACCGCTGGGGGCAGGAGTTGCCACTGGCGGAGGGCTATTCGCCCGTCGGTGCCGTGGTGGGGGCGACCTGGCCTGCCGAACTGCACCGATTGCGCCGCCTCATGCCAAACGCATGGATCCTGCTGCCGGGCGTCGGCGCCCAAGGCGGCAAGGTGGCGGACCTAGCCGCTGCGTTTGATCGCCGCGGGCTCGGCGGTCTTGCGACGCAGAGCCGAGGCGTCATGCAGGCGTTCCAACCCAGCGACCCTGATTGGCTCGCCAAAGTGGAGGCCGCAGCCGAGCAGTTCGCCGCCGAATGCCGCCACGTTCAGCAGCTAGCCGCCCGCGCAAAGTGATCGCCGCGCCACCGCCAAAGCAGCAAAGTTCGCGAGGATCGCACCGATCCTCGCTTCGGCGCACTGGAGCAGCACGCAGTCCTCCCCTAGAACCTCACGCCCGGTGGTCACAACGTTGCGTCACATCTCGTTCCGTCGTCTGGGCACCAGCGACGTTCATCAACGGTTCCTCGACGACGATCGCGATCTCTGCGCGGTACTCGGCAAACGAGCCCGCTCGCTCGACGAGCTGTTGAAACGCGCGCCGACTGGCGCCGACCGGATCGTGCCACGCGACGCGCTGGTGCGCGCGTTCACGGCCTACGCTGAGCGGCACGGGGCGCCGCCTGAGGTGTTCGAGAGCGCCAAGCGCCTCGCTGACCCCAAGGTCCAGATCGTCATCACCGGACAGCAGCCAGGCCTCATCGGCGGCCCGTTGTTCAACCTGCACAAGGTCGCAACGGCCATCCGCTTGTGCCAGCAGATCGAGGCCGAGAACGGCGCCATCCGCGCGGTGCCGGTGTTTTGGAACCACAGTGACGACCACGATCTCGAAGAGGCGAATCGCCTGTTCCTGGTCAATAGCGCGCAGGAAGTGCAGCGTTTTCGCCTCGACATCGACCGCGGTGGTGCCCCGCTGCGCAACGTGCACTGCGGTCGAGAAGTGGAGCGCGTGCTGGCAGAGCTCGACGCGCTGCTGCCACAAAGTGAGTCGCGGCAATGGGCGCTCGACATCTTCAAGCCGCGCCACCCGGACGAAGCACTCGGCGCCGCGCAGGCGCGCATGATGTTCGAGCTGTTTGGCCGCCATGGCTTGCTGGTCATCGAACCTCGCGACTTGCCGAGCGAGGCATTCCCGCCGCTCCAGCGTTGGTGGTCGCAGTCAGACACCATCCGAGACGTCGTGCGGCAGACTTGCGACGAGCTGACAGACTTGGGCATCGACGTCACGATGGACCCGTCGGCGACGATGATGTTCGAGATCACCGGTGACCGGCGCACGCCGCTCGCTGACGCCGAGAAGTATCAACGCTGGCAGGACCTCAGTCCGGGGGCACTGCTGCGCCCGCTGTGGCAAGACGCTTGTCTTCCGACGATCGCTTTCGTCGTTGGCCCCGGCGAGCTCGCGTATCTGTCGGTCGTCGCGCCGCTCTATCGCACTCTCGGTGTGCCGCAGCCTCTGTTCGTGCCGCGCGCGTCGATGACGCTGGTGGAGCCATCGCTCCAGCGGATCCTGACCAAGTTCGGTCTCGATCTCACCGACCTCGATCAATCACCAGAGCAGCTCGTCGAGCGCGCACAGGGAACCGATCGCGACCTGCTCGAAGGGCAACTCGATGACATGGTCGCGAGCATCCGCACCGGCCTCGACAAGGTCGCCACGCAGATGCAGGACCTCGACAGCTCGATGCTGGCGTCGATCGACCGCGTGCGCACCAAAACGACGGAGGAGATCGAACGGCTGGCGCAGAAACTGCGTGCCGCCCGCCAGAACCGCGAAGGCACCGGTCTGCGGCAGTTCCGCCGCCTGACTTCCAACCTCCGCCCGCGCGGCCGCCCGCAGGAACGCGTACTCGGCCCGCTGGGGTTCCTCGCCGCCCATGGCCGTGAGCTGGCTGACAAGATCATCGCCGCGTCAGATCCATTCACCATCGAGCACGGCGTCCTGGAGTTGTGATGACGAGCGACTGCGCCGCGCTGTTCGTCGGCCCGCATCCCGACGACGTCGAGATCGCCGCGAGCGGCACGATTCTGCGGCTCACGCGCAGCGGCCACCGCGTGGTCATCCTCGATCTGACCGCTGGCGAGATGGGTTCGCGTGGAAC
Source organism: Singulisphaera sp. GP187 (assembly GCA_945871815.1). Lineage (GTDB taxonomy): Bacteria > Planctomycetota > UBA1135 > UBA1135 > UBA2386 > SXPK01. The sequence continues at coordinate 30,209 of CAMBXM010000009.1, forward strand.
AGGCGAGCAGCGGCAGCGAGAAGCTGCGGCAGCTGCCGCGATGCTAGGCGTGGCGGACCGGCGCAGTCTCGCATTGCGTGATACGGCGATCGCCGACGACGACGATTCGGTCCAGAAGCTCGTCGCCTTGATGCGCGAGGTGCGCCCGCGACTGTTGTTTGCACCGCACGAGCGCGACGTGCATCCGGACCACACCGCTGCCGCGCAACTCGCAGGCAAGGCGTGGTTCTACTCAGGCCTCGTGCGCTTCCATCCAGAACTCGGTTCACCGCACCGACCCCGCCTGCTGGTCCGTTACCCCGGCAACGTGCCGGTCGAACCGACCTTTGCGGTCGACATCAGTGACTTGGTCGAGCAGAAGGCCGCTGTGCTGGGTTGCTACCGCTCGCAGTTGCAGGGCGAAGGTGCCAAGACTCATATGGTCCAAGGCATCGATGTCCGCGACCGCGCCCAGGTGCGGGACCGGTTCTTCGGCGTGCGCATCGGCTGCGCCGCGGCAGAGCCGTTTGTCATCGACGGGCCGTTGCCGCTCGCGGACCTCGGTGCGCTGCTGGGCTGAGTTCGGCTCGCCGGCTGCAGGATCGCGCGGAATCCGGCGACGCAGATTTTGCCCTGCGTCTGCCGCGCATCTCTAATGGACCATCGCTCGTCCTTTTGCGAGCCCGTTCGACATCCAAGGGAACGCACCATGCGCTGCATCGCGGTCATCAACCAGAAGGGTGGGGTCGGCAAGACGACCACCACCGTCAATCTCAGCGCCGCGCTGGCGCGTCGAGGCTATCGCGTGCTCGTCTGCGACATGGACCCGCAGGCCAACCTGACGGTGCATCTCGACAAGCGGCCCGACCTCGAGGGCAACACGATGACCAACTTGCTGGTCGAGGACACTCCGCTTCAGGACCTCGTGCAGGAGACCAGTTCCGAGCGTTTGTTCGTCGTCCCCAGCGACACGTCGCTGGCTGGCGTCGAGCAGGTGCTCGCCAACCGCATCGGCCGCGAGACCATTCTGCGCGAAGCGATCGAGGCCTTTGCGAACAAGAGCGAGTTCGATTTCTTGTTCCTCGACTGCCCGCCGTCGCTCGGCGTGCTGTCCGCCAACGCTCTCGTCGCTGCCGATCACGTCGTGATCCCGATGCAGGCCGAGTACCTGTCGCTACAGGGCATGGCCAAGCTGATCGAGGTCATCATGCTGGTGCAGAAGCGCCTGAACCCGCAACTCGCGGTGGCACTCGTGCTGCCGTGCATGGTGGACTCCCGCACCAACCTCAGCACCGAGGTGCTTCGCGAGATCGACCAGTACTTCGGCACCCAGCTCGCACGCACGCGCATCCGCAACAACGTCAAGCTGGCCGAAGCGCCCAGCTTTGGCCGCACCATCTTCGAGCACGCGCCGGATTCGAACGGGGCGCGGGACTACGAGGCCGTGGCGGACGAGCTGCTGGAGCGCCTGGGCATGGCCAAACCTGTCACCGCCGCAGAGCCGGTTGAGGCAAAGCCGCAAACAGACGGCGAACTGGCGGCGGAAGGCTGAGGCTGACTCAATCGTCCGCCCGATCGCGCCGATAGATCGGGCGTGAACCGCTCCGACGACGACCTGGATGGCGAACTGGGCGATTGCCTTGCCGCCCTGAATCAGCAACTCGAAGAGCTGGCTCGTGGCGATCAGCTCGATCCGTTCGGGACCGACGATCTGGTCGCCGGCTTCGACGGTGGCATCGCCAATCTGCACCGCATCGTCGCATCCTTGCTGCAGGACGTCGCAGAGGCGACCGCAGTTTCGCGCGCCGATCTCGATCGTGAGGTCGAAACCTCCGTTCGTGCCTTCACCGCCAGCGCCAAGGTGCCGCTCGTGATCCGCCAGCAACTGCACGGAGGCCTGCCCAAGGTAGCGTGCCATCCGGACGAGTTGCGCCACGCCGTCGAACGCGCACTTTCGATCTGCTCAGGCGGCTGCGCGCCCGGGAGCGAGGTGGCGGTGCGGACCTTTGCCGATGACGAGCAAGCAGTGCTCGAGATCCGTTGCAACGATGTCGTCAGGGACCTGGAAGCACGCTCGTTGACGCTGCGCGCATTTGCGACCTCTTGGCGCGGCCGTTGCCAACTCGCGACCGGAGCACAGAACGGGCTCACCTTGACGATGACGTTTCCGCTCGCGCTCGAACGACACTGAGAGCCGCGGGCGCACAGCAGAGCGATCTCACCTGCATCGTTCCGGCGCCGCCCTGCGTATCATCGACCTATGCGCATCGGCATCGTTTGCTACCCGACGATCGGCGGAAGTGGTGTTGTGGCTACCGAAATGGCCCACGTACTGGCTCTGCGTGGTCACGAAGTGCACCTCCTGAGCTACGACCGCCCGAGCCGGTTGCGACGCGGCATTCCTGGCTTGCGGTTCCACCAAGTCCAGGTCTCGGCGTATCCGCTGTTTCGGTACCCCCCGTACGACCTCGCATTGGCGACGCGGCTGCTCGAGGTGCGCGAAGAAGCGAACATCGACGTCTTCCACGTGCACTACGCGATCCCGCACGCGGTCAGCGCGTTCCTGGCGCGCAGCATGTGTGGCTCCTGTTTCCGCTTCATCACGACACTTCACGGCACCGACATCACCGTTGCCGGCAGCGATCGTGCGTACATGCGACCTACGCGTTTCGCCATCGACCAGTCCGATGCGGTGACGGCCGTGAGCCAATACCTCGCCGACGAAACGCGGCTCGTGTTTGGCGTCACCAAGCCGATTCACGTGTTCCCGAACTTCGTCGATACCGATCGCTTCAAGCCCGGCAAGGGCAAGCGTTGGCCAGAACGTGACGGCAACGAACGGGTGCTTGTGCACGCGTCGAACTTCCGGCCGGTCAAACGCGTGGCTGACGTGGTGCGTGCCTTCGCGTTGATCCAGCAGAAGATCCCAGCACGCCTGCTACTCGCCGGCGATGGCCCTGATCGCGAGCATGCACTCGCGGTCGCGACCGACCTCGGTTGCTCCCATCAAGTCGAATGGCTCGGCCCGAAGGAGAACGTCGAAGATGTGATCGCCGACAGCGATCTGTTCTTGTCGGCGTCGGAAACCGAGAGTTTTGGGCTCAGCATCCTCGAATCGATGAGCTGTGGCGTACCGAGCGTCGCCACCGATGTCGGTGGTGTCCGCGAGGTGATGGGCGACACCGGAGTGCTGACACCCTTCAACTCGCCTGAAGCGATGGCGAGTGCGGCGCTCAAGCTGCTGACCGACGTCGATCTCTACCGCAAGCAGTCGATCGCGGTCCGCGAACGTACGCTGCTGCACTTCAAGGCCGACGCGGTGATCGATCGCTACGTCGAGCTCTACGAGCAGGTCGTCGCCAAGTCCTGAGGCTGTGATGTCGGAGCCCAGTTCGCACCGCGACGTTGGCTTCCACCTCGACCACAACGCTGGCACGCCGGTCGATGCGCGGGTGCTCGCGCATTTCCTCGAGGTGGAGCGCGACTGTCCAGGAAACCCGGCGAGCGTGCATCGGTTCGGTCGCCGCGCCCGCGCCGTCCTTGAGCATGCCAGATCGCGGGTCGCTGCCGCGCTGGCAGTTGCGGCCGATGATGTGCTGTTCTGCTCTGGCGGCACCGAGGCCAACAACTTGGCAGTCCTTGGCCTCGGAGACCGGTCGTTGCCAGTCCTGTTGGCGCCGCTCGAGCATCCCTCCGTACTCGAACCGGCGCGCGTTCGCGGCGCCGTGCTGTGGACCGTAGACGCCACTGCGCGCGCCGTCGTGTCGGAACCCAAGCAACCGATCGGACTCGTCAGTCTCGTGCACGGGCAAAGCGAAGTTGGTTCACTGCAGCCGGTAGTGGTGGCCGCTGAACTCGCAGCCAAGATGCAGGTGCCGATGCATGTCGACGCAGCTCAGACGCTTGGCCGCGTACCGCTCGACGAAGTCCTCCGTTGTGCCACCAGCGTCGCCCTGTCCCCGCACAAGAGCGGGGGGCTGCGCGGCTGCGCGGTGCTGGTCGTGCGCAACGCGGAGCGCACACTGCGACCGCTGCTTGTGGGCGGCGGTCAAGAACACACCCTGCGGCCAGGCACCGTGAGCCCTTCGCTCGCTGCAGCCACCGCGCTCGCGATCGAACTCGCGATCGTCGAATGCCACGACCGAGCGCGTGCGATGGCCGCCGTGCGTCAACAGTTCCTCGACGCCATTCGTGCTGCCGACGTCTCGCATCGCCTGCTCACGCCGCTTCTGGCGAGCGTGCCCAACACCGCGATGATCGCCTTTGACCACGTCGATGGGCGCAACCTGCTGCCCGCGCTCGACCTGATCTTCGTCGCTGCGTCCCATGGCTCAGCCTGTTCGTCAGGTTCGCCGCAACCTCCAGCCGTGCTGTTGGCGATGGGACTCTCCGAGTCGCTCGCGCGTTCGTGCGTGCGTTTCAGTTTCGATCATCGGTCCGATGCTGAGATGGGAGCACGCGCCGGTCGCTGCGTTGCTGACGTGTTGTCGCGGCTCCAGAAAAAAAGCTGAGCGACCGGCATCGACCTCAAGTCGTTGGTGGTGGCGAGCGAGCGTCGATACGCGCTGCGGCCCTGTTCGAAAGTTGTTCGAGAGTCTTGGCATCTTCGAACAGCGTCGGTAAAGAAACGCACCATCGAGGAGCCGTTGGTGCGCTCGCTTGGCACGCCTAGCCAAGTTGCACCCGCGGTGATCGTCAGCCTTGCTCTCGTCGCCGACCGCCTAGCCCCTGCCAAGGCTGTGCGGGTTCGTCGACGTCACTACCCTCCCACAACGCTGGATCGAACAACGGGAAACCGTCCGAAGGGACGAGTCTGCCCAGTTCGTTCCCATCGACCTTGCCGCCTTGGAACGTAACCCAACGTCCAGCCCCTCCGGTGCCATCCCTCCTTTGGTGGTATCCAGCGCACACGACGACCCTACGACCAAGGGGCCATCCGCGATGACCAGCGACCAGCCACCAAGAGCCGACATGCAGCAAACCGTGTTGTCACAGCTGCTTGCCAGGGTGCGCCGGGAGCAGTTCGAGACTTGGTTCCGCTCGCTGCGCCTGGGGCGCGTCGATGACCGGGAGATGGAGTTCTCGGTGACCAGCCAGTTCGTTCGTGACTGGATCCAGAAGAACCACCTTCCGACCTTGCGCGACGTCGCCGGCTCCGATGGCCGCCTGCGCTCGGTTGCCGTGAGCCTCCGTCCCGAAGACGGTTGGGACAGTCTGGCCATCGTCGGCCTCGACGCGACCGTCCGTCCAGCCAACTCCGGTCCCTCGGCGCGCGCCAACGCCGCCAGCCAGGCAAGTGCCAATCTGCAGCCCGGTGTCGGCGCCAACGAGATGCCGCTGCGCAGCGATGCGGCTGGCAATCCAGCGATGGAACGCCGGCACCCGCTGGTCCTCAATCCGCACTACGCCTTCGACAAGTTCGTGGTCGGCCCGTGCAATCGTCTCGCGCATGCGTCGGCGCTCGCCGTCGCCGAGAACCCAGGTGGCGCCTACAACCCGCTGTTCATCCACGGCAACGTCGGCCTCGGCAAGTCGCACTTGCTGCAGGCGATCTGCCACACGATCACCAAGCGCAACCCCGCCGCGCGGGTCCTCTACCTGAGCTGTGAGGACTTCACGAACACGTTCATCAACGCGATCCAAGCAGGCGCTCTCGACGAGTTCCGCAACCTGCACCGGCGCGTCGACGTGCTCGTCATCGACGACGTCCAGTTCCTCGCCAACAAGGACAAGACGCAGGAAGAGTTCTTCCACACGTTCAACTCGCTCTACAACCTGCAGAAGCAGATCGTGTTGTCGTCTGACCGGTCGCCAGTCGAGATCCCAACCATCGAGGAGCGGCTGGTGTCGCGCTTCAAGTGGGGCCTCGTCGCCGAGATCGAATCGCCCTGCTTCGAAACCCGCGTCGCGATCGTGCGGCGCAAGGCGAAGAGCCGCGGCAGCGAACTTGCCGATGACGTGTCGTGCTACATCGCCGAACGCGTGACTGCGAACATCCGTGAGCTCGAAGGTGCGGTTACCAAGGTCGTCGGGGTCGCCGCGATCACGGGTCGTCCCATCACTCTCGAGCTTGCCAGCGAAGCGTTGCGCGGCGTCGCGGTGACGCGGCTCACACAGGTCTCGACCGACGAGGTCGTCGAGCTGATCACCGCCGAGTTTGCGATCAGCGCTCGCGATCTGACGGGAAAGAGCCGCACCCAAGCCATCAGCTTGCCACGACAGATCGCGATGTATCTGCTGCGTGAGCACACCGAGTTGTCGCTCGAAGACATCGGTCGCGTGTTCGGCAATCGCGATCACACCACGGTGCTCTACGCCGTGACCAAGATCCGCGACCGCAGTGTTTCCGACCGTCTCTTCCGCGAGATGCTCGAGAGCTTGGCGACGCGCCTCGTGGGTCGCAACTTTCGTTGAACGCACCCAGCGACCCAGTCGTCGCTGGTCGTGCACCTTCGCTGAGGCTCTGCCTGTCGCGGCCAGCTGCTGCTGACGGCTACGTGCCCACTGACGCGGGAACCAGCACGCCCCTGGCACCAACGTCCGCTACCATCTCCGTGCGTCGCCGTGGGGTGCGCATCTTTTGACGTCTCGCGCATCCGTTACGCCCAGCACCGTGACCTTGGGGCGCAAGGGGACAAAAGAGCTCTGGGAAGCCACCGGACACTCCGGGTGTAATCGTGGGAGTCGCCTGGATGATCGCTGACACTCGCGCGACGCCGGATGCGCGATGCCTCCCGATGGCGGAAAGGTGGAAGCGAATCGCTTCGGAAAGTGGAGTTCTCCCCATCGCCAAGATCCCAGCGCAACCCATCAACTGCGCCCTTTGCAGGTCGATATGCTCGCCTGCGATGGCTATCCTTCCAGACTCGCGACAACACGACTAATACGAAGAGAGAGAGATTTCTCTTCTTCTCTTCTCCTGACGTGTCCGCTCGCGGTACCCGAGCATCTCCAACCTCGTCTCACAGCCCAGCACCGTCGATGAAGATCCTCTGTGACCGCACCCAGCTACAGGAAGCCTTCGGCGTCGTCGGCTCTGTCGTTCCAGCCAAGACCACCAAACCGATCCTGCAGAACATCCTGCTAACTGCAGGTGACGGCTCGATCAGCTTGTTCGCAACCGACCTCGAGATGGCTGCCAAGGTCACCATCGACGCGGTGAAGGTCCACAAGCCCGGCAGCGTGCTTCTTCCGGCGCGCGAGTGCTCGGCCCTGCTGCGCGAACTCTCGGACCCCACGGTCACCCTGGAGCGCATTGACCAGCGTTGTCGCCTCGAGAGCGGCGGCGGTTCGTTCGTGCTGCTTGGCGAGGATCCGGAGCAGTTCCCAGAGGACACGGCGATCAAGAGCGGCAAGACCGTCACTATCCCTTCCGGCCGCATGCTGCGGATGATCCAGGAGACTGCCTTTGCCGCAGCCCGCGAGGACACGCGCTACGCGATCCACGGCGTGATGTTCGACATGGCCGCTGGTTGCTTGCGGTTGGTCGCGACCGACGGTCGACGCCTGTCGCTGAGCTACGAGAACGTCGATTCCAAGACCGAGTTCAAGGCCATCGTCCCGCTGCGCGCACTGTCGACCCTTGGCCGTGCGATCTCGGACGGCAGCAAGGAAGACCTTCAGATCGCCGTTGGCGACAAGCAGATCGAGTTCCGCCTCGGCAAGGTACGCTTGGTCTGTCAGCTGCTCGACAGCCGCTTCCCGGACTACGAGGGCGTCGTGCCGAAGGCGGCAGATACGACGGTCGAACTCAACCGTGCGATGCTCGAGAGCAACCTGCGCAAGACCGCGATTCTGTGCGCCGACGATCTGCGGAGCGTTCGCTTCGAAGTGCAGGACAGCCTCCTGCGGTTGATGGCAGAAAACAGTACGCGCGGCCGCGCTGACGTCACGATGGACGTCACGACGAAGGGAGCCGGTGGCTCGATCAACTTCAACCCCGACTTCATCCTCGAAGCCCTTCGCGTCTGCGACCTCGACGTCGTGCGGCTCGACATGTCGGACGACTCGATGCCAGCCAAGTTCACCCTCGGTGAGTCGTTCACCTACGTCGTCATGCCCATCAGTGGGACCTGAGACTGGGGGGCTGTGATCAGCGAGTCCAGCGATCAGACCCCAAGCGAACCCGACCGACGACACCACTGCGAATGGGAATAGAACCCAAGAAGGCCAGCGACTTCCTGCGCGGAATCGTGCGCGAAGTGGGCCAGAAAAAGTCGCGCGACGTGTTCGCGGTCGCGCTGGACTCGATCCTCGCCGCAAACCAACGCGATGCCTGTCAGGTGATGGGATTCCGCGACGGCAAACTAACTCTCGAAGTCTCCTCAGCTCCGCTGTTCGCGGAACTGTCGAGCTTCCGACGCGAAGAGATTCGATTGCGCATCAACCAGGCGGTGCCTGAGCGTCAAGTCGCTCAGCTGCAGTTCCGCCTTGGAGGAACCGGACATGTCTGAAGTGAACCAACCAGCCGAACAACGCTACGACGCGAGCTCCATCAAGGTGCTCGAAGGTCTCGATGCCGTGCGCAAGCGTCCGGCTATGTACATCGGCGACACCGCGATGAAGGGCCTTCACCACCTCGTCTGGGAGGTGGTGGACAACTCCGTCGACGAAGCTCTCCTCGACCCCGAGTTGGGCCCGGCGGACCTCATCGAGGTGCGCATCCACAAGGACGGTTCGCTTTCCGTCCGCGACAACGGCCGCGGCATCCCGGTCGACATGCACGAGAGTGGGGTCCCTGCTCTCGAAGTGATCCTCACCAAGCTGCACTCGGGCGGCAAGTTCGACAAGTCGAGCTACAAGGTCAGCGGTGGTCTGCACGGCGTCGGCATCTCGTGCGTCAACGCACTCGCGGATCCCTTCGAGGTTGAAGTCACGCGCGGTGGCAAGGTCTACCGACAGACCTACGCGCGAGGCGACAAGACCAGCGAACTGGCCGTCATCGGCAAGGCCGAAGGTTCGGGCACGATGGTTCGCTTCAAAGCGGACGCGACCATCATGGAGTCGATCGAGTTCTCGTACGACGTGGTGCGCAAGCGCCTGCGCGAACTCGCCTACCTGATGGGCACGCGTGGTCTGAAGATCACGCTGCACGACGAACGCGACGAACGCAGCGAGGAGTTCGTGTTTCCCGCAGGTCTGAAGGACTTCGTCAGCGATCTCAACCGCGGTAAGGCGGGGATGCACAAGGACGTCGTCTACATCCAGCGCCAGGTTGCCTCCGAGCAGGACCCAAACAAGGTCTACGAGGTCGAACTCGCCCTCCAATACAACGACGGCTACAACGAAAACGTCTACACGTTCGTCAACAACATCAACACGATCGAAGGTGGCACGCACCTCGTCGGGTTCAGAACGGCGTTGACGCGGGCGCTCAACAACTGGGCGCGCAGCGAGAAGTTCTTGAAGGAGAAGGACCCGATTCCGTCGGGCGAGGACTTCAAGGAAGGCCTCACCGCGGTGCTGTCGGTCAAGGTCCCAGACCCGCAGTTCGAGAGCCAGACGAAGATCAAGCTCGGCAATCGCGAGGCCCAGTCGATCGTAGAGACGGTGGTCGGCGAAGGCCTACGCACCGTGTTCGAAGAAACACCCGGGATAGCTAGGACGATCTTCGGCAAGGCTCTCGACGCACTGCGCGCGCGCGAAGCGGCGCGCAAGGCTCGCGACCTGGTTCGACGCAAGTCGGCGCTCGAGAGCGGTGGTCTGCCGGCCAAGCTCGCCGATTGTCAGAAGGGCACGGCGCGAGAAGATGCGGAACTCTTCTTGGTCGAAGGTGACTCGGCAGGTGGCACCGCCAAGCAGGGCCGCATGCCGCACCAGGCGATCCTGCCCCTGCGCGGCAAGATCCTCAATGTCGAGAAGGCCGCGGTCGACAGCATCCTCGACCACGAAGAGATCCAGACAATCGTGAGCGCGATCGGCACGGGCTTCCTCACCGAGGAGTTCGAGACCGAAAAGCTGCGCTACGGCAAGGTCATCATCATGACCGACGCCGATGTCGACGGCAGTCACATCCGCACGCTGCTGCTGACGCTGTTCTACCGAAAGATGCCAGAGCTGGTGTCGCGCGGCCACGTGTTCGTCGCCATGCCGCCGCTGTATCGCATCAAGAAGGGCAAGATCGAGCGCTACGCGGTCACCGAGGACGAGAAGATCGACATCATGGCCGAGCTCGGTCTCGGCGACACCGCGCTCCAGAAGGTGGGCGGCCGCCGCTACGGCGCGCGCGAACTGCGCAACCTCATCGACGCGCTCCACCGGGTGCTCGCCTGCGAGGTCCGCATGCCAGCAGAGGGTGCGGTGCCGTTCCGCGACTACCTGATGGCTGCGACCGTTCCGGACTTCACGTTGCCGTCGTACTACGTGCTGACTGCTGGAAAGGGCACCTTCTTCGACACCGAAGCCCAGTTGAAGGCAGAGCTCGCGAAGTTCGCGGCTGATCTCGGTCACGACCCTCGTATCTACGCTGGTCCCGAGTCTGAATGTCGCCGCGAGCAGGCTGACGCCGAGGTCTACACCCTGCACCTCGGTCACGAGTTGCAGCAGCATCTCCGCCGACTCGCAGCGTTTGAGATCATGCCGCACATGTTCAAGCCAGGTTCGGCGGTCTGGGAGGTCCACAACGGAGCGTCGACGGAGAAGCACGATGATGTCGTCAACGCCGTGCGGGCGATCCAGCAGCTGTGTGAACGCGAGGTCGAACCGCCGCAGCGCTACAAAGGTCTCGGCGAGATGAACCCGTCGCAGCTGTTCGAGTCGACCATGGATCCTCAACGCCGCACGCTGAAGCGAGTGACCGTGAACGACCTGCTCGAGGCCGATCGAATGTTCACCGTGCTGATGGGACCCGAGGTCGAACCGCGTCGCGAGTTCATCGAGAAGCACGCGATCGAAGCGACCAACATCGACATCTGAGTCCTCGAGGCCGCTGTCTGCTGCCAAAGCGCAGCGGTGGACAGATCGGGGCACGACCGACTTTTCCGCGCCGAGTTCGCCATGCATCGCACTCGCTACCTGATCGGTCTGTTGACTCTGGCGCTGACGCTCCTCGGCGCCTCGATGTTGTGGAGCATGCTCAGTGCTGCGCAGGATCATCCTGGCCTGCAGCTACGCATCGACTTTCGTGACGCTCGAGGTCTCCGTGCCGGCGCCGACGTGAGGTATCGCGGTGTCACCGTCGGTACGGTCGCCAACGTGCAGATCGCGGGGGACGGCACGAAGGCTGTGGTTTCTCTCGTGCTCGACGAGGCGGGCACCGAGCAGGCGTGCCTCAACAGCTCGTTCTGGATCGTGTCGCCGCGGTTCTCCGGACTGACGTCTGGTGCGTCCGGTCTCGACACGCTGGTCCGCGACACCTACGTCGCGTTTCTAACGCCGCCGGAGCGCGGCACGAGGTTGTTGCCAGGAAGCCTGCTTGCTGGGGCCGAGCGACCTCCACCGACGATCGAACCCGATGCACTCGAACCGATCGCCCACGGCGACTTGCTGATGAGTCTGCTGGTCACCGAGAACCACGGCTTGCGCGCCGGTTCTCCGGTGGTGTTTCGCGGCACACAGACTGGTGACGTTCGCAGCGTGCAATTGGCGCAGGACGGGAGCCATGTCGAAGTGGTTCTCCGGATCAGCAATCGCCACCGCCACACCGTGACGGATCAGACGGAGTTCTGGGTCGCACGTCCGTACGTGTCAGGAGCACTGCTGTCGGGGTTCACGGTTGCGGATGTTGCCTCGCTCGTGTCACCGTTCGTCAGCTACGTGACCGATCCAGGCAAAGGTGCTCCAGTCGTGGACGGCTATCGCGCAGCAGCTTCGGCGGTGCGACCCGATCTCGATGCGAGCGAGGTCCCGAGCGCAGCCCTGGTGAGTCCCGCGCGCCCGGTGCTCGTGCCCGGCGATCCTCTGGTGCTCGTTCGCATTGTCTATGCCGCTGTCGAAGAGGACGCGATGTCGGCCGATGATCCGGTGCAGAGCGAAGGCACGGGCGTTCTCTATCTCGACGGCAGCGGCCGCGCGGTGGTGTTGACGGCGCGTAGTGCAGCCGACGGCGCCTACATCACCAGCGATACGTTTGGCGGTGAGCCAGACATCGCCAAGGAGCAGATCAAGGTCAAGCTGCCCGACGGTCCGGTCCTTCGTGCTCACCGCGTCTGGGTGGCGCCTGACGGCCTCGACTTGACGGTTCTCGTGCTCGACGAACCACCGCCGGCACTGATCGGAACACCCGGCGACATGCTGGCTTTCTCGAAGGCGCCGATCGAGGACGTCAGTGAAGTGCGCGCCGTACAGGCCGACGGTCAAGCCTTGGCGGCCAGCGCGCTGAGCGCATCCGACCTGCTGCCGAGCTATCGCGGTGGTGCCATCGTCCGCGATGGCAAGGTCCTCGGTGTCTTGGGCCAGAGTGGTATGCGCAAGAACAGTTCGCAGGCCTCGGTGCCCATCGACTCGGTTCCGCAGGATCTGCGGCCGCGGCCGTAGGCGACGATGGCTGCTTCGTTCTGGTCGCTGCGCAGTTTCACACTGGCGCATCGTCGGCAGGACAGCGAAGAGATCCTGCTCGATCGTGTCACGCTCGAAGTACCGAGCGGTGGCTTCTATCTACTCGTTGGGCACAGCGGCGGTGGCAAGTCGAGCCTCATGCGTTTGTGCGCCGGTCTCGTCGATGCGCGCGAACCGTTGCCGCGCACGGCTGGCGAGTTCGAGTGCCTAGGCGTGTCCGTGCGCGAGGGTCCACCGGCGAGTCTGCAGGCCCGCATCGCTGCGATCTTGCAGGACGAGGGTTTGCTCGATGAGATCACGCCGCGTCAAAACGTCGAGCTTGCGCTGCGGGCCGCCGATCGCTCGATCCGCATGGCGCCGGCGCTGCTTGCAGAGGTAGGGCTCGATCCGGCGCCGGATCGCGTGGCCTCGCTGTCGGGCGGCATGCGCAAGCGCCTCGCGGTCGCGCGCGCGCTGGCGGCCGAGCCGGCGGTTCTCTTCTGCGATGAGCCTGTCGCGGGCCTCGATCCGGAGGCCGCACGGCAGATCGCGCAATTGTTGCGTCGCGCGCACGACCTGGCGCGTCAACGAACCACGGTGGTCGTCACCCACGACGTCGATGCGTTTGCCGGTTGCTACGATGGCGTGCTCGAACTGAATCGCGCCGAGCGGACGCTGCGACTGCACGATCGTGAGTTCCGTTGGAAGGCACCGCCGGTCAAGGCGAGAGCTGGTGCGACCGCAGGGGAAGGTGAACTGGTACACGGGCTGCGGCACGGCTTGCTCGCATTCGCGGGCATCAGCCACACGTCCGTCAGTTCGCTGCTGCGGTTGCCACCGGTCGAACTCGGCCAAGTCGTGCGTTCCGTCGTGCACTGCGTGCTGACGCCGATGTTCTTCGTCGCTGGTGCGAGCGGAGTGATCGGTGGCCTCGCGACGTTCTTCGCCTTGCGCAACAACCCGATCGAAGGCGGCTTCGAGAGCGCGTTGCTGACCGGGACAGGCAAGGTCTTGCTGGCCGTTCTGGTGCCGCTCCTGTGCGGCTTCTTCTTCACTGCACGCATTGCTGCCGGAGCCGCCGCCAGACTCGGCACGATGACGCGGACCCAACAGGTCAGCGCGCTGCGCATGATGGGAGTCGATCCTGTCGACTACCTGCTGACGCCGCTCGTCTGGGGCATGGCGATCGGGTTGCCCATCGTCACGTTCGCAGGAATGATCGCCGCGTCGTTCGCCGGCTTGCTAGCTGCGCAGTCGGTGTCGGGAATCACCACAGCCGGCTGGGCGCAGGCCTGGTTCCGCACCGTCGATGCCATGGACGGGAAGGTCGTGCTGCTGAAGTCCGTATCGTCCGGCTACTTGGTTGCTCTGACCTGTTTCCACCTTGGAACGGGGCCCAAGCGCTCTGGTGCGGAGGTTGGTGACGCAGTCAACGGCGCCATCGTCCTTTCCATGGGACTCGTGCTAGCCGTGCACGCGATTGCGACGCTGCTGGTTTATGCCTGAGCCGTCGATGCAATCGGCGACTCAAGGACCGGTAGTCGATTGGTCGATCTCGGGAAGGTGAAGGGTCTCGAAAAGCTCACGTGCGTCCGACTGGCCGAGGTGATCTCGCAGAAGAACACGATTTCTTCTGAGATCATCACGGATGCACTCTATGCCCAAGACAAGCACGGCGACCCGTTCGTACAGACGCTGGTTGCTGGCGGCCACATAACGGAGTGGGACTTGGCCAAGCTCGTCGCCGAGAACTTCCAGTTGCCGTTCCTGATGGCGAGCAGCTATGCGATCAGCGAAGAGGCCAAGAAGCGCGTTCCTGAGAAGTTGCTGTTCGAGAACCTCATCATCCCGCTCGACCTGTTCGACGACGTGCTTTGCATCGTCATGCCGATCCTGAGTCCGTGGGAGGTCATCGGCAAAATCCAGCGTGAGACGAAGTGCGAGATCTTCCCGTACGTCGGTCTCATCTCGGAGAACAAGAAGGTCCTGGGCAGCATGTACCCGACCTTCAAGCCGTGGTTCGACCAGGAGCAGAAGCGCCGCGAAGTAGCGGCGACGAAGCGGGCCAACACCAAGGGTCAGGCTGGCGACTGGATGAGCATCTTTGACGCGGGTGATGCGGCCATTCAGGACAATCTCGGCGCGCCACCGGCTCCGAAGAAGCCCGCCGGACCAAGCCCGAAGCGCTGAGGTCGAGCGAGATCAAGCGTGCGGCGGCGTGCCGGGCTTGACGTCCCCGCTGCCGTCGTCGACCGTCGGCTCCTCGGTTTCCAGTGGCTGCTTCATGGCCTGATTGGCAAGGTCGCGCACTGCCTGTGCCGGGTCCGTCAACGCCCGCGGAATCGTTCCGGCGCGTCGCACTTCGTCGCGCGTGTCGCGGACCGTGTCACGCAGCTCGCGCAGCGACTCATCCCGGTCCATCTGGGCCTTGAACTCGTGCATCCCTCGCCGCAGTTGCGAGACGGTGCGGCCAAACTTGCGACCGACCTCCGGCAGGTTGCGGCCGTACAGCATGACGCCCAGGACGATGAGCAAGAACATCTCCTGGAAGCCGAGGGTGGGCAGAAAGGCGAGCACGCGAACAGCATAGCCAGGGAGAAGGCGATGGCTCGTCGTTGCCTGGAGCGGGGGGTGTTGGACGAAGGCGGGTCTGGTCCGTAGCCTCTTTCGCCCTCCCAGCCAGTCTGCACCCATGAGTGACAAACCGATCTTCGCCATCGAACGGCTCACCAAGAGCTACCAGAGCAAGAAGCCCGTTCTGAAGGACATCTCCCTGGTGTTCCTCGAGGGCGCCAAGATCGGCGTCATCGGCCAGAACGGCGCTGGCAAGTCGACGATGCTGCGCATCATGGCAGGCGTCGACAAAGAGTTCGACGGCACCGCGCGCCTCGCCGAAGGCAAGACGGTCGGCTACGTGCCCCAGGAGCCGAAGCTCGAAGAGACCATGACCGTGCGGCAGAACGTCGAGTTGGCCGTCGAGCCCATTCGCGCGCTCTTGAAGCAGCACGAGGACATGAGCATGCGTCTTGGTGAGGATCTCTCCGACAAGGAGATGAACAAGGTCATGGCCGACCTCGAGCGCCTGCAGCACGAGATCGAGGCCAAAGACGCCTGGGAACTCGATCGCCATGTCGAAACGGCGATGACCAAGCTGCACCTCCCGGCCGGCGACAAGATGGTCAACGCCTGTTCAGGCGGTGAACGTCGCCGTGTGGCGCTGTGCCGACAACTTCTAGAGCACCCGGACCTCTTGCTGCTCGACGAGCCCACCAACCACTTGGACGTCGACACCGTGCGTTGGCTCGAGGAGACGTTGAAGGAGTACAAGGGCACTGTCGTCGTGATCACGCACGATCGCTTCTTCCTCGACAACGTCGTCGGCTGGATGCTCGAGGTCTATCACGGCCGCACCATCCCCTACGAGGGCAACTACTCGCAGTACCTGATCCAGCGCAGCAAGCGCATGGAAGCGCAGGAGACGGCGGAGCAGCGGCGCGGCAAGTTCCTTGAGCGCGAGCTCGAGTGGCTGCGCATGAACCCGAAGGCGCGAACGACCAAGAACAAGGCGCGCCTCAAGAACTACGACAAGATGCTCGAGACCGAGGTCGAGGAGCGCGACGACACCGTCGAGTTGCACATTCCTGCTGGCAAACGCCTCGGCGACACGGTCATCCGGTTCGAGAAGGTCGACTTCTCCTACGATGGCGTGAACAAGGTCGTCGACAACCTCTCGTTCGAGATGGCGCCGGGTGACATCCTCGGCATCGTCGGGCCGAACGGCACCGGCAAGACGACCTGCCTGAAGCTCATCACGGGCAAGCTCAAGCCGCAGAGCGGGCGCGTGGTGGTCGGTCAGACCGTCGAGTTGTGCCACGTCGACCAGGAGCGCGAGTCGCTCGATCCGACGAAGTCGGTCTGGCAGGAGATCAGCGACGCGCAGGACATCATCAAGCTCGGCAAGCTCGAAGTGAACAGCCGCAGCTACGTCGCGAAGTTCAACTTCACCGGGCAAGACCAGCAGCAACTGGTGGGCTCGCTGTCAGGCGGTCAGCGCAATCGCGTGCAACTCGCCAAGATGCTGCGCCGCGGCGGCAACATGATCCTGCTCGACGAACCGACCAACGACCTCGACCTCGACACGTTGCGCGTGCTCGAGGAGGCGATCCAAGAGTTCCCGGGCTGCATGGTGGTGGTCTCGCACGATCGCTACTTCCTGGACCGCATCTGCACCAAGATCCTCGACCTCGCCAACTACGAGGCCGGCAAGTATCTCGACAGTCTGTGATCGGATCCGGACTCTGATCGGCGACGGTTCGAGGGTCTTCATCCCGCAGCCCGTCGGGCGGAATGGCACCTCTGGCCTTGCCGAGGCTCCGGTGAGACGGTTTGTTCACCGGCCTCGTCCGCTATCTCCGCAAAGGTATCTACATGCGCTTGGTTCTACGTCTCGCTCTATCGCTGTCGCTGGCTTCCGCAGCACTTGCCCAAGACAAGGTCACACTCAGCAACGGCGACGTTCTGAACGGTTCCGTCAAGGCGATGGCTGACGGCAAGTTGACCATCAACTCGCCAGCTCTCGGCGACGTCGTCGTCCCGATGGCCAACGTCACGGACATCAAGACGGCGGAGCCAGTGCAACTGCTCACGTCGACCGGTGATCTCATTCGCCGTCGCATTGCCGGCATCGACAAAGGTGCACTGCAGTTCGACGGCCAGGGCTCCGAGCTGCTCTCGAACCTCGACAAGATCAACCCGCCAGAGGATCCGCCGCCCAAGTGGACTGGCGCTTTCAAGCTCGGCGCTGGTCTCGTGTCGGGCAACACCGAACGCCGCAACGTGGCGGGTTCGTTCGATGCTGAGCTGCGCTACCCCGAAGATCGCTTCAATGTCGATGCTTCGTGGGACTATGCGCAGGACAAGCCACAGGGCCAGACCAACTGGAACCTGACCCAGCGTCGCACCGGTGCTGGCATCAAGTACGATCGCTTCTTCACCAAGACGACGTACGGCCTGGCGACGAGTCGCGTGCTCGGTGACACCCTCGCCGACTTGGATCTGCGATTCACCGGCGGTCTTGGTATCGGTTTTCAGCTCCTCGACAACGAGACCACGAAGATGACCGGTGAAGTCGGTCTGTCGTACTTCAGCGAGCAGTACCGTTCGGGCGCGGCTTCGGTGGACTACCTCGCCGCTCGTGTTGCCTATAAGTTGCGCCACTCGTTCAACGACAAGACGTCGTTGATTCATGGTGTTGAAGCGTTCCCGAGCACCGAGAACAGCCAAGACATCTACTTCCAGTCGACGACCGAAGTCCGAACCAACCTGACCGAGAGCATGATCGGTTCGTTGGCGTGGATCTGGGACTATGACAACACGCCGGCGCCGACGCGCGAACGCAGCGACCACCGCGTGTTGTTGAGCGTCGGCTGGAAGTTCTGAGGCTGGTGGAGCCCCGCGTGTTGGGGTGCGGGGGCAGCGCAGGGGGCTCGTGAGAGCCCCTGACCTTTGATGGGGCCGATGTGTCTGCCGAGATCGATCGTGCTCGTGCATCTCGCCCAGCTCTGGCCTTGGTCAGCAGGGGCTTGCGGCCTTGCGGGGAGAAGCGTTCTGCAGTCTCTCCCATTGCCCACGGGTTGACGGCTGCTCGGAGGGGGAGTAGCCTCCGGGCCACGAGCAGCGGCTCGGTGTCGGGGACAAGGACATCGATCGCGGGCTCCGTTTTCGAGGAGGTTTCCATGCAAGGTCTCTCGCATCCGGCTCTGCGCTCCTGCGGCATCGCGGCATCGCGGCATCGCGGCATCGCAAGCTACGTGACGTTGTTCTCTGGTGTGTCTCCGGGCCCCTGCTGCTCGCGCAGTCTCCTGACGGCGTGCAGCCGCATGTCGGGGATGCCTCGGGAGTGCAGCGGCAGGGGCTTCCGGGGTCCGGTGGCACCCCCAACAACCCCGCTTGGCCCGACCACCCCAAGGCTAGCGCGATGCTCAACCTGCCGGACCCGCCCCCCGGCAGCTCGCCGATCGACAACCCCGCCGGCAAGTGGAACTTTGGCGAGTCCGCCGAAGCCGCCGACCACGGTGGATTTCTGAGCTGGCCCAATCCCAACCCGATCCTCGGTGTGCACGTCCACCGCTACAACCCGCCCTACCCGCCGTTCTCCGGCAGCGCGCCTGAGGGATGGGTGCTGGAGTCCTCGATGGGGGCTCGCTACTGGCGTCTGCGCGGTTATCTGCGCCCGCAGCCGCTTCCGGGAACGCCTCCATTACCTGTGGACCTGACTGGTCCCGCGGATCCGACGCGCGTCGCCGATGCTGGCTTCGAGCTCATCACCACCGAGTTCCACGATCCGAATGCCCGCACC
>CAMBXM010000010.1 GCA_945871815.1 Singulisphaera sp. GP187
TTCACATTCATCGAACTCGCGATCGCCATGCTGGTGATGGCCATCATCTCCACGGCCTTGGTCCACCACCTCGCGCTGCATCTGCGCAGCACGGCCACGGAACGCGATCGCACGTTCGGCATGAACAAGGCGAACGCAATCCTCAACGAGATCCAGGGCTTTGTCGAACAGGCGCTGCCGGGCCAGGACGGCGACCTCGACTCCCTCGATGACGGCATCGTCGACAAGCCCAACTTGACGATTCTCCGTGACCCAGGCGGCAATCTGATGGCCGCGGACTCGCTGGCTTCGGACAACAACTTCGTCCGCGGCGCCTGGGAATGGACCCGTCGCATCACGGTGCGCCCCTTCCCCGGCGCCGACAACCGCAACCTCCGGTTTGCCACGGTGAGCGTCAGCAAGCGCGACCCAGGCGGCACGCTGCGCGTCGTCGCCAACCTCAGCGCCGTGGTGAACGCACCGAGCACGGCGTTCGCGACCACCCAGGTCTTCGACCTCTATCTGCTGGCGATCGAGAACATCCCGGGCTGGTGGGTCTTCATGGACTCCATCCAACCATTCGTCGAATCGACGATCACCGATCTCGAGACGCGCAATCCAGGCATGGAAGTGCGCACGCACTGGATCACCAAGTCGAGCTTTGGGCGCAACCCGGTCTACCGGCCGCACATCAACAGCACGGTCGACAGCGTCGCGGCGCACACCAACGTCTACTACTACCCCGGCCGCATGCCGACCGGCAGCGCGTCGGCCTACTACTACGTTCCAGCCAACATGCACGGCCACCTGTCGGTGGACGGGGTCGACACTCACGGCTACGACGCCGACCTGAACGAACAACCCTACGCCCTCGCGGATTACTGGAACCACGCGATGCGCTACCCCGACGAGCTTGCACTTTGGCAGGCTCGCGTAGCGGCCGTCGAAAGGCGCGAAACCGATATCGCGAACGCAATCACCGCTGGGACCACGCCGCCGGAACCCCTCGACGACATGTCCAAGGAGCCGACCTTCCGGCTGTTCCTGGAGGACCTGAACACCAACCCGTCGAAGTTCAAGAATGCACTCGTCATCAACCTGCACGGCGAGTTGCTGCCGATGCCGGCGCTGCGCAACTACTCCGACGCTGCCAAAGACCCCGTCAATCTGCCCAACGTGCGCGCGGTCACGCACCCCGAGAAGTTGCGCACCGTGCGCGTCCCCGCTGGCGTCAGCGAGGACGCCAAGTTCCGCGTCTACGCCTACAACACCCACGAGCCCACGTTTGTCTCAGGCGGTGGCAGCCCGATTCTGTCAGCTCCGATCGCCATCGAAGTGATGGACCTAGACCTCACCGACGCCGGAGGTCCCACGCTGCTGGCAACGGTAGGCTTACAGTGTCTCGCTGGGGGTGTGGATGCCAACGTTGACGGCTCGGCCGATGCCTACACGGCGTTCGCAGACGCCAAAGTCGTCGGCACCCCGGGCCTGCTCGCCCGCGAGATGTACTACTCTGCCAGCTACGTGAACCCCGGCGTCGGCGAGCGCAAGTTCACGCGCATCCTGCTGTACAACACGCCCTGCGTTGCAACGGAAGTCAGCAACCGCGGCCTCCGCAATCAGGAACGCAGCCAGCTCTACCGCATGTCGTATGTCCCGTCGCCTTGCGAGGCGGCCCGCGACTTCTCGGTCGACCTCTTCAACAGCACTTCGGGCATCCCGAAAAACTCGGCGCGGTGGCGCTTTCAGGTGCCGGCCGTGGCCTTCACGACCCCGTTGTTTCGCAACGCCACGACCGACCTGCCTCAGACCCTCAGCGACGATGTCGTGGTCGAGGTTCGCACGCGCTTGTGGACCGGCTCGAACCCAGCGACGTCTGGGACGATGTGGCCAAGCTCCGCCCGCAATGCGCCGGAGAACCTGTCGAAGACCTACACGTGGTGGGCCGACAGCAACAACGACGTGCCGATCACCGAGCGAGCACAGTTCCAAGGCGACCCACGCCACAGCCCCTATCGAGATCTGCTGCGCGACCACCAGACCGGGGACCCCGGCTTCCCGACGACGTCGTACCGGCCGACCATGCCGGATGGCTAC
Organism: Singulisphaera sp. GP187; assembly: GCA_945871815.1. Taxonomy (GTDB): domain Bacteria; phylum Planctomycetota; class UBA1135; order UBA1135; family UBA2386; genus SXPK01. The sequence goes on from CAMBXM010000010.1 coordinate 2,077, forward strand.
AACTGGTACTTCGACAACCTGAATCGAAGCGGCGAAGTCGCGACTACGGATGCCCCGGGACTGAGCACCACCCGACTGGCGGATCGTTGGCGCGGCCGCGTGAACTTTGATGCGCCTCGCCTGTTCGAACTGCTGCGCAAGGGCTTGGTCACCAGCGACTGCGTCTACACCACGCTGACCGGGTGGTCCTACTACTACCTCGGCATCGGCAACGACATTGGCTACGACTCGGCAAACGGATACCCGAACTCGATCCCAGTCAACCTGACGCCCCACGGCGGCACCGGCAGCGGCTTCCACAACAACATCACCAGCTCGCGCACCTACGTGCGAGCGGCTGGGGCGGCAACGGACTACTGGTGGAGCATGCCGTGGCTCGGCGAGCTCTGCCCCGACTCCGCCTACGCATCCCAGTGGGCCGCTACCGATGCGGACGGAAACCTGGCCGGAAATCTAGTGGCAGGTACCGCCGCGGGTCGCTTCTACCAGCAAGCGATCAACACCGTGCACACCGGCAGCACGCGCCAGGGCTGGGGCATCGAGATGCTCTCGGCGCACCAAAACACGAACCAAGAAGGCTGCACGTCCTTCTTCAACATCGGCACAGCAGCGAGCACCTTCCACCACCAATCCGGAACGGCGAACGGGACGCTGACCACGATCGGTTCGGAACTGGCCGAGAACTACAACTTCCGGATGCCCTCGACGGCACCGATCAGTCGCCCCTTCGGTGTCGCGACCAACGGCACCGGCACGACTGGAAGCGAGTGGACCCTGTCGCCCTACAGCACCGAGCGCTTCACCGGCTCGCTCTATCGCACCTACTTCACCCACCCAGCCGGCCAGACTGGATCGGGCTTGGTCAAGGTCGTGAACCCAGGTGGCACTGACGCGGCCTACGTGGTGGTGAACGGCTTCGACAACACGGTTGAGTCCGGCTCCACCTTCATCGCCAAGTTCGCCGTGCTCTCGCTCGTGCACTCGTTCTTCGAGGCCGGCAGCACCACCAACACCCTCCGCATCAAGCAGCCACCCCGGGTCGAGATCCTGTCGCCTACGGACATCAGCGAGCTCGTCGATCCGACCGATGTAGAAGTCGTCCTGCGCGCGAACTGGACGCGCTGGGACTCCGTGACCTACACGGAGACCGGCACCTACGCCGAGGACGAGACGGAACTGCAGTACGTGCTGATGTACTCGACCGACCGGGGCGCCTCATGGCGCTACGTGCAAGACAACAGCGCGGCCGCCGCCGGCGTCCGACCGACCGCCCCGACGTATCTGGTCGATGACCTCGGCACCGGCGATGAGGTCTACACCTGGGACCTGCCGAGCCTCGACTTCCCGCAGGGCAGCTACTTCCTGCGCGTCGAGTGTTACCGAAGGGACGCCTCGCTGCACTACAGCTACCACCAGACCAAGCTGTTCGTGCAGCGCTGAGCTGTCCACGGAAGGACTTCCAACTGGCCGCGTCGCCGCTAGCCTCTGCTGGCTGAATGGCCGGGATCCTAGTCTACCAACAGCTTCGCGAACTCATCGACCAGGGCGCGATCCACAGTCAGCCGGCGATCTCGCGTTCGCAGATCCAGCCAAGCTCCCTCGACCTGCGTCTTGCGACTCGCGGCTACCGCGTACGTTCAGGGTTTCTCCCCGAGCACGTGCGAGTGGCCGACCGGCTCGAGGAGATGACGCTTTACACCTTCGACCTCACGGACGGAGCGGTGCTGGAGAAGGGCCACTGCTACATCGTCCCGCTGCTGGAACGCATCGAGCGGCCACTGCCCTATCTGATCCGCGCCAATCCCAAGTCCTCCACCGGGCGACTGGACCTGTTCACGCGCCTCCTCGCCGATCGCTGTGGGCGATTCGAGACGGTTCCGCCCGGCTACACAGGACCACTGTTCCTCGAGATCGTGCCTCGTAGCTTTCCCGTCCGCGTGCGCACCGGCCTCTCGCTTTGCCAGATCCGATTCTCGGAAGGTGACGCCCAACTTACTGACGGGGAGCTGCGCGCCGAATACGCACGATCGCCGCTGCTGTTCGACGACGGGGGGCAGCCGATCCCGATCGAGCGCGTGCGCTTCGAAGGCGGACTGTGCATGGGAGTGGCGATGCGTAAGGATCGCGACCTGAGCGGACCCGTCGGCTACGTCGCCAAGCGCTATTCTGGCATCGTCGACACCGCCGTGGAGAACGGCCACGACAGCAGCCTCTACTTCGAGCCGATCCAAGAGCAACCACTGGGCCGCATGATCGTGGAACCGGAGGAGTTCTACATCTTCGCCAGCAAGGAGCGCATCCGCGTCCCTCGTCACCTAGCGGCCGAAATGGCGGCGTATGACGTCGGCATCGGCGAACTGCGAACCAACTACGCCGGCTTCTTCGACAACGGGTTTGGCGGCGACAAGGGCACCCGTGCGGTCCTTGAGGTGCGGCCCCACGATGTGCCCTTCCTCGTCGAGGACGGCCAGGTGTTCTTCAAGTTGGCGTTCCTCAAGACGCTTGCCGACCCTGAGGTTGTCTACGGCGACCGTGCGCTCAGTTCGCACTACCAGGGCCAAGGCCTGAAGCTCAGCAAGCACTTCCGCGTCTAGCCGCCCGTAGGGCACACCGTGCCTCAGTGTTCGGGGATGGGGCGTTCGGGGCCGGCATTCGGGCTCGCAGCGATTGGGCTCGCGGCGATCGGCCGCCCCGTTGCGTCGAGCCTCCTGATGACTCGCCGGCGGCCTCAACGAAACAAGGACTCGACGTCGACTGGGCCGATCGACTCACCACCACGGGCCCCGGTCCCCAACTCCTCGGCCAGCGCCACCATCTCACGGAGCGCGAGACCGCGTTCCCGTTCGCGAGCCAAGGTGTGCGCTGCGGCGCAGACGATCTCGTAGTCGCGGACTTCGTTGAGGTGGATCGCTCGAGCGATCAGCGCACCACCATCGGGATCGATCAACCTCGGTGCAAAGTCGAGCCGGTGGAGGCCACTCGCCAGATCGTGAACCATCGCGGCTGTTCGGCCTCCCACCTGGGTGCGCCTGGGCTCAACCTGCAACTCGCCGTCGGTGCCGGTGCGGCGCTCCCATACCATCACGCCGGCGTGCCCGTCGATCTCCACGACGCAGGCGGCAGCACCAAGACGGGCGACGAGATTGGCGGTGGAAGGCCGCAGCCACCAACTCGACAGTGCGACGACGTACAGCGCTGCAATCAAAGATGCAGCGATGCGATGCCGGCGCACGACGTGGCGTCCGGTCCGCATGGCGCGGCCAATCGAACCGAGTCGGCTCGCATACGGCAACTGCCCGTCAAGCCAGCGTTCAAGGTCGTCGCGCATGGCAACTGCGCTCGGGTAGCGGCGGGCAGGATCACGCTCCATGGCTCGAAGGCAGATGTCTTCGAGTTCGCGCGGAATCTGTCGGCGAACATCGCGCGGCTTGCGGAACGTCCCCTCGGCGACGGATTGCAGCAGCTTGGTTCGCCCATCGTCGGCGAACGCGCGCTGCAGCGTCAGCAGTTCGTAGAGCAGAAGCCCGGCCTGGTAGAGATCCGTCAGCTCGTCCTTCCCAGTCTTGCCGCGGTAGATCTGTTCGGGCGCGAGATAGGCCACGGTACCGAACAGACGGCCGGTGACGTCGCCTTCGCTGTGGCCGATCCCGGCTAGACCGAAGTCGACCAACACCGGGCGCCCGCCGCGCCGCATCAAGACGTTGCCGGGCTTCAAATCGCGGTGCACGACCCGATCCGGCTGATGCGCGTGCGCGGCGGCCAGCGCCAAGGCCACATCGGCGACCCACAGTGCCACGGTTCGAAACCATTCGCCGTCCAGTCTCGACGACTCCGCGGCCCTCGCCGGCTCGATTACGCGTTCGACGCATTCGCGGGTCGGCGGATAGACGCCAGCCGCGACCAACGTGCGCAGCACGTGATCCAGAGATCGACCCTCGACCAGCTCCATTGCCAGGAAGTGAGCCTCCTCATGCTTGCCCGAATCGAGCAAGCGCACGATGCCGTCGTGATGGAGCCCTGCCAGAGCACGCTGCTCTCGTTGCAGGTCGCGCAAAATTGCGCTGTCCTCGCGCAGCGAGTGGAACAGCTTCAGGGCCACGTCCCGACCGATCTTCTCGTCCCGCGCGCGCCAGACTTTGCCGTAACCGCCGCTACCGATCAGCTCGAGCAGTCGGTAGCGACCAGCAATCAGCGCCTGCGGTTTGTGAAGCTCGGGGAACACAGCCATCGCCGCATTCGCTGCCAGGCAGATCGACCGCAGTTCGCGCCGCTGCTCCTCGGTCGGCAACCGCTGCACCAGCGCATCCAGGTCCGGCACCTCCCCGACCTCCTGTGCCGCCAGGTACTCCATCGCCAACAAGTCCACTGGGTCGTCTTCGTGATTCATGCCGTCACCTGGGGAACGAGGGGAAGCTGGTGGCAACCCGCAGGCATTCGTTCAGAGGGCTGCAATCGCGCCGTCACGGCCATGCTGCTTCATGCAGCGCGCGAGCAGCACCAGGGCGCGCCGATGCAGTTCGCGCGCCGCAGAATCCGTGTTCTTGCCGAGCTTCTGCGCCACCTCGAGCCACTCGAGGCCGTCATAGTCGCGCAGGACGATGCAGTTCCGGTGCTCCTCGGGCAAGCACTCGAGGCAGTCCTCGACAGCGGCCTCCTGCTCGCGCTGGATCGACTGACCTTGCGGCCCAGTGACAGCCCCCGGAACCAACTGTGCCAAGTTGCCGCTCGCTTCGCCGAACTGCGCGTCGAGCGATTGCAGACCGCCCGGTGCCGTACGCTTCTTGGAGCCAACGCGATCGGCCTCGTCGCGGATCTGGCCGGCGGCGATTTCCGCGAGCCAGTGAATCAGGCTGCCCTCATGGCGCATCTCGAAGCGATCGAAGATCTGGAACGCCTTGAAGAAGGTCTGCTGCAAGACATCCCCCGAATCGAGCGAGGCTCGAAGCTTCTGCCCCAGGCGAGCCCGAACCGAGCGCCTTGCCCGTTCGTAGTAGCGTTCGAACAACCGTGACAGCGCGTCGCGGTCGCCGCCTTGTGCTTGCTTGACAAGTTCGAGGGTCTGTGTGAGTGGGTTCATCCCGCAGCGTATGTTACCGGCGAAACGGAGATCGTCGAGCCAAGGGACTGCCGCTCCGACCTGAAATCCCACCCAACGCCACAAACAGCCCATGCTCCCATCCCACCTAGCAGCAGTCCGGCTCCGGTTCTGGTTCGTTGCCCTGATCATGCTGGCCGCCCACGCGGTCGCTCAGAGCCCGGCGCAGGAGTCGCCCAAGACTCTGGCGCTGCTCGTCGGCGTCGATCGCTACGCCCAGCCGACCGAAGGCGAGTGGAAAACCCTGCGCGGCTGTGAAAACGACATCCAGCTGGTCGCCGAGGTGCTCGTCGAACGCTTCGGGTTTCGCCCCGAAGACATCGTCACACTCAAGTCCGAACAGGCCACGCACGAGGCGATCGTGCGCGCCTTCTACACACACCTCATCGAAAGGGCCGGCAAGGACACCAAGGTCGTCTTCTGGTTCAGCGGTCATGGTTCCCAAGTTCCCGACCCGTCGCAGAAGGACCGCGCTGCAGCCGGTGACTACGAGCCGAACAAGGACCAGACCATGCTGGCCCATGACAGTCGCAAGGGCGCCTGGAACGGCAGCTACGACCTCGCCGACGACGAACTTCATTCGCTGCTTGCAGCATTGAAGTCTCGCGACGTCGTGCTCGTAACCGACTGCTGCCACTCCGGTGGACTGTCGCGTGGCGGCGAGCAGCTCGGAGTTCGCGGCGAAGCCGATGGCGACCAGCCGCACGATCTCTTGGCTCGCAAACAGTTCTGGCCGGAGACCGTCGCGCTCCTCGAGGATGATGACCTGGGGTCGGAGCTTCTCCACGTGGTCCAGATCGCCGCCTGCGCGGCGCATGAAGAAGCCGGCGAAATCGAAGCCGGGGGTCGAGTGCACGGGACCCTCACTTGGTTCCTGTGCCAAGCCATGCGAGAACTGCCAGCAACCGCATCGTGGCGCGAGGTCGTCGAGACGGTCCGCGCGCGGATCGCCGGTCGCATGGGCTCGCGGCCAGCACAATACGTGGACGCCATCGGCAAGGTCTCGCGAGCGATGTTGAGTGGCACGGCGAGGCCGGTACCGCTGGGTTACGTCGTCGAGTTCTCACCTGCCGGTGACTTGCAGATCGGCGCCGGTCGCATCCACGGCATCGGCAAGGAGACGACCTTTGACCTCCGCGACATCGACGGCAAGCGCGTAGCCGGCGCATCCGTGATCGACGTCCGAGGAGCAACTACGACCGTTAAGCTGAACGGTCCAGCGAAGTACGGGAAGGCACTTTGGGCGGTCCCGACCGGCAAGCTCGATGGTCGGTCCCCACTGTCCGTTTGCTTACCCGACGACAAGGCTCAGGAGCTCATCGCGCAGTGCGCCTACGGCATCGCCACTGACGCGGACCACGCTGACTACCAACTTGCGCGCGTCGCTGACGAAGTGGAGCTTCGCAAGCGAAACGGAGAGACGATTGCGCGAGCCAAGGACGAACCGACCGCCGTCCAGGCACTGTTGTTCCGCGAGACCAATTTCCGCTTCCTCTGGGACGCTGTCGCCGCTCGCGGAGTTCACCCAATCGAAGTCTGCGTCAGACCCGCATTACCGGAGCAGTGCGAGGTCACGGAGGACGGCCGGACACTGCGTGTGGCCGCCGCCACGATCGATGCCAGGGCGAAGGGATCGCACATCCGCGTCACTGCCCCTCTGCTCGACGACCGCAGAGACAGCGGGGCGATAGTCGTCCTCGAGATCGCCAACCGGAGCGACGAGGACCTGTTCGTCGCCGTGCTCTCGGTGCAAGAAGATCGTGCGATCACACTGGTGTTGGGAAACGACCGCAACAGCAACCTGATCCACGCAGGGGAGGTGTTCCCAGTGCGGGTGCAGGTCGGACCGTCTGCGGCTTGGCTTCGCAACCGACCGATGGTCGATCGCTACCTGGTGTTCGCAACGCCCCGCTTTGCGGACTTCCGACCGTTCGCGCAAGCAGCGCCGACGACAGTGCGTGGCGGCGGCGAGGAGGAAGGGCTCTCCCTGCTGCAGACTCTGCAGTTCGGTGAAGTCACGCGCGGCAGTGACGCCCCCATGCCATGGGGCATCGCCTATGTCGATCTTGAGCTGCACGCACCGACGGCGAACAGCTCGTCACAGCCGACGAAGCCCGACAAAGCCCTGAAGTAACCGCGCGCTACAGATTGCCTAGCCGGATCGCGCCGGTTGGGCAGTTGCGTTCGCAGGCACCATCGCGAGTACACTCGTAGTTGTGCAACTTGCGCACGACGTCTCCGATCGGAACGGCGGCAAAGCCGCTGGTCACGCACGTGGCAGCACAGATCCCGCAGTGGATGCAGGCGTTCATGTCGACGTGAAGACGCACATGATCGCGCGGTGACGAAGCGATGCGATCCTCTTCGGCCACGACCACCGGATCACAGTGGTAGCGAGTCAAGGGGTGCGTGGTCAGCACCTCGAGGGCCTCGCGTTCGCCGAGACGCACGATCTCGGTCACATCCGGCATGTCCAACAGACCTATGTGCGAGACCTTGGGCTTGATCAGGACAGTGCGATCGTCGACGTAGCGATGCAGGTTCTGCTCGTTGAGAGCCATGCCCATGATCTCGTACGTCTGCGAGAGGATGTGTGGCAGGCTCGCGCGGTAGTCGGTCTCCGCGTGCAGGTCACGATGCGACAGATCCACTGCGATCACCAGATCCGGCTTGCGCGCCTTCGCCAGCCTCAAGCCGAGTGTCTCGGTCATGCCACCGTCGATGTAATGATCGCCCAGCAGTTCCATCGGTTCGAACACCGCCGGCAAGCAGGCGCTGGCATAGACCGCATCGCCGACCGGGACCTCGTCGGCGCCCGGTAGCCCGAAGAACTGGGAACGTCCGGTCTTCAAGGACAAGGCGTTGCAGAAGAACGGTCGCGGCAGCTCGGCAAAGTGCTGCTGCGGCAGCCATCGCCGCAGGAATTGGAGGAAGGTCTTGCCCTTGTAAACCGAAGCGTGGCGGTAGCCCTTCACCAGGAACTTCAACAAGTTCAGCTTGAAGTAGTCCTTGAACGTGATCTGTGACGCAACTTCCTCGATGCGACGACTATCCATTCCAGTCGCGTACAACCCGCCCATCACCGCACCCATGCTCGTGCCGACGACTTCGTCGATGCGGATACCCAACCGTTCGATGGCACGGATGACACCGATATGGCAGTAGCCGCGCATGCCGCCGCCGCCGAGGACCAGTACGGTGCGGCGCGACGGCTCCGCCCGCTGTACGGAGAGGCCCGATTCTCGGCTCGAGCGAACCCGGTCGTTGCTGTCGTTGGGGTGGGACACGTTGCGGCAAGAGCTTCGTGCAACCGAACCTGCGACGTCGTGCGCAAGTAATGGCGGCCGATCAACCGATAGATCGGAGCGAGTCCGCAGCAGTCTGAAGGAACGTCTTCGATAACTGCGACGGCCAGGGTTGATAGGAGAAGAAGGAACCGGTCTTGCGATCGGATTGACATGACCTCGTGGCGTGAACTACAGCGCATGCCGCGCACCGAACAGCGTCGCCTGCAGGACCGCCTGCTGCAGCGCTACGTGCGCGAGTACCTCTATCCGTTCAGCTCCTTCTACAAGGAGCAGTTCGATCGCGCCGGCGTCCGTCCGGAGCAAATTCGAACGATCGACGACTTGCGAAGATTGCCGTTGTCGGGCAAGCGCGATCTGCTGCCGACGGAGGCCGACCCGCAACGCTTCAAGCGGTTCATCCTGCAGCCAGATCCGCAGTCTCTCAAACAAGCCTGGCCCCTGTCGCGCAAGCTCCCGCTGCTGCTGCAGAAGTGGACCAAGGGTGTAGCCTCGGTGCGCGAGAAGCTCCGCAACGAGTTCTACCCCTGCTTCATGACGTTCACGACCGGTCGCTCGGCGGAACCGGTACCGTTCTTCTATTCACCGAAGGACATCCAGAACCTGCACACAACCGGTGCCCGTCTGGTGGACGTGATGGGACTCCACTCGGAGTTGCGCATCGCCAATGTGTTCCCCTACGCGCCGCATCTTGCGTTCTGGCAAGTGTTCTTCGCCGGGCAAGCAACCGGGATGATGGCACTGTCAACCGGCGGCGGGAAGGTGATGGGCAGCACGGGCGACCTGCGTGCAATCGCGCGACTGCGGGCCGAAGCCCTGATCGGCGTTCCCGGTTACATCTACCACCTGCTGCGCAAAGCCGCCGCAGAGCACCTCGACCTGTCCTCGATTCAGTCCGTCGTGCTCGGTGCCGAGCGAGTTCCACCAGGCCTCAAGCAGAAGATCCGAGATCTCCTTGGCAGCATGGGCGCACGAGAGGTCCGCGTGTTCGGCACCTATGGGTTCACCGAAGCGCGGATGGCCTTCGCTGAGTGTCCCACCCAAGACAACAGTTACACGGGCTACCACCTCTATCCGGACATGGCGATCTTCGAAGTCGTAGATCCGAAGACCGGTGAAGTTGTGCCCGAAGGGTGCGACGGCGAGTTGGTCTTCACCCCGCTACAGGCGCGAGCCAGCACGGTCTTCCGCTATCGCACCGGCGACCTGGTCCGCGGCGGTATCCAATACGATCCCTGCCCTCACTGCGGCCGTACCGTACCCAGGATCAGCAGCGATCTCACGCGTGAGTCGTCGCTCAAGGACCTCCAACTTCTCAAGGTCAAGGGCACGCTTGTGAATCTCGAAGACTGCGCTGTGGTGCTCGGCGGTATCGCCGAAGTCGAAGAGTGGCAGATCGAACTGCGCAAGAAGGACGATGACCCTCTGGAGGTCGACGAGATGATTGTCCACCTCACGGTGCGCGACGAAGCGATGCGCGAAGTCATCGCCAAGCAGGTGCGTGAGCAGTTCAAGGGCCGACTGGAGATCGCGCCGAATCGAGTCGAGTTCCTCGGCCTCGACGCGATGCTCCGGAAGATCGGCATGGAGACCGAGATGAAGGAGAAGCGCTTCGTCGATGCGAGGCCGAAATCATGACCAATCACGATCTTGATCTGGCAATCGTCGCCGGCTGGCGTACGCCATTCTGCAAGGCTGGAGGTGCACTCGCAGGAGCCAGCGCCGCCGACCTCGCCACCCATGTTTTCCGCGAAGTGCTCGACCGCACCGGCATCGATCCGAAGGCAATCGATGAAGTGATCCTCGGCTGCGCGGGACCTGACGCCGCCGAAGCCAACGTCGCGCGCGTTGCAGCCCTGCGCTCGGGACTCCCCAAGGAGATCCCCGCCGTCACCGTGATGCGCAACTGTGCCTCCGGCATGGAAGCACTGCTGGCAGCCGAACAGCGCTTGCGGGCCGGCGACGGCGAGGTCTTTCTCGTCGGCGGGGCCGAGTCGATGAGCAACTTCCCGTTGCTCATGGGCAAGCGACTGGTCAAGTTCTTCACGGGTTTGCAGAAGGCGCGCAGCGTCACTCAGCGACTCATGGCGCTGTCCAAGTTCCGAGTGTCGTCGATGAAGCCCCGGGTCGCTGTGGTGGAAGGTCTGACTGACCCCATCACCGGATTGATGATGGGCAACACGGCCGAAAACGTCGCTCGACTGTTCGGCATCGACCGCGCCGCAATGGATGCATTCTCATTGCAGAGCCACCAACGTGCGGAAGCTGCGATCGCGGCAAACCGATTCGCAGTCGAGATCGCACCATTCGCGAGCCAACCGCATTTTGCTGCGATGATCAGCAGCGACGATGGCGTGCGCCAAGGCCAGACGATGGAAGCGCTGGCCAAGCTGCGCCCCGTGTTCGACAAGAACGCTGGCGATGTCACGGTCGGAAACGCCTGTCAACTCACGGACGGAGCCGTGGGCATGCTGTGCATGTCGCTCGCACGAGCCAAAGCGCTCGGCCTGCAACCTCTGGCCGTCATTCGCGGCCACGCACGAGTGGGTCTGTCGCCAGAGTTCATGGGACTGGGCCCTGTCCACGCGACACCGCGTGCGTTGCAGCAAGCTGGCATCCAGTTCTCCGACCTCGATCTGGTGGAGATCAACGAAGCTTTTGCCGCGCAAGTGCTCGGTTGCCAGAAGGCCTTCGCGAGTGACGACTACTGCCACCGCGAACTCGGTTTGTCGGAAGCCATCGGCGAACTCGACAGCCGAAAACTCAACGTCAACGGTGGCGCCATCGCACTCGGCCACCCCATCGCCGCCTCTGGCGCTCGCTTGCCTCTAACCCTCGCACATGAGTTGCGTCGGCAGAAGAAGCGTTTCGGGCTCGCCTCACTGTGTATCGGTGGCGGCCAGGGCCAAGCATTGATCCTCGAAGCGGTCTGACACTCATGAACATCACCGAGACCCGTCCTGAAGCCGCCACGACCGGAATGCTGCACCTGCCGCTACAAGTGAACGCACGCGGCTTCGCAGTTCTGCGCCTTGGTCGCCCCGAGGAGTCCGTCGTCACGTTCACGAAGGAACGACTTCTGGCTCTTGATCGCGCGCTACAGCAGCTCGCCTCCACGACTGGACTAAGGGGAGTCGTGATCACCGGCCCCGGCGCCGCGATGTTCTGCGCCGGGGCTGACATCGGTTTGATTCACTCCATCCAGACTGTCGCCGAGGGCCGTGACGCCGCCGTTCTCGGTCGCTCGATCTTCGAGCGTTGCCAGAAGCTCGCGGTCCCAGTTGCGGCGGCGATCGAAGGTCCATGCGTCGGCGGCGGCTGCGAACTCGCGCTGTTCTGCGATGTTCGCGTCGCCAGCGACCATCCGTCGACCCAGATCGGCCTGCCCGAGACCAAGCTCGGCATTGTCCCGGGCTTTGGCGGCACGCAGAACATGACGCGTCTCGTCGGCCTGCCGACGGCGCTCGATCTGATTCTGAACGGCAAGCTGCTGCGGCCGTATCCGGCGCGAAAGAAGGGACTCGTCGACCGCATCGCGCCCTCTTCGAAGTTGCTCGACATCGCATTCGAAGAACTGGAACGCCTTGTGGCGGCTGGCAAGAAGGCTCCGACCCGCACGCTTCGTGGTCAAGCCTATTGGTTCAGCAAGACGCCGCTGCGCGCACTCGCCGTCAACGCCGCGCGCAAGGCACTGAACAAGGGACAGGCACGTTTCTATCCGGCGCCTAAGCAGGCGCTCGAGCTCTGCATCAAGGCAATCACCGTGTCGCCAGAACAGGGCTTTGCCGCCGAAGCACAGGCGCTCGGCGAGATGATCGCGACGCCGGTCAGCAAAGCACTGACACAGCTGTTCTTCCTGACGGAGCGCAGCAAGCGACTCGGTAAGAGTGATGGTGCCAAGGACTGCAAGCGCGCACTGATCGTTGGTGGCGGTGTCATGGGCGCCGGCATCGCCGGCCAACTCGCGAACAAGGGCATCGCAACCCGTCTCTGCGATCTGTCCGGCGAGGCACTCGCCAAGGCCAAGGCACGGCTGCAGCAGGACCTTTCGCGGCGCGTGTCGCGCAAGCAACTGCAGAAGCACGAGGCCCAGGCCATCCAAGATCGCTTGGCGGTCGCCAGCGAATGGGGCGGCCTCGCCAACGTCGACCTGTGGCTCGAAGCCGTCGTGGAAGACCTGGGTGTGAAGCGCAAGTTGATGGCACAGGCTGTCGCAGCCGGGCTGCCGGCGAATGCGATCGTGGCTACCAACACGAGTTCCTTGCCGGTCGATGCCATGGCCGACGCCGTTCCGCACCCGGAACGAGTGGTCGGGATCCACTTCTTCAATCCACCCGAGAAGATGCCGCTCATCGAGGTGATCCGCGGCAAGCGGACGAGCGACGCCGCCGTCGCCACTGCCTGCCGACTCGCGACGCGCCTGGGCAAATTCCCGATCGTGGTCGGCGACTCTCCTGGCTTCCTGGTCAACCGCTGCCTCTCGCCGTACCTCAACGAGGCGGCGCGACTGCTGGTGGAAGGCAACGACCCCGAGTTCCTCGATCGTGTAATCCTCGACTTCGGAATGCCAATGGGGCCGTGTCGCTTGCTCGATGAAATCGGTTTCGACGTCGCCACCAAGGTGAGCGAAGTCATGCAGGGCGCGTTCGCCGAGCGCATGCAGCCGTGCGCCCTGTTCTCGGCGATGGTCGCAGCCAAAGCCCTTGGCAAGAAGACCGGCGGCGGCATCTACGGCAAGGATGGCAAGGGCGTGGGCCCGGGGCGAAAGGTCCTTGAGACCGTTCGCGAACAGCGTGGAGTACCAAAACGCGAAGCCTCGCGTAGCGAGGTGGTGCAGCGACTGGTCTATCCTCTGGTCGACGAGGCCTATCGCTGTCTCGACGATGGCGTCGTCGCAGCCGAACAGGACCTAGACCTCGGACTGGTAATGGGCATTGGCTTCCCGCCATTCCTTGGGGGCATCACCGGCTACGCAAAGTCCGAGGGCCTCAAGACGATTGTCGGCGCCCTCGACGAGCTTGCTCGCACCAGTGATCCGCGTTTCCGCCCCAGCGACGGGCTGCGCCGGCGCGCCGTCAACTGACCGCCAGCCAATCCCCAACCCTTGGCGGAAAAAAATCTCGGGGCGTATTCGCCGTTGTCATCGGTGCGTTCGCACAGCCGCGGAAACCACGGGTCGCAAGACGTGTAGACTGTCGCGTGCGCGCGCAGGATTCGGTGACCCCACCGCCTGGGCGAGCAACGGGCTAACCAAACGGCGCCAGCACACGCGGCGCGATTCTGGGCTCCATGAAGATCAGGCTTGGCATCGCCACGTGCCTGCTGGCCGGCTGCGCAACGCAGCCGCCGCGATGCGATGCCATGCCAACACCGGACCTTGCACGCGCCATTCCGGGCCTGCAGCGGCTCGCTCACGGCAACCCGATCTGCCTCGGCGTCGAGTTTCTGCCGCCGATGGCCGAAGACGCTGCGATCGCAGTCCGCGCCCCGCAAGTTGCCATCGAGCGGGCCGAGGAGCAGCGGGGCACGCTCCCTGGAGTGCGCAGTTATCAGCCCATGTTGGTCCGTGAACGCACAAACCGCCACGCCTGGGCGGAAACCAGAGAGGATCCAGTTGCCAACGAGGATCCGGCTGCCAACGTCGCGCTGCGCTTCCTCGACGACCTCATGGGCGAAGACCGCCGCCGCCTTCGCCGCGAGATCGGCACGCCCGCACTGGCGATGCAGGGCTTGGACATGCAAAGCCCAGGCATTGACCTCCGCGCCGACGAGCTGCGAGCTGACGACGAAGCGCTGTGGTTTGCCGAGAATGGCCCGCGACTGCTGCGACGTCCGCTCCAGCAGATGCTGCGACGAACGGCGTGGATCTCGACCTTCGAAGTCCAGCTCGACGAATTGCGCCAAGCAAACGCTTCCTTGCTCGACGATACCGCCAACGCGGATGACGACACCGATCTCGGCCGCATGTCGATGCGGGTGCGGGTCAATCGACCATCCGATCCGCTCGAGGTTGCCTACCTGCGAGCCGGCTTGCGCGTGGGCACAACGCAAGAGCAGTTGAAGCTCGGCTACTCGCTACCGGTTGCGGATGACGTGTTCCTCGATCTGCGCGCACGGCAACGCTACGACGACGCCGCGTGGCGCCTTCGAGCCGACCTCCGCTGGGAAGTCTCGGCGAAAACCAGTGTCCACCTCGTCGCCGGCGACGATCTCGACTTCCTGACGACATCGTCGGTCTACTCGCTGTTTGAGTCGCCCATGGACGGTTCCGCCGGCATTCTGCTCTACGCCGTCCATCTCTTCTGATCCGAACTGCCGCATGCGGATGATGACGCGCCTCGCCGCAGCCCTCACTGTGCTCCTAGCTGGTTGCACATTCGTCGATGCTCCCACCTACCCTCGCCCACCACTGCCGATGCCAGCGTGGGCGCGCGCCACGTTCGACCTGCCTGGTCCGGTGGAGTTGATTCGCCTGGAGCCAATGCCGGGGACCCATGGGCTCTCCGGAGATCTTTCCTGCGGCCCGGAGACCGTGCACTTCCAACTGCATCGTGCGGCCCGCCAGGACGCGCCACTCGTGCTCTTGGTGCCCATCCTCGCCGGCGGGCAGGAACTGTTGCGCACGATGGCCGCACGCTTCGTCACCCGCGGCTACCACGTTGTGTTCTGTGACCGAGCTGGGCCAGCCCTGAAACCGCCCCAGCGCGGGCCCGATCTCGAACGCCTCCTTGTGCGTTCGGTGATCCACCAGCGGGCCATGCTGGAATGGCTCGCCAACTGCCGGGAAGTCAGCCCAAAAGCGACCTTCGCCTGTGGCATCTCGATGGGCGGCATCGTCACGACGCTTCTCACTGCCGTCGAGCCCGGTCTCGCCGGCTCAGCCATGTGCCTCGCCGGGGCGGATCTCGCGTCGATCATGGTCGATAGCAATGAACCGAGGATCCTGAAGTGGCGCGAGTGGCGCCGGGATGTCGACGGCCTTGCTGGCACACCGCTGTTCCAGGAACTCCGAGCGAGCCTGCATTCCGATCCGCTTCGCTATGCGCCGTACGTCGCCACCGACCGGGTCTTCCTGGTCGCGACCTCGTTCGACGATGTCGTCCGACCGGCCCACCAGGACCTGCTGTGGGAAGCTCTCGGCCGACCCGAGCGACTGTCGATTCCGCTCGGGCACTACACCGCCGCTCTGGCCCTCGATCCATTGGTGAGCTCGATGGCCGACTTCTTTGACGGCCGTTGCCGGGTAGCTGCGGCCGCGGCGGCCCCCGCCGGCCACTGAACGCTGCAGGCGCGGGGGACACCACCCGAGTGCGATCCCAGATAGGGAGGCTTCGCAGACCCTTGCACGTTCTGGCCACCCCCCCTTTCATTCCTCACCCGGTTCCCGTTCCATCCACACTTCCATGGTCCTTCGCCCCCTACTCCTGCGAACGCTCTCCGCGGCCGCGCTCCTCTCCGCACTCTCTTCGACCTTGCTGGCCCAAATCCCGGGCGGCTCGCCATTGGGTGGCCAAAATCCTGTCGTGCCGATGGCACCAGCGCGCACAGCAGCCGAGCGGCTCGATGACCTGAAGCGCGACATCGAGCGCTTGAAGAGCGAGATCCAGTTCATCGAGCAGCGGGCAGCACTGGGAGTCCAGCCTCTTCGCGACCGCCTGCAGAAGCGCTCCTTCGACGCGCGCCGGATCGATGCCGGAACGAGCGCAACGGCCACCGTCACCCCGCCGCAGCCAGCGCAGCCACAGCCCGCTCGGCGCATGACCAATGACGAGCTGAAGAGCCTTCCCGAAGATGTGCTGTTGGTGGTGCAAGGCCGCCCGGTTCGCCGCAGCGACCTCCAACCCGTGCTGGAGTATCTGGCAACTGTGCCAGCTGCCGGTGACGAATCGTCTCGCCAGCAACGCGCGGTCCTCGAAGTGATCCGTCTCGAAGCCGTGCTCGCCGCGTTTGAAGAGTCGCGCCTGGAGGCCGAGAGTCAGATTGGGGATGCGGTGAAAGAGCTCGCCGACGGCAAGACCTTTGCCGAAGTCCAGAACCGCTATGGTCGCGGACCGAACATCGCGCAGGAAGGCAAGGTCCAGATCACCCGCTTCTCGCCCTTCGGCTTGGAGATCGAGCGCACCGCGTTCACGACTCCCGCAGGCAGGGTGTCGGAACCGATTCGCGGCGCCACTGGCTATGCGATCGTCGCGGTCGACAAGATCCAGAAGTCGGACCAGGATGCTGGGGACCTCGCTGAGGTTCGCCTGTTGTTCATCCCCTACAACAGCGACCCAGGTGACATGGACAAGGTCCGCAACATGGCCATGACCGGCCAGATCGATCTCGTCGTTCGCGACGATGCCGCGTTGCTGATGCTACCGCCCTCGCTGCGTCCTATGGTCCCGGCGGCGAGCCCCAAGTTGGACGGCCGCGAGCTGAAGGCCGAGACCCTCGTCACTCCGGAAGCGCCGACGAAGAAGGCCGACGGCGGCAAGTAACCCCGCCTCTGAACCTCGCGGGTCAACCCCTGACCCGCCGCCCACCAAGTCCGATGGTTTGGATCCACTCGGTTCCAAATCCCTGCACAAATCCCTGCAACTGAGCACCGCACCCTAGGGAGGGTCCCCATGCCGAGCATCCGCCGCAGTGGCGGCGCCGTCGCGTTCTTCTGGCAAGGCAAAATGCTGGATCCCCGCGACGAAGCCTTTGCCGCAGCCCTGCAACAGCGTCGTTTCCGCACCATCCAGGACGCTGCTAGCGAAGAAGTCTCGACCGGCTGGGTAACTGCGGTCGACCCAACTGGCGACAGCTTCGCGATCGAGGACCTCGACGCCGGCTTGGCCACGTGGCTGCGCATGCGCATCGACAAGAAGCAGTTGCCGCGCAAGTGGCTGCAGATCCACCGCGACGTCGCCGAAAAGGCAAAGGGCAAGAAGCTGTCCGCGAAGGAGCGGCGGGAGCTCAAGGACGACTTGATGGACAAGCTGCTGCCGCGCGTGCTGCCGACCATCAACATGGTGGACGCGCTGCTCTACCACGACCGCCGGACCTTGATCCTGCTGAACACCAGCAAGTCCGTCGGCGAGTCGTTCCATCAGCTCTTCTTCCAGACGTTCCAGATGCCGCTGGAGAAGTCCGATCCGCTGCAGCTTGGATTCCAAGCCGGCCTCGACCCGGAGACGATGCACAAGCTGCAACGCGCGGAACCGATCCGGTGGCCAAAGTCAGAACCCTCCGACGAGCCGCGCCGCCGAACCACACTCGCGGAACAGGAGCAACACGCGTGAAGCACGAACCGAAGACCGCGCCAAGCGGCGCGGAGACGCATGGCTTCCTCGGCGAAGAGTTCCTCACCTGGATCTGGTTCCGCTGGGAGACCGAAGGTGGGGAGTTCCATCTGCCAGGCGGCCGCGTGGTAGGCGTGGCACTCGACGACTTTCTGACCTTCTCCGCGCCGAGCGACGACGACACCGAGCAGACCTTGCGCCACGGCCTTCCGACCCGGACCGAAGAAGCGCGCACCGCCCTGCGTCAAGGGCGGCGACTGCGCCGCGCGCGCATGATCGTCGCGGAAGGTCCCCGCCAATGGTCCGTGACCGTCGACGGAGCGTCGCTGCGGCTCTCGGGCGCGAAGATGCCCGAGGATGCCGAGGAATGTGAATCCGAGAACGACCGCACTGCCGACCGCACCGCCAACTGGCTGGCGCTGCACGAACTGGTGCAGAGCCTCTACGGCATGTTCCTCCGCGAGCGCTTGGCTGACGGCTACCTGAAATCTGCCGGCGAGAAGCAGGCGCACTGGATGCAGCAGTGAACCGCAGGGATTGACCACCGCGTTCTTTGGCGACCTAGCACTCGCCCATGGCGCCGCGGCCACCGCGGTGCGACACGGACTTGCTCAGTCCTCGGTATGCACCAGCGGGACGCGTAGCACTTCGGCACCGCGTTCTTGCCAGTGCCGCGTCAGCTGTGCGGCCGCCTCGTGCACACGTTGTGGTCCGCCCCGGTCCACGCCCCAGAGCACCGCCAGCACGCGCGTTGTCTCGGGTCGAGTTTTGGTGCGCTGCGCATCCTTCACCGCGTTGGCGCAGGGGCCGTCGGCATCCCCTAGACAGATGAGCCCACCGACTTCGATTTCCTGGCCGCCGTGGTTGAACACGTAACGCGTTTCCGGTGCCGCGGTCCGAATCGACAGCTCTCCGTGGACCAGATCAAAGTCCACGACACTGATTGGCAAACCCGTTTCGAGCGAGACGAGGTTGCCGGCGTCGACCGCCGCGTTGATGCACGGCCATCGTCCGTCCGCAAGCGCCGCCGCCAGATACTCAGAGGACGGTTTGCCCCGCCCGGTCGGTTTGTAGCCGCGCTGACGCAACACGTCGCGCACAGTCGTCCGCAGATCGACATCCGGCTCGGGCGCCGAAGTCGGTGGCTGCAGGTGCGGCAGTTCGCGCAAAGGGGAAGGAAATGAGCCGCGAAGGATGGCGACGCAGAGTCCAGGCAATGCCTCTACCAACACCGGCTCGTTCATCGCGTCATTGCCGGTAGACGAGCCAAAGCCGAACGGTGGAGTCCGGCCGCCAACTCTCTCTCACTTGCGAACGACTCCCCGCGCGTGCCACCAATCTCGACAGGCGGCGGTTCCTCGGTCCACGTTCTCGCTTGCGTCGGTGATTCTTGCGCTCGGCTCCAATGCCCTTGCAGTCGGTGCCGCCAAATCTCGGCGCCAGTTGCAGCCTCGATCATGCGCCAGGTGACGTCCCAGTCGGCGTTCCTGAGGCGCGAGTCCTGTTGCACACGCCAGTCCGAGACCTCGAGGAGCAGGACCGCGTCGATGCCCGCCTGATGTTGGAGTCGGCGCAGCACGTCGACTTCTGGCTCATCCGGTCGGCTGGCGCCAAAGCGACGCCAAAGGTCGAATCCGGCGCCAAGCGGCAAGGACCGGTAACCGCGCGACTGCAGCGCTCGGTCCGCGCCATAGGCGAAGAAGCGCAGGTCGACGCTGTCCCCAGTGCCAAGCGCGCGCGGAGGCAACACCAACACGGCCGTAGGAGGAGGTCCGGAGAACGGCGTCGTCGCAACTCTCGCGGAGCCGCAGGCGGCCAACACGAGGCTCAGCGCAGCACGCGACAGCACGCCCACGCGCCCTGCTCGCGCCGCTTCGGACCGCTCCGCGCTCGTCACTCCATCTCCATCAACAAGGCGCCGCCGGCAACCGCCTCACCGGTCTTCACCAGCACACGCGTGATCGTGCCCGCGGACTCGGAGCCGAGCGGGTTCTGCATCTTCATCGCCTCGAGCACAACGAGCGTCTGTCCTTCCTCCACCACATCGCCGACCGCGGCCTTGATCGCGACGACGATGCCGGGCATCGCGGCCCGCAGTTCGCGCTTGCCAGAACTCTTGTGCCCCGCCGCCGCATGCGCCGCGCGCTCGCGATCGTCCTCGACATGCACCACGAAGCGTTCGCCAACCATTTGCAACGCCACCTTCTCGCGTTGCACATCGGCCAGAACATCGTAGCTCCGGCCATCGACCAGCATCGAGAACAGGGCTCCATCGCCAACCAGCGACAGGTCCATCTCATAGCTGCGATCGCCACTGGTACAGAGGAGCCGGTTGTCTCGGCGCACAAACGTGTAGTCGCGCTCTTGACCCTCAAACTTGCAGTAGTACTTCATCGGATTGGTCTCCGCAGACGTTCGGCGCGGCCCAGGAGAGCCCAGCGAGGGGCACTCGCCGCGTGCGCCGCGGAACTGGCGGCCACTTCGGCGCCAGCTCGTTCGGCACCAAGGAAGCGCGCGGCGGCGGCGGCGAGCATCGCCAACTCAACGCGTTCGGGCGACGGCCCTTTGGCAATGCGCTCGAGAATTCCGGTGTCGTAGTCGCCAGAAAGGAACTCAGGGCTTCGGATCGTGCGCAGCGCGACCGACGCCGAGGTCGCGACGCCGACGATGCGCAGTTCGCGCAGAGCTCGCTCCATGCGAGCGATTGCTTGCGGGCGATCGGCCGCGTGGACGATCAGCTTGCCGAGCATCGAGTCGTAGTACGGAGTCACTTCGAGGCCGCGATACATCGCCGAATCGAGGCGCACGCCCGGCCCACCGGGCACGTTCAGTCGCGAGATCCTGCCGAGACTCGGGAAGAAGGTCTGCGGGTCCTCGGCGTTGATGCGAACCTCGATCGAGTGGCCGCGCGGTTCGGCAACCGGCTCGAGCTTCAGGCCGGCTCCGACGCGGATCTGTTCGCGTACCAAGTCGACACCAAATCGCATTTCGGTGACCGGGTGCTCCACCTGCAAGCGCGTGTTCATCTCGAGGAAGTAGAACTTGCCCTCGGACCACAAGAACTCGACGGTGCCCGCACCGACGTAACCGACAGTACGAGCGAGGTCGCAGGCGGCCTTGCCCATCTGGGCGCGCAACTCCGGGGTGAGCACGGCACAAGGCGACTCCTCGATCAGCTTCTGGTGGCGGCGCTGCACGGAACACTCACGTTCGCCGTAGAAGACCACGTTGCCGTGCTTGTCGGCCATGACCTGGATCTCGACGTGCCGCGGCCTCGTGACGAACTTCTCGAGGTAGATGCGGTCGTCGCCAAACGCACTGCGCGCTTCGGCACTCGCCAACTGGAACGCTTCCGTCAGACCCTTCTCGTCGCGGACTATGCGGATGCCTTTGCCACCGCCGCCCGCCGCCGCCTTCAGCATCACCGGGTAGCCGATCTGCTTGGCCGCTGCGGCGAGCCGACTCTCGCTGATGTCCTCTTGCAGACCAGGCACCAATGGCACCCCGGCCTTGTCCGCGATCTTGCGCGCTTCGACCTTGTCACCCATCGACAAGATCGCGTTGGGTGGCGGTCCGAGGAACTCCACGCCCGCATCCTTGCAGGCGATGGCAAAGTCCTCGTTCTCGCTCAGAAACCCGTAGCCTGGATGCACGGCATCCGCGCCAGACTTCTTGCAGGCATCCATGATCTTGCCGATATCGAGGTAACTCTCGCTCGGCTTGTTGCCCCCAAGATGCACAGCATGCGATGCGCGGCGCACGTGCTGCGCGTTGCGGTCGGCATCGCTGAAGACCGCAACCGTCTCGATGCCCATCTCCTGGGCCGTACGGATCACGCGGAGCGCGATCTCGCCGCGATTGGCGATCAGAATACGTCGGAACATCGGCATGAGGCGGCAGAGGCTAGCAGCAAGCAGGGGCATTGCCAAACGCTCCGCCACGCGCTGGCGATCGCAGCTCAGGCTCGTATCCTCGACGGCAATGCGCCGCCGGTCCGTCGTCCTGCTGGAGCTGCTCGTGCTCGCAGCATTGCTGGCCTGGGCCGCCATCGCCGGAGTCGAAGCACTGTCCGGCCATCCCTCCGAGGGGATTGATCTGAAGGTGCAACTCGATGGCGCCGAGGACCGCGCGTTGCTCGTCGAACGCGACGATGGCACCTTCCACTATCGCATCCGCGCCAACAGCGGCGAAGAACAGTGGCTGACGCCGGACGCATTCGCGCGCCGACTGCACCATGACCAACGATCGCGCGGGCCATGGCAGGTGCTGCTCAACGTGTCGTCGCCAGCAGGCTTTGCCTGGGTCTTCCTCGGTCTCCTCGGTCAGGTACTGTTCACGGGGCGCATGCTCGTGCAGTGGCTCGTCAGCGAACGCGCACAACGCTCCGTAGTCCCGTTGGCGTTCTGGTGGATGAGCCTGATCGGCGCCTCGATGCTGCTGGTCTACTTCATCTGGCGCAGGGAGCCCATCGGCGTCCTGGGTCAGGCGACGGGCTGGTTCATCTACGTGCGCAACTTGAGGATGCTCCACCGCAGCAAGTTGCCTGCTCCAGAACGCGCCGCGTAGAGAGCTCGCAGGGAACACCGCGGATGCGGGGTAGGAAGAAGTCCGCTGGTGAGGCGCCCCCGTGAACGAAAACGACGGCAGCCGTGCACACCGTGCGTGATGGCGCATCCAGCTTCGGAACTGCGGCGAAACGCGCGGCACCCCCTCGGACGCAGACGCACTGCTCAACGAGCAGGACCATCCCACCCAAGACCCAATCTGCTCCTGTCATGAAGTTCACGTTCCTCTTCGCACCGGTGATCGGCAGTGCACTGCTGTTGTCCTCTTGCTCCAACGGCAACGACGGCACGGGCTCCGCTGGCGCTTCGACCACCATCACGGCATCGCTGCAGACCCTCGGTCTCAGCACTCTCGCGGCTGCTGTGGACGCCGCAGACCTGGAAGGCACCCTTGCCGGAACTGGCCCGTTCACCTTGTTCGCGCCGTCCAACGCAGCGTTCGCTGCGCTTCCACAGGGAACGCTCGACAGTCTCTTGCTGCCGCAAAACCGGCAGCAACTCATCGACCTCCTGCGCTACCACCTGCTCTCGGGGGAGTTCAACTCCACGGTCGCCAGCACGTTGTCATCAGCCAACACCGTGAATGGCGCGCCCATCACGATCGATGCCGTCGGCAGCAACCTGTTCATCAACAACGCGCGAGTCACCCTGGCGGATCGCGATGCCACCAATGGCGTGATTCACATCGTTGACCGCGTACTGACCCAACCACAGAGCCTGGTGAGCACACTGCAAGGTCGAGGCTTCAGCACCCTTGTGACTGCCGTCGGCGCTGCCAATCTCGCCACCACGTTGTCTGGGCCTGGCCCGTTCACCGTGCTGGCGCCGACCAATGCGGCATTCGCAGCTCTTGGACAAGCGACCCTCGACAGCTTGTTGCTGCCTGCGAACCAAGTCCAGCTCGCCAACATCCTGACCTACCACGTGGTGCCAGGGCGAGTCACGGCCAGCGATGCCGTCGAAGCGGAGCTCGCGGCTTCGGTTCAGGGTCAGAACGTCTTGTTCTCCCTGACCAACGGGCAGGCTCGCGTCAACGGTGTAGCCATCTCGCAAATCAACCTCCCGTGCACCAACGGCGTGATCCACGTTCTCGACGCGGTGCTCTCGGTCCCCAGCACCATTGCCGCTACCGCGCAGAGCCAAGGATTCTCGACGCTCGTCGCTGCGCTCGACGCCGCGCAACTCACCGCCACCTTCGCCGATGCTGCCACTGGTCCGTTCACGGTCTTTGCACCGACCAACGCCGCCTTTGCAGCCCTGCCGGCGGGCCTACTGACCCAACTGTTGCAGCCGATCAACCGCCCCGTCCTGCAACAGGTCCTGCGTTTCCACGTCGTCACACAACCGCTGACGGCGGCCGATGTCGCCCTGCGTGTTGGCCAAGGCATTGTGACGTTGCAAGGTGCGTCCATCCCGGTCACCCAGTCCGCCAACGGCCCGCTGCTCGGTGGCTTCCGCGTACTGACCGCCAATGTGCTCGCCAGCAACGGAGTCGTGCACGCCATCGACGGCGTCTTGGTTCCGCCTGGCGTCCTCGTACAACTGCAGTGAGCCTGCAGCTCCAGATCTGGCCGGTTGGTCACAATGCGGACACTGGCGCGCGCCGCGCCGGCCGTTAGAACGAGGACCATGAAGCCTCTTCGCGTCCTCGTCGCCGGCTGCGGCAACATGGGCCGCAGCCACGCGCGCGCCTACCACCAACTCCCTGAGTTCGACATCTGTGGACTCGTGAGCCGAGGCGCGACTTCGCGCGACGCTCTGAGTCAGGAACTCGGCGGCTACCCGACGTTCGCTGACTTCGAGGCAGCATTGCGCGAGACCAAGCCAGACGTGGTCTCCATCAACACCTTCCCGGACACGCACGCGGCCATCGCGACGGCAGCGTTGAACGCCGGTTGCCATGTCTTCTGTGAGAAGCCGCTCGCCGAGAGTGTGGAACAAGCGCAGGCGATTGCGGACCTCGCCAGACAACGGAACCGCAAGCTGGTCGTCGGCTACATCCTTCGCGTGCACCCGGCGTGGCAGAAGTTCATCGAGGTGGCACGCACTCTCGGCAAGCCGTTGGTGATGCGCATGAACCTGAACCAGCAAAGTCGGGGCAAGGACTGGGCGACCCACAAGGCGCTGATGAACTCGATGTCGCCCATCGTCGATTGCGGCGTTCACTACGTCGACGTGATGTGCCAGATGACCGGCAGCCAGCCAGTGCGAGTCAGCGCCATTCAGGCCAGGCTGTCTGACGAACTGAAACCCGGCATGTACAACTACGGCCAGTTGCAGGTCGCGTTTGCCGACGGTTCCGTGGGCTGGTACGAGGCGGGCTGGGGGCCGATGATGAGTGAAGTCGCATACTTCGTGAAGGATGTGATCGGCCCCAAGGGCTGCGTCTCGATCCTCGCCCGCGACGGCGAACGCAAGGGCGACTCGTCCGACATCGACACGCATACCAAGACCAACTCGTTGAAGGTGCATTGGCAGGAGCGCGACGCCCGCGACGAGTTTCGCAAGCCCGATGAGTGGATCGACACCAACGACGAACCAGACCACGATGGTCTCTGTCGTCGCGAGCAGCAGTACCTGCTGCGTGCGATTCGCGAGGACCTCGATCTCACCCAGCATCTCGCGGACGCCGTCAACAGCCTTCGCGTCGTGTTGGCCGCAGATCGCTCCTCTCGCGAGGGTCGGACCGTCGAGCTGTAGTGCAAAGCAGCGCCGAATCCGCACGCCGAGCGCACCTGTTCGCAGCCCTGGCCATGCTGGCGTTCGCCGGCAATAGCCTGCTCTGTCGGCACGCGCTGCGTCCAGCTTCGATCGACCCGCTCCACTTCGCGTTCCTCCGGGTCAGCGCCGGTGCCGCATTGCTCCTACTGCTGTCCCTGTCGCAGCCGCGAGTCCGCACAGTCCGCCAATGCGGCTCTTGGTGCTCGGCGTTGGCGCTCAGTGGCTACGCGATCGCCTTCTCGCTGGCCTACGTCGCACTCGACGCAGCGACTGGAACACTGATCCTCTTTGCTGCGGTTCAGAGCACCATGATCGGCTGGGCCATCGCCCGCGGGGAACGCCCGACTGCCCGCGTCTGGACTGGATTCGGCTGCGCCAACGCTGGACTGGCCGTACTCCTACTCCCCGGAGTTTCGGCGCCAGATCCGGTCGGCACGGCGTGGATGGCCATCGCCGGGGTCAGTTGGGGTATTTACTCGCTGCGTGGCCGCGGACAGCAGGACCCGATCTCGACTACGGCGGCGAACTTCCTGCGCGCCATTCCGGTCTGCGCAGTTGCGGCTTTCGCCGTAGCCCCGGAGCCTGCGGATGGCATAACGATCCAGGGTTTCGGCCTCGCCGTGACCTCGGGGGCCATCACCTCAGGCCTTGGCTACGTGCTGTGGTACGCGGCGCTCGCACGCATCAAGGCCACCACCGCGGCCATGGTCCAAATGACCGTACCCGTGTTGGCCGCCGCGGGTGGAGTGCTGTGGTTCGACGAACGGCCAACGATCCGCCTCGGCGCCTCGGCGCTGCTGGTGCTTTTTGGAACGAGGCTCGTCGTGACAGCCCACGACCGCTGACCAATCGATCGAAGCTGCGCGTTGGTCGGGGCACGACAACGGGCTAGGGTGCCGTCATGCAGCCTCGCAAGTCGGACCGGTCTTGGCTCGGCAACCTCGCACACTCCGGCGTACTGCCAGGGCTGCTGCTGATCTTGGCGACGGCACTCGCACTCGCCGCGGCCAACTCGGCGTACAGCGCGGGCTGGTTCCAGTTCTTCGAACAGGACTTCTCGATCCGGCTGGGCAACCTCGTTCTGGACGACCACCTGTCGCATTGGATCAACGACGGGTTGATGGTGCTGTTCTTCTTCTTCATCGGCCTCGAGATCAAGCACGAGGTGATCGACGGCCAGCTGCAGTCCATGCGTGCTGCGGCCTTACCGGTCGCAGCAGCACTGGGCGGGATGCTGGTGCCGGCGATGCTCTACGCCGTGGTCGCGATGGTCCGCGGCGATGCCCTCGCCGCAGCCGGATGGGGAATCCCAATGGCAACGGACATCGCCTTCGCACTCGGGCTGCTGGCGATCCTCGGCAAGAGGGTGCCAACGACGCTGAAGGTGTTCCTCGCCACGTTGGCGATCGTCGACGACCTCGGCGCCGTGCTCGTGATCGCGGTCTTCTACACTGCCGCGATCGAATGGCACTACCTCGCGACCGGCCTCGTTCTGGTCGCCACGAGCTACGCGCTGAATCGACTCGGCGTCCGCCGCACGACCCCATACGCGCTGCTCGGTATTGCGATCTGGCTCTTGTTCCTCGAGTCGGGAGTGCACGCGACGATTGCTGGTGTGGCCCTGGCGTTCACGGTGCCCGCACGGCGCAAACTCGACGAGCGCGAGTTCTCGGTCCGCACGCGCGAATTGATCGACGACTTTGACCAGGGCGCGGATCCAACCGACCGGACCAACGATGCACAACTGCACGTGATCCACGAACTGGCGGCGCACTGCATCGACGTGCAGGCACCGCTGCAGCGCATGGAGCATGCACTCAAGGGCTGGATCGCCTACGTGATCGTGCCCCTCTTCGCACTCTCCAATGCCGGCGTTGACCTCTCGGCCGGGCTCGCGACGACGTTTGCGTCGACGGCAGCGCAAGGAGTGGCACTGGGGCTTCTGCTGGGCAAGCCGGTGGGCGTGTTGGTCGCCACTTGGCTCGCCTGCAAGCTACTCCGAACAGGGCTGCCGGCTGGGGTCACCTGGCAGCATCTGCACGGCACCGCTTGGCTCGCCGGCGTCGGCTTCACGATGTCGCTGTTCGTCAACGAACTCGCCTTCCACGGCGTGCCTGAGTCCTACCGCGCCGCCAAGGTCGCCGTACTGGTCGCATCGGCGCTAGCCGGCGCTGTCGGCCTCGGGCTCCTGCTGCGCTGCAAGGCCGCCCCGGCAAGCCGAGGCTGAACGGCAGCTCGTCAGAGCGGGATGTTGCCGTGCTTCCGCGGTGGATTGCTGTCGCGCTTGCTCGCCAACAGCTCCAACGCCTGAATCAGCACCGGGCGCGTGCGGTGTGGCTCGATCACGTCATCGACGTAGCCGTGTTCCGCTGCCATGTAAGGGTTGTTGAACTTCGCCTTGTACTCGGCGACCAAGCGCTGCTCCTCGGCCTTTGGGTCCTTGGCCGCCGCGATCTCGCGTCGGAACACGATTTTGGCTGCACCCTCGGCGCCCATGACGGCAATCTCCGCGTTCGGCCACGCCACATTGAGGTCGGCACGGATGTGCTTGCTGTTCATCACGTCGTAGGCGCCACCGTAGGCCTTGCGCGTGATCACGGTGATCTTCGGCACCGTCGCTTCGCAGTAGGCGTAGAGCAACTTCGCGCCGTGCGTGATGATGCCACCCCACTCTTGGTCCCTGCCCGGCATGAAACCCGGCACATCCTCGAAGGTCACCAGCGGGATGTTGAACGCGTCGCAGAAGCGGATGAACCGGGCGGCCTTGATCGACGCCTTGATGTCGAGCACACCGGCGAGGTGATTGGGCTGGTTGCCGACAATGCCAACGGAGCGCCCGCCAAGGCGAGCGAACCCCACGATCATGTTCTTGGCGTAGCGCGCATGCACTTCGAAGAACTTGCCGTCGTCGACCACTCGCTTGACGACTTGCTTCATGTCATACGGCTGGTCGCTCGACTGCGGGACGATGCTGTCGAGCGCCTCGTCCATGCGGTTGGGATCGTCGTCGGTCGCGCGAAACGGTGGGTCATCGCCATTGTTGAGCGGAACGTAGCTCAGGAGTTCGCGAACCTGCATCAGACAGGTGGCGTCGTCCGGCGCCGTGAAGTGCGCCACACCGCTGACTTCGCTGTGCACGCGAGCGCCACCGAGCTCTTCGCTGGTGGTGTCCTCGTGGGTGACGGTCTTGACCACGTCGGGGCCGGTGATGTGCAGAAAGCTCGTACCCTCCACCATCAGGATGAAGTCGGTGATCGACGGCGAATAGACCGCGCCACCTGCGCACGGGCCCATGATCGCGCTAATCTGGGGCACGACGCCGCTAGCCATGGTGTTGCGCAGGAAGATGTCGGCGTAACCACCGAGCGAGACGACTCCTTCCTGGATGCGGGCGCCACCGCTGTCGTTGAGACCGATGATGGGCACGCCCATCTTCATCGCCAGGTCCATGATCTTGCAGATCTTGGCGGCGTGCGTCTCGGACAGGCTGCCGCCGAAGACGGTGAAGTCCTGGGAGTAGAGGTAGACCGCGCGGCCGTCGATGCGAGCACTGCCGGTGACGACGCCGTCGCCGAGGATCTGGTTCTTCTCTCCGTCCATCCCGAAGTCGCGACAGCGGTGGACGACAAAACGGTCGATCTCCACAAAGGTGCCGGGATCCACCAAGAGGTCGATGCGCTCGCGGGCTGTGAGCTTGCCCTTCTTGTGCTGGGCTTCGATGCGTTCCGGTCCGCCGCCCTGCATCGAGCGCTCGCGCATCTCCTGCAACTTCTTCATAGCTTCGTTCATCGGGGTCGGGAGCGTAGCGACGGGACGAGCCTCTGGCCAAGACCCGTTTGCTGAGTCCCAGCGAGCGGCGAAGGCAACGAGGTTCAGTGCCCGTGCGGGTCCTCGACCAGCTCGGTGAGCACCCCACCGAGCTGCTTTGGATGCAGGAAGGCCACCTTGCAGTCGTGAGCCCCTTGGCGCGGCGCCTGGTCGAGCAGCGCGGCGCCGGCGGTTGTGAGGGTGTCGATCTGCAGTTGACAGTCGCCGACGTGGAACGCGAGGTGGTGCACACCGGGCCCCTTGTTGGCCAAGAACTTGGCGATCGGCGAGTCCTCCGAGGTTGGCTCCAGCAGTTCGATGCGCGTACTCCCTGCGATCAAGACGGCGACCTTGACTCGCTCGGTGGGCACTACGTCGGTTGACTGCAACGACAGACCCATCGCGAGCCAGCGCGGCAGGGCTTCGGCGATGGACGGCACGGCGATGCCGATGTGGTGCAGGCCTTTCAGATTGTCGGCGGGCGTCATGGGCCAGAGCCTACGCGACCGCGCCGCAGCTCGCGACTTCGTGCTAGCACCGTGCACCCTCCTGCGGCCAACTACCGGCATGCGGATCCACGTGCTCGTGCCGTCGCTCGCCATCGCGCTACTCGCCTCTTCGTGCACGCGCCCGGCAACCAGTCCGGGCGTGAGTGCGCCGCGCACGACGCCGGAGCGCACCGACTACGCAAGCACCTCGTCGATGGCGGAGGTCCAGACTTTCTTGTTCGCACTCAACGGGCTGCCTCGCGGCAACCGCCTGCGCACCGAAGTCGTGGGCCGCAGCCACGAAGACCGCGAGATCGTAATGGTGCGCGCCGCACTGCCGGCCATCGACGAGTCAAAGGCGCTGCGCGCCTTGGTGATCGCCAACATCCACGCCGGCGAAGTCGAGGGCAAGGAAGCGGTGCAGGCACTCCTGCGCGAAGTCGCGCTCGGCCAGCACGAGGACCTTCTCGCACGCTTCGTGCTCTACTTCGTACCGATCTACAACGTCGACGGCAACGAGCGCAGCGACGTAAAGAACCGTCCCGAACAGAACGGGCCCGAAGCCGTCGGCCTGCGCGCCAATGCGCAAGACCTCGACCTCAACCGCGACTTCGTCAAGGCCGAGGCAAAGGAGACGCAGACGCTGCTCGCGCTGTTCAACCGGCTCGACCCGCATCTGTTCTTCGATCTGCACACGACCGACGGTAGCTGGCACGGCTACGACCTCACCTACGCACCATCGCTGTCCCCGAACTGCGATCCGGCACTCGCCGATCTATCGCGGTCCTTGCTCGAAGCCGCGAATCTGGACCTCGAGACCGCGGCGCGCCCGCTGACCACGTTTGACTATGGCAACTTCGAGACCCGGGACTGGGACGGCAGTGGCGCCCCAAGCTCGCAACCAGACGTTCGAGGTTGGTGGACCTATGACCACCGCGCCCGCTACGGCATCAACTACTTCGGTTTGCGCAACCGGATCGGCATCCTCAGCGAGGCCTACAGCAATGCGGACTTTCGCTCGCGAATCGACGCGACGCAGGCCTTCGTGCTGGCGGTGTTGCGACAGGCAGGTCAGCGCGAAGAGGCGCTACGAAGCGCGTTCGCGATCGCCGACTCGGATACCGGGACGCGCGGGGCAACAACCGCCGACTCCCGTCCGGTCCAGTTCGGTTTTGACACGGTGTTCGCTCCCCCAGAACGCCTGTCGATCCGCGTCGGCGACTGCGATCGCATCCCTTGGCCCGACGGGCGCGGCGTGCGTTTCGCGCGGCGAGCTAGCTCCACGATCGAGGTCATGCCCGTCTTCCGCCGCTTCCAGAGTCGCCAGTGGATCGCGATGCCGCGGGCTTGGGCGCTGGTGGATCCGCCGCCGGCCGTTACCGAGTTGTTGCAGCACCATGGAATCGAGTTCGAGGTGCTCACTACCGCACGACGACAAGCCGCGGCGACGTTTGCGGTGACCAAGAAGCGCAAGCCAAAGCGCCCCTACCAGGGACATCAAGAACTCATCCTCGATGGGACCTGGGGAGAGCCCTTGCCCATGGACCTTCCCACTGGAACCTTGTGGATCGATGGCTCGCAGCGGCTCGCCCGCTTGGCGGCTGTGCTGCTCGAGCCGCAAAGCGAAGACTCCCTGTCTACTTGGAACTACTTCGAGGCAGCGACGGCGGACCGGTACCCCGTAATGCGCATCCTCTAGTTTCGCCGGAGCATCCCTCCGCACGGGCACCTGCGACCTCGGGCGGATTGCTCGGATTCGTGACACAAGTTAAGCCTGCCTGCGAACCTACTGCGTAGGGACTCGTGTCCTTCCTCTCCTCGGGAGGACCTGGAAGGCCTGGGCGCACCAACCCCGGCTCTCCTCTCTTGTCCCTATCTATTTCGTCCGTCAGCACCACTCATGTCCGTACTGCTCACCATCGATCTGCTAGGCGCCACCACGCGCTGGCGCAGCGGCGATCCCGGCGATGCGGCTGCCCTGTTCGACGATTTCGCTGATCTTGTCCTCGATACCGTGGGTTCCATGGATGTCGCAGACCAGATTCACGGCGACATCGAAGCGAACTGGTGCAGCCTCCTTTGTCCGACGATCGAAGCGGCCTTGGCGCTCTCGCGTCGAATCTTCCGCCGCGCATGGCTCGATCCGCGCAGCGCTGACGACATGCGCCTATGGATGCGGGCTTCCGTGTCGCCCAGCGACGACGACGCGATTCGCCACACGGGGCCCGACGAAGAACTCGCGCAGATCCGGCGCACCACGGCGACGCCGAGCCTGATGCGCAGTTTGGCCGCGCTTCGGGGCGGGCTCCAGGGCATGCGGATCCTGGTCGACGAGTCGCTCCTCAGTGACCCACTGCGCGGGATGTTCCGTGTGCCGCTCGGCCGCCTCGGCTTCATCCCGTTCCGCCGCATGAACTTCACCCCCTACCCGGCGACGCTGAAGCGCACCTGGCAGGACTTCCTCTGGATGGCAGACACCCAGACGGAGTGGGTCAACTACACGCTGCGCATGAAGCAGCGCCTACTTTGGACCGCCAACGATCCTGGCGAAGCGCTCGAAGCGGCCGCCACGCAGGTGGTCTTCCACGAGGTCGACGCCATCGTGCAATCCGTTGTGCGCAAGAACACGATGCGCGGCGACGACGGTCGCTCGAGCCCCCGTCGCGAACAGACGCAAGAGCACGAAAGCGAAGCCGAGGGCAACTGAGCGGACGCCGGCGAGCGAGCCGGCTCTCCGCTCAAAGGATGCGCTTGCCGAAGGCGCTCAAGATGACGTCGACCGCGACCTCGCCGCTCTGGTTGCGCACGTCGAGGATTGGATTCAACTCGGTGACCTCGAGGCTGGTCATCGCACCGGAGTCCGCGACCATCTCCATCAGCAGGTTGGCCTCGCGCCAACTGAGCCCGCCCTTGACCGGTGTGCCCGTGCCAGGAACGTCGCGCGGGTCCATGCCGTCGAGATCGAATGACACGTGGAAGCCCGCGGTGCCGTCGGTCGCAAAGCCGATCGCCTCCTGCATGATGGCCCGCATGCCGCGTTCATCGACGTCGCGCATCGTGTAGGCATGGATGCCGGACTTCTTGACCATCTCGCGCTCGCCCTCGTCGATATCGCGAATGCCGATCAAGCAGACGTGTTGCTTTTCGACCTTGGGCGAGAAGCCCGCGAGTTCGACCAGTCGTTCGCTGCCGTAGCCCAGCAGGGTTGCGAGCGGCATGCCATGGATGTTCCCCGACGGCGAGATCTCGGGCGTGTTCATGTCGGCGTGGGCATCCACCCAGATCAGGCCGACCTTCTGGTCCTGCATCCGGAAATGCTCGGCGATGCCGGCAACCGTGCCGATGGCGATGCTGTGGTCGCCGCCCATCACCAGCGGGATGCGGCCGTCGTCGAGCGTCCGGCGAACGCGCAGCCGCAGCCGGTTGCAGACGTGGTAGATCGCGTCGAGGTAGCGCGCATTCGGCTGGCCTGGGTCGCGCGTCTCGGGGGCGGGCACACCGATGTCGCCGTCATCCTCGACGGCAAAGCCGAGTCGACGGAGTTCGTGACTGACACCGGCGATGCGAATGGCCGATGGCCCCATGTCGACACCGCGGCGGCCGGCGCCCAGATCCATGGGTACGCCAAGAAGGCGGACGGTTTTGGTTTGCGTGTTCATGCGCTGCCGTTCTCGAGGGCGACGGGTGCGCCACGGCCGAGCCGCAGCGTAGCAGCGGCACTGCCCTGGTTCTCGGCGATCTCCACCAGATCCCAAGAGTCCACGATCGCCACGAGCGAACCCGGAGGAACGTCAGAACAGTGGCCACGCACCGGAACCGAACGACCACCGATCACGAGGTTGCGCAGGGTCGGAATCACTTGCGCCCGAACGTTGGTGACCAGATTGCCATGGCCGTCGACGTAGATCACGCGCGGCGGACCTCCCAACAGGGGCGGCAGGCGGACCGGGTCCGCGCACTGGGGGCCGAGCGCGGCGTAGCCGAACCGACCGCCAGCAAGACCACCGCAAAGCGGCGCATAGGCATCGCGACCAAGGTAGCTGCGCGCGTGCGCACCGAGCCCGAGTCGCTCGAAGTCGACGTGTCGGATCTCGAACTCCACGCCGGTCATCACTTCCCCCAGCACTCCGTTGTCGGGCCCGATCCAGTAACAGTCGTGCGCCACCACGGCTAACGTTCGCCGCGTCTTGGCCGAACTGGGATCGACCACCGCGACAAACGTCGTGCCGGTCGGGAAGCGACCGATGGCGGCACCGAGGAAGAAGGCGGCGAGCGCGACGTCGCGAGCTTCGACGTCGTGCGCGAGATCCAGCATCACGGCCTTCGGGTGCGCCCGCAGCAGCATGCCCTTCCACAACCCGACGTAGGGGTCACGACTACCGAAGTCAGTCAACAGGGCGACGATGCCAGACGGGCGCGGCAGCATGCGGGACAAAGGGAACAGCACGAGTCGCCTGTCTGCAAGCACGGGCTTTGGTCGCGGTCGTTGCGGTTGGCAGATGCTGGGGCGACCATCCCCGCATGTTCTGTGCGCATGGCCTCCCTCTCGCCTGCTTCCTCACGCTCACCGCAGTCGCGCGGTCGCAGGCCGGGACGACAGCAGACCCTGCCGCGTTCGTCACCGCCTACTTCGCCGATTTGCAGGATCTACACCGCCGCTACGACATCCCGTTATCGCGCGAGTCGAGCGCCCGAGAACGCAGCTACCTCGAGGGCCGCCAGCGGGAGTTCGGCTCGAAGCCCGTGACCGGCCTCGCCCGCGATGCCGAGATCGACCTGTGGCTGTTGCGCGCCGATGTCGCGCATCGCTTGGCAAAAATCGACCGCGCAGAGGCTCTGCGCGCGCAGCTCGCGCCGCTCCTTGCGCACACCGGGCCCTTGGTCTTGGCGTGCGAAGCGCATCGCCGCATGGAACCCGCAAAGGCAGAGGCGGCGGCAGCAATGCTTGATGCTGCCGTCAAGGCGATTGGCGCGGCACAGCACAACCTCGAAGCCGCCGCGTTCGATGGCTTCACGCCGCCCTTGGCGCAGACTGCGATCGAGGATCTAGAAGCGCTGCACCGTTCGCTCGCGACCTGGCACGAGTTCCGCGCCGGCTATGACCCGATCTTCTCGTGGTGGACCAGCACACCCTGGCAGCGCTACGTAGAGGCTCAGTCGCACTACTGCGCGGCGATCCGCACGCGACTGATCGACGGTGCGGCAGGCGACGCCTCCCTGGTCGGCGATCCGCTCGGCGAAACCGCGTTGCTTGCCGACTTGCGCCACGAGTTGATCCCCTATTCGCCGGCAGAGCTGATCGCTATCGCCGAGCGCGAGTTCGTGTTCTGCGAGCGCGAGGCAACGAAGGCGAGTGAAGCGCTCGGCTTCCGCGGCGATTGGGGCAAGGCACTCGCACATGTGAAGCGGCAGCACCGCGACCCTGGCGCGCAACCCGAGCTGATCCGCGAACTCGCCCGCGAAGCGATTGCGTTCCTCGACGCGCGCGACCTGGTGACGATTCCGGATCTGGCGCGCGAGTGCTGGCGCATGTCGATGATGTCGCCTGCGGCGCAGCTCGTGAACCCGTTCTTTCTCGGCGGCGAGACCATTCAGGTCTCGTTTCCGACCAACACGATGGAGCACGACCAGAAGCTGCAGAGTTTGCGCAGCAACAACGAGCACTTCTGCCGGGCAACCGTGCATCACGAGCTGATCCCCGGGCACTGGCTCCAGCACTACATGCAGGCGCGCCATCGCACCTACCGCGCCCCGTTCGAAACGCCGTTCTGGATCGAAGGTTGGGCCCTCTACTGGGAGATGCGGCTCTACGACCTGGGTTTCGCCAAGTCGGAGGAGGACCGCATCGGCATGCTCTATTGGCGCAAGCACCGCTGCGCGCGCATCGTGTTCTCCCTCAACTACCACCTCGGACTCTGGACCGCAGAGCAGTGCGTGGACTACCTCATCGAACGCGTCGGCCATGAACGCGCCGCCGCCGTGGCCGAGGTCCGGCGCTCGGTCCAAGGCGGTTACTCGCCGCTCTACCAGGCCGCCTACATGCTGGGCGGCTTGCAACTGCGCGCGCTGCACCTCGAACTCGTCGGCTCTGGCACCATGAGCGAACGGGCCTTCCACGACGCCGTGCTGCAGCAGAATGCGATTCCGATTGCACTGGTCCGCGCCGCCCTCCAACCGGGCGCTCCAACCGCGGCATCGATCACGGCCTGGCGATTCGCCGACGCGAAGTAGCGGCACGGGTCGCTGAGCGGCATCGTCCTCGCCCCCATGATCTCGGCGCTGCGTAGGTTCTTGCGGTCCACATACGGCGGCCTACCGGCCGTGACGTGGTTGATCTGCATCGCCGCGTTCGTCAATCGCGCCGGCTCGATGGTGCTGCCATTCTTGAGTCTCTATCTGCTGCGGCGGTTTGGGCTCGACGTCGAGAAAGCGGGCTTCCTGGTGTCGCTCTACGGCGTCGGCTCGGTGCTCGGCAACCTCATCGGCGGCAAGTTGACGGACGTGCTCGGCCCCGTTCGCGTGCAGCTGGTCACGCTGTCGGCTGCGGCCCTGTGGATGTGGACCATGACGCAGTTCACCGAACTCTGGATGCTCGGCCCGGGCATCTTTGTGCTCGGTCTGCTCAACGACTCGTTTCGCCCAGGCAACATGGCGGCGATCCTCGCCAGCGTCCCGCCGAGTCTCGGGCCTTTGGCACTGACCCTGAACCGCGTGTTCGTCAATGCCGGCTGGGCGATTGGTCCCACCATCGGCGGCCACCTCGCCAAGGTGGATTATCAATGGCTGTTCGTCGCCGACGGCGCCACCTGCGCGCTGGCGATGTTGGTGCTGTGGTGGAAAGTGCCGACCGACCTAGGTGACGTGCAGCGCAAGGAGCACAGACAGAGCGTCGTTGCAGCCAGCGACGAAGGGCGGACTCTGGCCAGCGATCGGTCCCCGTGGCGCGATGGCAAGTTCCTGTTCTTGCTCGCGGCCAACGTGGTCACGTTGCTGGCCTTCATGCAGTACTTCAGCACCGAATCGCGTCACCTAGAAGCCACCTTCGCATGCGACGAGGAGGACATCGGCAACCTGCTGGCGATCAACCCCCTGCTGATCGTGCTGGTGGAGATGCCGCTGCTGCGTTCCCTGCGCGGCCGGGCGCCACTGCCCTTCGTGGCGCTCGGCACCCTGTTGATCGGCTGTTCCTTCCCACTGCTGGTGCCAACCGCGTGGGGCATGTCCGGAGTCATCGCCCAGATGGTGCTGTTGACGATCGGCGAGATGTTCTCGTTCTCACCTCTTGGCGGCTTCATCAGCGACCGCGCGGCGTCGGGGCGCCGCGGCCAATACCTCGGCCTGCACGGCGCCGCGTTCTCGTTTGCGTTCGTGCTGGCGCCGACGCTTGGCGGCATGGTCTACAAGCACTTGGGCGCTGACATGCTGTGGTATGGCTGCTTCTGCCTCGCGACGTTGGCAACTCTCGGCTACCTCGCGCTGCATCGCGTCTACCGGCGCGCCGACCTGTTGGCGCGTGAGTGAGCCCGTCGAGCGCGGGACTCACTTCCAGACGTCGGCGAACAAGGCCTGCATCGACGCCCACGACTTGCGGTCCGCGGCCTCGTCGTAGGCCAGCGGCAGGTTGAACTTCTTGCCGTTCGCGGTTGCGTCCGGGCTCGTGAACCCGTGCACCGCACCGGGGTAGGACTCAAAGCGCCACGTGGCCCCTGCAGCGTCCATTTCGGCCTCGAACGCCGCGATCTCGGCTGTCGACACGAACGAATCCGCGGCACCGTTGCAGACCAGCAGACGCGCCTTGATCGCCCCCTTCGCAGCCGGCGTCTTGGTCGCGAGGCTGCCGTGGAAGCTGACGACGGCATCGAGATCCATGCCCGCGCGCGCCATGCCGAGCACCACGGCACCGCCAAAGCAGTAACCGATCGCAGCGACGCGGTCGCGGTCGACGGTTTCGTGGTCTTGCAGCACGTTCTTCGCCGCGGTGAAGCGCTCGGTGCCCACCTGCATGTTGGCCAGCACCTCGTTCATGAACTTGGCCGCATCCTGCGGATGCGATGCGCTCTTGCCGTCGCCATACATGTCGAGCGCCAGCGCGGTGTAGCCGAGTTCGGCCAGCATGCGGGCGCGGCGGCGGACGTAGTCGTTGTGGCCCCACCATTCGTGCACGACCAGCACCCCGGGCCGCTTGCCGGTGAGTTTGGCATCCCAGGCCAGAAAGCCGGTGCAGGTGGCGCCACCGGCGATGTAGGTCACCTGCTCGGTGCGGATGTCGTGCTCGGACGCCGGCGCAGCGGCGCAGCTACCGAGACAAAGGCCGAGGAACAGGGAGAAGACGACAAGGGTCAGGTGCATGAGTCGGAAGTCGGCGGCCGGACGGGCCGCATCGCCAATCGTTCATCATGAAGGCAGAAGCGCCCCGTGCAAGTCTGCGCGCTCACGCGCCTTTGGACCTCGTCACTGCGATCACGCGCAACCCGGTGCCGCCAAGGCGCTCCTCGACCACGCCGCGCACGACATACGGCCCGCGACCATCGAAGGTCGCACCACACTGCGCGTAGACCTTGGGGAACATCGTTGCTTCGACCAGGCCGCTACCGTCTTCGATGGTCGCAAAGGCCATCGACTCGCCGTGCTCCGTGCGATGCGCGCGCCACGCGACCAGCCAACCGCGAATGCAGATCGTGTCGCCGACGCACTCGTCGACGCGGCCACACGGCACAAGGTCCTGGCGCAACCCATCGCGGTCCTGCCACAACACGTCGACCGGATGCGCCATCAACGCGTAGCCGAGCAGGGCGAGTTCGTGCCGCGTCCGCTCGGCAACATCAAACTCGGGCAGCGACGGGTAGGCCACGGGCGCTGCGGCAAGGACATCGGGCCACAGCGCCCCGCTGCGGCGCGCAACGGTGGCATCGCCGCCTTCGTGTGTCGCCAGCAACTCGGCCCGCGCGCGCGGACTCGCCGCCACCTGCAATCGCCACAAGAGTTCGCGGCGCGGCAAGCCGAACACGTCGCAGGCGCCGACGCGGATCAGGTTCTCGGCCTCGTCGCGCTGCGGCTCGACGCGCCGAAGGAAGTCGTCGAAGGATCGGAACGGCCCACCGGCGCGCCGCGCCGCCGCGATCTGCTGGCGCGTGCCCTGCGTCATCCCGCGCACCTGCGACCAGCCGACGCGAATCGTGTCGGCAAAGACCAAGGCAAAGCGATCGTCACCGTGCTGCACGCACGGCGGCAGCATCCGGCCACCAAGCCGTTTGCACTCCTCGACGTAGACACCGGTGTCGAAGTAGCCGGCCTCGTTGTCGAGCACCGCGCACAGGAACGCGACCGGCCAGTGCGCCTTCAGGTAGACGCAGCGATAGGCGAGCCGGCCGTAGGTCACGGCGTGCGCCTTGCAGAACGAGTAGGCCGAGAACCGCGCCATCTCGGCCCAGATGCGTTCGACGGCCGCGCGCGGCAGGCCGCGCCGCAGACCGGCGACGACGAAGCTCTCGAGTTCGCTGCCGCTGCCGCCGCCCTTGCTGCACAACCGCCGCCGCAGCATGTCGCCTTGCTCGGCATCGAGACCCGCGACCGCCATCGCCGCGCGGATCACGTCCTCTTGGTAGAGCATGACGCCTAGCGTGTCGGCGAAGACCTCGGCGAGCAGCGGATGCGCGGCGGTGACCGCTTCTTCGCCGCGCGCGCGCCGCAAGAATGCGTCCTTCATGCCGGCGGCCGCAGGCCCCGGGCGCACCAGCGCGATCGCTTGGATCACGCGATCCATGTCGGGCGCCTGCAGCTGCCGCAGCAGCGTGCGCATCGCCGGCGACTCGACCTGGAAGCATCCGAGCGTGCGCCCTTGCTGCAGCAGTGCCACGGTCTCGGCGTCGTCCTCGGCGACGCCAACGGCACTCGGCACCGCGATGCCGAGCTGCGCGAGCGAACGTTCGCAGTCGGCGACGATGGTCAACGCGCGGTTGCCGAGCAGGTCGATCTTGACCAGCCCGAGCGCCTCGACGAAGCGCTTGTCGTACTGCGTGACGACGACGCCCTTCGGCGCGCGTTCGAGTGGCGCGTAGCGAGCGACCGGTCCTGGCGTCACGACGATGCCACCCGGGTGCACTCCGAGATGGCGCGGTGCGTGCAACAGGCTCTCGGCGGCGGCGACGATCTGACGTTCGCGTTCGGGCGGCAGCACGCGCTCGCGGTAGAAGCCCTTGCTGTCGGCGACCATCGCCGCCATCGACGTCTCCGGCCGCGCGTGCCACGGCAACAGCTTGCTGCGGCGCGCGGCTTCGGCGGGCGCAACCCCCATGGCCTTCGCCGCCTCGCCGTAGGCCGCGCGCGGACCGCAGGTGTTGTAGGTCGCGATCATCGCCACCCGCTCCTGGCCGAAGTGCGCGAACACCGCCGCGAGCAGTTCGTCGCGACGGCGCCAACAGAAGTCGAGATCGATGTCGGGAAGGTCGCGCCGACCCGGATTGAGGAAGCGTTCGAACAACAGGCCGTAGCGCAGCGGATCGGCCTCGGTCAGACCGAGCGCGTAGGCGACGAGGCTGTCGGCCGCCGAACCGCGCCCAAGGCACGGGATGCCGCGTTCGGCCGCCAGTTCGGCGATCTCGTGCACGACCAGGAAGTAGGGCGCAAACCCCATCTGCTCGATGACCAGGAGCTCGCGCGCGAGTCGCGCATGCGCCGCCGAAGTGGCGTCCTCGTCGGCGCTCCGCCCGGCCAATCGCTGCTGCAGCCCGGCCGTCGCCAACGCCCGCAGGTACGCGATCTCCGAACCGCTGCCGTGGACGCGATAGGCCTCGGGCACCTGATAGGTCGGAAAGATCGGCGCCGCCTGCGCCGGGAACGACAGCGTGCACGACGCGAGCACGCGCTCGGCCACGGCGATCGCCGCCGGCAAATCGTCGTGGCCGCTGCTGGCCGCACCGCGCGGCGGCACGTGCATCCACGGCCTCGCGGTGCACAGGCCCGGCAGACCGTCGCCATCCTGCTGCCGCAGCGTGCGATTCCACTTCACCGCCAAGAACAAGAGATGCTCGGTGTGATCGGCTTCGTCGGCGAACCAGACGTCGCGCACGGCGCAGACCTCGAGGTCGAGTTCATGCGCAGCGGCGAGCAACGCGCTGCGCGCCGGCTGTGGTCCTGGATCCGGCGCTTTGCGGCCGCGAGCGAGGGCCGTTGGGTCCGGACTCACTGCGTCGATCGGACCGGCATGCCCGTTCGGTGCTGCATGCCCGTGCGGTCCGATCGGCACCAGCAACTGGTCGCGCGGCACGCGCACCGCGAGCTGCGGCAACAACGCGAGGTCGCGGCACAGAAACCACAGGCCGGCCGCCAACCGCGCCGCCGCGCGCGGCAGATCGAAGTCTAGGTCAAGGTTGCGTTCGCTGAGCAACTGGCACAACGACGCGTAGCCCTCTGCATCGCGCGCCAATGCGAACACGCGGCGATCGCCGTGCACCAGTTCACAACCGAACACCGGACGCAGCGACAAGCGCGCGGCCTGCTGCGCGAACGGCCACAACCCGCAGAGGCTGTTGCCGTCGACCAGGGCGAGATGATCGTGCCCGGCGCGCACGGCGGCCTCGGCCAGGGTCTCGGCCGAGGCCGGACCGGTCAGCAGTGAATAGTGGGTTCGCGCCAGCAGCAAGGTCATGAGCGCGACCTCACTTGGTCAACGACGGGGTGCGCAGTCGGAACCCGTGCGGGCCGTGCGGCACGTGACCGAGCAGCGCCGCCGACTCGCCGAGCAGCAGCGCGCCGAAGCCGTGGCGCGCGCGCACGGCGTCGACCGCATGGAACAACTTGCCGCGCGCGCGTTCGCGCTGGTCGAACAAGCCGGCCTGCACGGCGGTGCGCGGCACCAGGTTCTGCAACGTGACGCCGACGAGGCGAACGAGCACGCGGCGCTGCAGCAGTTCGTCGAGCAGGAGCCGCGCGCGCTGCGCCAGTTCGTCGGTGCGATCGCTCGGCGGTTCGTACGTGCGGCGCGTCTCGCCGGTGTGGCCATCGCTGTGGCCAATGCGCACCGCGATCGTGCGGCACAACCGCTGCGACCGACGCAACTCCGCGGCGGCGCGGTCGACGAGATAGCTCGCCATCGCGCGCACGAGGTCGTGTTGCTGCAAGGCGTCGTCGCCGACCACTTCCAACGAGGTCTCGCGGCTGATGCTCTGCAGCGCCGGCGTGTCGCGAACGGGCGCGTCGTCCTGACCGCGGCAGCGCCAGTAGATGTCTTCGCCGCGCGCGCCGAACGTCCGCCGCAAGAGCTCGCGATCGACCACCCACAGTTCGCGCACGGTGGCGATGCCGAAGGTCGCGAGCTGCTCGGCGGTCTTCGGCCCGATGCCGGGAACATCGCGCACGGCGAAGTCGGCGAGGAAGTCCTGTTCGTGCCCGGTCGGCACTTCGCAGATGCCGCCGGGCTTGGCGCGCGTGGTCGCCAACCGCGCGACCGTGCGCGTGCTGCCGAGGCCCTGCGCCACCGACAACCCGGTCGCGTCGCGCACCGCCGCGCGCAGGTCCTCGCACAAGGGGCGCAACGACTGCTCGGCCTCGTTGACGGTGGCATCGGCCAGCGCCTGGGTGACGCGCAACGGCACGCCGGTCAGGTCGGCGTAGAAGTCGTCGAGCGAACAGATCTCGACGACCGGGGCGAAGGTGCGCAGCACCTCGGCGACCCGCTGGCGGTAGCGTTCGGCGAGCCGGGCGTCGCCAGCGCGCACGACCAAGGAAGGACACCGCCGCAGCGCCTCGTGGAGCGGCATCGCCGTGGTCACACCCTGGGCCTTGGCCTCGTACGACCGCGATGCCACGACGCCGGTGCCGACCGCGACCGGGCGCCCGCGCAGGCTGGGGTCGCGCAGTTGCTCGACCGAGGCCAGGAAGGCGTCGATGTCGAGGTGCAGGATGCGGCGGTCCATGTCGGTTCGAATACCTAACGGATACCGAACATGCAAGGACGGGGCTG
This sequence comes from Singulisphaera sp. GP187, assembly GCA_945871815.1. GTDB lineage: Bacteria > Planctomycetota > UBA1135 > UBA1135 > UBA2386 > SXPK01. Next base: position 44,288 of record CAMBXM010000010.1, read on the forward strand.
GCGCAGAGACGGCGCTCGCACCGGGCTCTCGCAGCTTGATGTCCCGTTTTCTTGCTGCTTGACTGGACTCATGGGCAGGTACGACCGAAACTCCTGTGCATGACCGCCTCGAAGTCCACCGCCGCATCGACCGCCGAAGAGGTTCGTCGCCGCATCGAGGCCGGCGGCGAACGGTTCTGGCGTCTCGCCGACTTCGACGACCTGCCCTTCCCCACGGCCGTGGCCAAGGCGCTCTCCCGCCTCGCGCACCGTCGTCACCTCCGGCGTCTGTCCCGCGGTGTCTACTACCGCGCGCGCACGACGACCTTCGGCGACAGCCTGCCGAACCCCGCGGCTCTGCAGCAACTCGCCGGCGAACGGGCGCCCGTGTTCCCGGCCGGACTCGCCGCCGCCAACCTGCTCGGCTTCAGCACCCAGACTCCGCGCACGCAAGAGGTCGCGACCACAGCGACCAGTCTCCCGCGCGCCCTGCTCGGCGCCGGCACCGTGGTGCACACGCGTCGGCCGAAGGCGTGGGTGCAACTCACGCACGAGGACGCAGCGCTGCTAGACCTCTTGCGCGAACGGGGCCGCACGAGCGAACTGTCGCCCGAGGCGACGACGCAGCGTGTGCTGGCGCAACTCGGCGACGGCGATCGCTTCGCGCGGCTCGTGCGTGTCGCCGCCACCGAACCCCCGCGCGTGCGCGCGCTGCTCGGCGCCTTCGGGCAGGTGCTGCGCGCACCCGACGAGTCGCTCCTCCGCTTGCGTCGTTCGCTGAATCCGCTCTCGCGGTTCGAGTTCGGCGTCTTCGGCGTGCTGCCCACCGCCGAGGCATGGCAGGCGAAGACGAGGCGCGTCGCGTGAGAGATGCCTATCCCCGGCCCACTTCCGAACCGCGCGGAGACTACTTGCCGTCGACTGGAACCGTGGGCTGCGCAGCCACGCCGAGCCGAGACCAGACCACGTCTCGCGCA
>CAMBXM010000011.1 GCA_945871815.1 Singulisphaera sp. GP187
AAGTCGCTGCGCGATAGGTCGCGCGGCGATGGCCGGTAATCCGCACCGAACATGCGCTGCGTCGGTGCGGTCGCGCCGAGACCGCGGCCGCTGCTCAGCAGGCCGTGCTGCATCCAGAACCAGCCGTGGTACAGCGGGCTGCCACCCCAGTAGTAACGCGGGCGCGGCTCGGTGGTCGGCTTCGATCCTGGTGCCAGCGAGGCCGTGGCCAGTTGGAAGTCGCCGAGGCCCATGAGGCGGACGTCGAGGGCGGCCTGTCGGTAGGCCACGAACGTCTCGTTGCAGTCGTCGGGCTCGACTTCGGGTGCGCCTTCGGGGGCTACGTAGAGCACGCGTTCGATGCCCTGCCGCTTCAAGAACGCAGCGTCGGGCAATCTGGCGATGTAGCGGTTGTCGAAGCGATCCGGTTCGTTGCGATAGGGCAGCAGTCGATTGCGATCGAGCACGAACTGCGGCGGTCGCACCTTGCTCTCACGTTCGGCGCGAAACTGCGGACGGTGGTAGAGCAGCGCGCCGAGGGTGAGGTGTGCGGGCACTACACCGTGCGGGTGCGGCCAGTTGTCGAACGTGAACACCGCGGTCGCTTTGGGTTGGACCGCGGCAGCAAAGGCCACGCTCTCTGGGCCCGGAAGGTCGACGATCAGGGCCACCTTGTGCGCCTCGGGTTCCGCCGCGAAGAGTTCGCGCATGGCCTCGCCGCGCGCGAACGCCGTCAGCATCGCCGGCGAACGGATGCACTTCAGATCGCGCGTGAGTTCGCTGGTCCCGGCCGCGGCGCAGGCTTGCAACAGCGTCGGCACATAGGCCGGCACGTAGGCGCGGTCGCGCGGCGACAGTTCTTCGGCGAGCTTGTCGAGCTTGGCCGCATCGATGCGGCCGTTGGCGACGTCGGTGGCGATTGCATCGGGCCAATCGAACGCGACCCCCGTAGCGCCGTAGGCGAGGCCGAACTTGCGTTGCCACTCGAGGGACGATGCGCGTGTCGTCTTCGACGACGATGACGAACACTGCGAGAAGGCGCCACCGAGGAGGACCGCACCGCCGCCGAGGACCACCAAGAGCTTGAGAGCCGTGCGGCGCGACTGGTCGACGTTGCTCAGTTCGCTCGCCCCACTGGCGCCCAGCGTGATCGCCGCCACATCCTCCTGCCACCAGCGCGCGCCGAGCACCTCGTCCTGGTCGTAGACCACTTGCACTGCGAACGGGGTCGCGTCGCGTTCGGAGTTCATGAACCCGCCTCCGCGCGCGCGACCAGCGCGGGTGCGATGCGCGCGCGATCGTCGGTGAGCCCGGGCCGATGGAGCCGCAGCAGCAATCCCGCCGGGGCGCCGCCGACGAGGTAGACGCCGTGGTTGCAGACGAGACCGTTCGCGTCCTGCTGCGGTGCGAAGTAGCGCTGCGCCACCCAGCGGCGCGTGATCGCGTGCGCGAGGGCGCCTTCCCAAGTGGCTTGGTCGACGTGCGGGCCGAGCACCACTTCGGCGCCCTCGCAGCCGTAGTCGGACTTGAGCACCCACTGCTCGCGTTGTTGCCACAACTCGTCGCGGACGAGTTCGAGGCGCGTGGTGAACGGCAGCCATCGGGCGATCGCATGCTGGGCCGCTTGCGACAAGCGATCGCGCAGTTCCCACAAGAGCGCCATCGTGCGCTTGTTCTGCGTCAGCACGGAGCCGAACGGGTTGACCACGGCGGTGCGGCGTTCGACGGCGGCGGTGGCGAGTGCGACCAGCGGGGCGTGCAGCGGCATGCGATCGGCGAACGGTTCTTGGTCGTCGCGGACGGGCAAGCGTTCGCCGAACCAATCGGTCTTGTAGTGCCGCACGACCACGTCACACGGAACGCCGAGCACGGCGGCGCGGCCGTCGCCTGCGAGGGTGACGTTGAACGGCGAGCCGAGTTCGACGCGGTGGCCGCGCGCGACGAGCCACTCCTGGTAGAGCGCGACCATCGACAGGTCTTCGGTAATCTCCGTCGGATAGAGGATGCCGACGGTGAGGGGCGCGCGCTGGCCGATGCGAGCGGCGCAGGTCTCGATCATCGCCAGAAAGCGGCGCGCCAGCATCGCGTTCGGATCGAGGACGTCAGACCGCGTGGCCTTTGCGCGCGCGCTCAGCAGCACGGCTTCGGCCTCGCCGCTCGGCGTGTCGCTGTTGAGTTCGCACACCTGCATGCCGGTGTCGGTTGCGAACACGTCGGCGCGCGCGATGCCGTGCCAGTCGGGTGCGCTGCACTGCCACATGCACAGTTGGTAGGGGGTGAGGCCCAAGAACGCCGTCGCGAGTTCGGGCTCGGCGAGCACGAGCTTCGCCGCTTCGTCGTGCGCGGCGGCGATCGCGGCCGCGGCTGCGCACAGCTCGGCATGCACTGCGGCAGGCACTACGCGCGGCTCGACTTCGAAGCGTTCATCGCCCTCGTACCACGGATCCGCCAGCGGCGTCTCCGCCTGTAGCGAGGTCGCGAATGCGTGATAGTCGGTCATGCGAGGCGCGTGACGAACAGGGCTACGGCGAGGTAGGTGCCGCCTTCGAGGGCGCCGGCGCCGACGTCGCGCTGCTGGCCGATTGCGATGTCGAGGGCGCCGCCGAACAGCGATGGGCGCGCGCGCAGGATGACGCACTGCACCAAGAACTGCCGCAGCGGATACACGAGGAGCCCTTCGCCGAGTGCGATGCCGTAGTCGCGAACCGCGGGCCACGGCCCTTGGTAGTCGCCGTCGGTCGCGTGGGCGATGACGAGGGCCAAGGCGATCGCGAGCCCGCCGTGCGCGAGCGCGGCGGCGAGGTTGCCGTCGAGCACCTGCTGCCGATCGTCGTAGCTGGTGAGGGCGCGGAACAGCGCGAGCAGCAGTACGAGCGAGACCTGACCGATCGCGAACGAGGCTGCGGCGAGGCCGAGGTCGGCCATGGACCGGCCGCCGAACACGTTCGCGACCAGGATGCCGATGGCGACGGTGTGCGCCGCGACTGCGGTTGCGGCGGTGAGGTTGCCTGCGCGCGCCGCTGCGCGCACCCCGCGGAACGGGCGCAGGGAGAGGTCGAGTGCGAGTTCGAAGGCCGCGAGCCCACCGATGCCGAACACCGCGGCCCAGAGGATGTCGTCGGGCAGCGACGCGCCCGTTCGGCACGCCGAAGCGAGCGTCGAGGCCAGCAGGAACACGGCGGCGACGCGCGCGGCGAGCAAGAGGCGCTGCGCTGCGGTGCCGGTGTCGGGATGGCGCGTGAGCCGTCGCAGTCCGAGGTCGAGCAGCAACAGCACGAGCGCCGCAATCGCGCCGAAGCCAATCGTCTCCAGCATGGTCGCGGGACAGTGCCGCTCACGTCGGACCGGCGCAAGCGGCACTTGCCCTTCTCCCCTCCGCCCGTTACCCAATCCGCAATGCAGACAAGGCTCCACACCGTCGCAGCCGTGCGCGACCTCGGCGGCGACAGCTACGCCCTGGAGGTCGACGGTCCCGTTCCGGTGACGCGGCCGGGCCAGTTCTACATGCTGCGAACCGAGCATCGCTGGCCGGTGATGCTGCCGCGTCCGTTCTCGCTCTACGACCGCGCGGCGGACGGCAGCCGCGGCAGCTTCCTGATCAAGGCCGTGGGGCCGGGCACGCGCGCGTTGGTCGACCAGAAGCCTGGCGAACGCGTGCATCTCACCGGGCCGCTCGGTCAGCCGTTCTCGGCTGAGTTCGACGATCCCGTGTGCGTCGCCGGCGGCGTCGGGCTCGCCCCGTTCTTGTTGCTGGCGCGCGAACGCAAGGCCGCCGCGAAGTCGCCGCTGCGGTTGTTGTTCGGCGGCCGCAATCGGCCCTCGCTCGCCGGCATGGAGGACTTCGAAGGCCTCGCGCGCATGTCGATGTCGACCGACGACGGCAGCTTCGGCCTCCACGGTCGCGTCACGGCGCTGCTCGAAGCGCAGCTCGATCGCGGCGAGATCGAGAAGGGCGCGGTCGTGTTCTGCTGCGGCCCCGACCCGATGATGGAGGCCGTGGCGAAGGTCTGCGAACGCCGCTCGCTGCGCTGCTTCTTGTCGCTCGAGACCTACATGGCGTGCGGCTACGGCGTGTGCAACGGCTGCTCGGTCGCGGTGCAGGGCGAGCGCTTCAAGGGCTGGCCCTACTCGAAGACCTGCACCGAAGGCCCGGTCTACGAGACCTGCGAACTTCGCCACGACGCGCACTGACCGAGCCTCGTCGTCAGCGCACTTCGATCCACGCGCTCGGCGCGAACTGCGTCACACCGTCCTCGTCCCACACGTGGACGACGTCGCCGTCCTTCTGCACGAGTTGCGGCACCGGGAAGGACCCGAACGAGTACTTCGGGGTCTCTCGATCGAAGTCGTAGGTGCCCTTGCTGAGCAGCGCGCAACGCGGGCAGCGGATGCCGAGCCGCAGCCGCTCGGTGCCCGGCATCCGGCCGCCTGAGACACTGGCCTCGACCAGCGGCGAGATCGTGCCGCCGCGTTCTTCGTCGTGCAGGTCCGACGTGCAGGCCGCGGCCCGCGTGCGCACGTCGAGGTGGAGGGCGAAGCGATGGTTGCTCGTGTCGATCGGCTTGGTCGCGCAGTAGAGCGGCGGGTCGTCGCTGCGGACGCAGAACACCCAATGGCTTCGCGGCAGGGCGGCAAAGCGCGCGATGCCGTTCTCGAGCGGGGCGCTGTGGGCTTTGCGATAACGGCGCATCACGTCGACGGCTTCGACCGTGAGGTTCGCGCCGCCGAGGTCGTGCGTGACGACCACGTCGAGATCGCTCGGTGGCGGGAACGTCAGCACGGTCTCGGGGAAGGTGAGTGTGCAGAGCGGCGTGCATTCGCCCAGTTCCTGGTCGAGTGCCACGAGGCGGGCGAACGACGTGTTGACGTTGCGCGGCAACGTGATCGCGAACGTGCCGTCGCTGTCCGGCGTCGCGGTCGCCACCAATTCGACCGGGCCGACGAGGCGCGGCTTCAGCCGAGCCAAGTCGAACTTCACATCGTCGAGGTCGTCGAGGAATCGCTGCTGCGGCGAATGATCGAACGGTCCGAAGTCGGGGTCCTCGCCGAACTCGATCAACCAGACCTGGATGCTCGCGCGGCGTTCTGCTCCAACCTCGACGCGGCCCCGAAGGCGGAAGTCGACGCTCATCACTGCGGGCTCGACCCACGTCGTGCGCGTTGGGGGCACGTCTTGGGTCGAACTCGGTGGCGAGGCGGTTGGTGGGGCGCCCGCGGGGCCGGTCGCCGGGCTCGGTTCGAGACTCCGTTCGGCGGCTGGCTCGGTGTCGCTGCGGCTCGGCACGCCTGCCGCTTCGGAGCGCAGTGCGAGATAGAGAACCGCGCCGCCGAGGATGGCGGTGGTGAGCAGGAAGGGGCGGGGTTTCACGACGGCTGGCGCAAGATCTAAGGCGACGGCGAAGCCTAGGCTGGGCGGTGTCGGTAGATCGTGGGGCCGCTTGCAAAGTTCAGTCAGCCCGCTATAGACCGACCGGTCGGTTTTCTGACCAAGCCCCGCATGTCCCCCGAAGCCACCCGCGACCTCGATACCCGCGAACGTCTGCTCGTCGCCGGCACCGAGCTGTTTGGCAGGAAGGGCTTCAACGGTTGCGGTTTGACCGAGGTTCTGCAGCAGGCTGGCGTCCCTAAAGGCTCTTTCTACCACCACTTCAGCTCCAAGGAGGAGTTTGGTGTCGCGGTGATCGAGCGGGCCCGCGATCAGCACCTGGACGAGATGCGACCGTTGCTGGGGGACCGGCGCCTTTCGCCGCTGCAGCGCCTGCGGACGATGTTCGAGCAGGCCCGCGCGGACTGCGCCGCCTCGGGTGCCAACGCCGAGTGCCTGATCCCCAAGCTGGCCCTCGAAACCGGCAGCCTCAGCGAGTCCGTCCACGCCGCCGTCAAGTGTGCCTACCAACAGTGGTCGGCGATGCTGGCGCAGGTCCTGCGCGAGGGGCAGAACCTGCATGAGATCGACCGCAAGCACGACGCCGACCACCTCGCCAACGTGCTCATCATGCTCTGGGAAGGTGCTGCGATCCGGATGCAGATCGACCGCAACATCGCCGCCCTCGACGACTTCCAAACCTTCGTCTTCGACACGCTGCTGCGCCACCCGGGCGCCCAAAGCAGCTGAAGCGCGCCGCCCTTTTGCCGCCAAAATCGCCATGACCCCAACTTCCGCTCTGCCGATCGGGGAAAAACCGACCGGTCTAATCCCGGCTTCGCCTGTCCTGCCCCCGCCGCCGCCCCCGCGCCACGGTCGGCGGCTCCTCGCGACCGTCAGCCTTTTCGCCGCCCTCGCCGCGGTCGGCTACGGCCTGATCCTGGTCAAGGCCGGCAAGGTCGCTGCCGCCGAGGCCGCGGCACGGCAGCAGCCCGAGCACTCCGAAACCGTCGAGGGCGCAACCGCGAGCACGCGTCAGTACGCGCGCACCACGACCGCCATCGGCACGGCGCGCGCCCTGCGTTCGATCTCGCTGCGCAACGAAGTGTCGGGCACGGTGCGCGTCGTTCGCCTCGAAACGGGCAAGGTGGTTGCCGCCGGCGATGCCCTGGTCGAACTCGATGTCAGCGTCGAACAGGCGGAGCTTGCCGCGCTAGAGGCCGAGGCCCGGCTCGCGGACTCGATGCTGGCGCGCATGGAGCAGGCGGAGAAGAGTCAGGGTGCATCCGCAGCGGATGTCGACCGCGCGCGCGCCGAGCGCGACAAGGCCACCGCCAACGTCGCGCGCACCAAGGCCCTCATCGACCGCAAGATCGTGCGGGCGCCGTTTCCGGCGCGCGTCGGCATGGTCGACCTCCACGTCGGTCAGTATCTCGATCCCGGCACGATGATCACCACGCTGCAAGGCCTCGACGATTCGATCCACGTCGATTTCTCGGTGACACAGGAGACGGCGTCGTTGCTGGCGATCGGTGCCGAGATCGAGGTCGCGTTCGGCGCTCGCGTGGCCAAGGCGTCCCTTGTCGCGATCGACGCGCGCGTCGAGTCACAGACGCGCAGCACGACGATCCGTGCCTTGCTGACCGGGCAACCACAACCCCAGCCTGGTTCGTCGCTGCGCGTGCGCGTTCCGGTCGAACTGCCGCACGACGTGGTCGTCGTTTCGGTCAGTGCGCTGCGTCGCAGTCCCGGGGGTGACTCGGTGTTCGTGCTGGAGAAGGCCGACGGTGGCCTGCTGCGGGCGCGCACGCGTCGCGTGGAGTCCGGCATCGTCCTTGGCGATGAAGTCGTGATCCGCGCGGGCGTCGCGGCCGGTGAACGCATCGCCGCTTCGGGCTCCTTCAAGTTGTTCGAAGGCGTCCTCGTGAATGACACCGCTGCCAACGCAGCCCAGCAGCAGAAGTGAGGCGCCGATGAAAGCCGTAACCGACACCTTCGTACGCCACCCCGTGCTGGCGCTTGTCGTCAACCTGATGTTGCTGCTCGTGGGCTGGCGCACCGTCGGCATGCTGCCAGTGCAGCAGTACCCGAGCATCGACAGTGCCTCGGTCATCATCACGACGGTCTACACCGGCGCCTCGGCCGAGACTGTGCGCGGCTTCTTGACCACGCCGATCGAGCGAACCGTGTCTGCGATTGGCGGTATCGACCATCTCGAGTCCGAGAGTCGCGCCGGCGTCAGCAAGGTCACCATTCGACTCGAACTGGGCTACGACACCACGCGTGCGCTCGCCGAGGTCACGACGCGTCTGCAGCAAGTGCGCAGCGAACTGCCAGCCGAGGCGGAGCCGCCGATCGTCGACGTGCAACGCGCCGATCGACCGTACGCGACCTTCTACCTCAGCTTCACGTCGCCGCAGCGCAGTCTGGCTGAGTTGACGGATTGGCTGTCGCGCAACGCGCAGCCGCAGCTCGCGACGATCCCTGGCGTGCAGCGCGTCAGCAACCAAGAAGGTGGTCGGGCGATCGCGATGCGCATCTGGATCGATCCGGATCGCCTCGCCGCCGTCAATCTCGCGCCCGGTGACGTGTTCACCGCGATCGAGCGCAACAACTACCTGGCGGCCGTTGGTCAGACGAAGGGCAACCTCGTGCAGATCAACTTGCTCGCCGACACCGACCTGCGCTCGGTCCGGGAGTTCGAGGATCTGATCGTTACCGATCGCGGCGGCGCCGTCGTGCGCATCGCCGACATCGCGCGCGTCGAGCTCGGTTCGGAAGAGCCCGACATGATGGCCAAGTACAACGAGAAGCCGAGCGTCTACCTGGGCGTCTGGCCGCTCGTCGGCGCCAATGAGATCGAAGTCGGCGACAACCTGCTCGCCGAGATGGCTCGGCTCCGGCCGTCGCTGCCGCCCGACCTCGAGATGAACCTCGCCTACGACGGCACGAAGTTCATGCGCGACGCGCTGACCGAGATCAGCAAGACCCTGATGGAGACGATCCTCATCGTCGGCTTCGTGGTCTTCTTGTTCTTGGGCTCGATCCGCACCGCGCTGGTGCCGCTCGTGGCGATGCCGGTGTCGTTGATCGGCGCGGTTGTCGTGATGGCGGCGTTCGGCTTCTCGCTCAACTTGCTGACGATCCTCGCGATCGTTCTCTCGGTCGGCCTCGTGGTTGATGACGCGATCGTCGTGGTCGAAAACGTCGAACGCCACGTGCGCATGGGCAAGTCGCGTACGCAAGCTGCGATCGAGGCCGCGCGCGAACTACTCGGCCCGATCATCGCGATGACGATCACGCTGGCGGCGGTCTACACGCCGATCGGGTTTCAGGGTGGCCTGACCGGCGCGCTGTTCCTCGAGTTCGCAATCACGCTCGCGGCCGCGGTCCTGGTCTCCGGCTTTGTCGCCGTGACCCTGTCGCCGGTGATGAGTTCGCGCATGGTGCGAGCGCACGGCAAGGAAGCGTGGCTGACGCAGCAGGTCGACCGCGGCTTCGCCTGGGTTCGCGGCCTCTACGTGCGCCTTCTCGACGGCGCGTTGGCGATCCGCTGGGCCATCGTCGCGGCCTCCGTTCTGGTCGCAGTTGCAGCCTGGCCGCTCTACGAAGGCTCCAAGCGCGAACTGGCGCCCGTGGAGGATCAGAGTCACATCAGCATGTTCTTCGATGCGTCGCCCGACGCGACGCTCGAAGCCGTCGACGCGGCCTCGCGCGAGATCGTCGCTCAGGTCAAGCAGATCCCAGAAGCCAAGTTCATGTGGTCCCTCGTCGCCAGTTGGGGCGGGTTTGGCGGTGTGGTGCACAAGGACTGGACCGAGCGCTCCCGATCGACGTTGGAGACTGTCGGCGAGTTGTTCGGTCGAGCCTCGCAGGTGCCGGGGTTGCGCGTGTTTCCGCGGCTCGATCCGCCGCTGCCGACGTCCGGCATGCATGACGTGGAGTTGATCCTGCAGAGTTCGGGTCCACTCGATGAACTGATCGGCGCGACGATGGCGGTCGTTGGCGCCGGCTACGAGAGCCGCAAGTTCATGTATGTCGATACCGACCTCAAGATCGATCGGCCCGAGGCGCGCGTCGCCGTCGACCGCGATCGCGTCGCCGACCTCGGCATGGACCTCGCCAGCGTCGGTCGCGAGCTTGGTTCGTTGCTCGGCGGTGGCTACGTCAATCGCTTCAACTACTACGACCGCAGCTACAAGGTCATCCCGCAGGTGAGTCAGCAGGACCGCGCGACTGTCGGCCCGCTGCTCGATCTGAAGATCAAGACGCCTGCTGGCGATCTCGTGCCGGTGTCGTCGTTCGTGACGATCGAGGCCGGTGCGGCGCCGCGCACGCTGAACCGCTTCCAGCAGCGCAATGCCGCGAAGGTCATGGCCGGCATGTTGCCGGGCGTCACCAAAGAAGAGGGGCTGTCGATCCTCGAAGCCGCGGCGCGAAAGGTCGCCGGCAGTGCGGTGACGATCGACTACGCCGGCGAGTCGCGGCAGATCCGTCGCGAGGCATCGTCGCTGGTCACCACCCTCGGCTTCGCCATCGTGCTGGTGTATCTCGTGCTGGCGGCGCAGTTCCGCAGCTTCCGCGATCCCCTGATCGTGCTGGTTGGTTCGGTGCCGCTAGCGATCACCGGAGCCTTGCTGTTTCCGTTCCTCGAATGGCAGTTGCCGGCGACGACGTCGACGATCAACGTCTACTCGCAGGTCGGCCTGATCACTCTGGTCGGCCTCATCGCGAAGAACGGCATCCTCATCGTCGAGTTTGCCAACACCCTGCAGCGGCAAGGGCTCGACAAGCTCGCGGCTCTGCGCGAAGCCGCGTCGACGCGCTTGCGCCCCGTCGTGATGACGACGGCGGCGACGATCTTTGGTCACTTGCCGTTGGTCTTCGTGCAGGGTCCAGGTGCTGCGGCGCGCAACAGCATCGGCATCGTACTGGTCGCCGGCATGGCGCTGGGCACGCTGTTCACGCTGTTCGTCGTGCCGGCGTTCTACGTCTGGATTGCCGCCGACCACCGCGACAGCGAACGCGAAGAAGGTGACGAGCCTCTGCACCAGTCCATGTCCGAGACGGCCCCTTCGACCGCGATGGAGTTCGCCTGATGCCCTCTGCGATCGTGAAGAACACTCTCATGTCGACTGTCGCGTTGCTCGCTGCCTGCGCCGCGGTTGGTCCCGACTACAGAGAACCGGAGGTCACCCTGCCCGCAGCGTGGCAGCAGGCGCTCGACGCCGGGCTTGCCGACGGCGCCCCGATCGAGGCCGAGTGGTGGCGTACGTTCGAAGACCCGGTGTTGCTCGAACTCGTCGAGCGTGCGCTGGCGCAGAACCTCGACCTGCGCGGCACGTTTGCGCGACTGTCGGCGGTGCGGGCGCTGCGCGGGGTCGCAGCCGCCGATCAGTGGCCTGCACTCGACGCGCGCGCTGGCTATGAGCATCGCGAAGAGAGCAGGAACACGCCGTTTGGTGCGTTCATCCCGCGGACCAACATCCACTCGGCCAGCGTCGACGCGGCGTGGGAACTCGATCTGTGGGGCCGCGTGCGGCGTTCGATCGAGGCCGCCGAACGCGACCTGGAAGCCAGCGAAGCCGAACTGCAAGGTGCGGCGCTCTCGGTCGCCGCCGAGGTCGTTTCGACCTACGTCGATCTGCGCGCGGCCCAGCGGCGCCTGCAGATCGCGCAGTCAAACCTCAGTCTGCAAGAGCGAACGCTCGGACTGGTGCAAGCGCGTTCGGCCGCCGGTCTCGTCGTCGAACGCGACGTCGCTCAGGCCTCGACCAACGTCGAGACCACGCGCTCACGCCTGCCGATGCTGGAAGCCGAAGCGATCGCGGCCCAGAACCGGCTCGCGGTGTTGCTCGGTCGCGCGCCTGGCGACCTGCCGATGTCGCTGCGTGAACCGGGCAGGCTCCCGGTCGTGCCGGCGAAGGTTGCGGTCGGCGTTCCGACCGACCTGCTGCGGCGGCGTCCTGACGTGCGGCGGGCCGAGCGGCGCTTTGCCGCCGAGGTCGCGCGCATCGGCGTTGGCGAAGCCGAGCGGTACCCGCGGTTCTCGTTGACCGGTACGCTCGGTCTCGCGTCGAACAGTGCCAAGGACTTCTTCGATGCCGACAGCGACGTGCTCGCCTTCGGGCCGTCGATGCGCTGGAACCTGTTCGACGGCGGTCGCCTGCGGCAGCGAGTGGCGGCGCTCGAGGCCAATGCCGAGGCGGCTCAAGTCGCCTGGGAGCAGACCGTATTGCTGGCCCTCGAGGAGACGGAGAACGCGATGACCCAGTTCGTTCGCCAGCAGTCGCGGCGCGCGTCGCTGCAGCGCGCGGCGCAGCAGGCCCGCCGTGCGGTCGAGTTGGCGCAGACGCAGTACCGCGCTGGCCTCTCGGACTTCCAAGCGGTCATCGATTCGGAGCGAACGGTGGCCACGGTCGAGGACGACTTGGTCACCAGCGAGTCGTCGATCGCGAGCAGTATGGTCGCAATCTTCAAGGCTCTTGGCGGCGGCGTCACTGTGCCCGAGCCGGTGGTCGCGGTGCGCAAGTGAGACTTGGCTGACGGCGTGCACGGCTGAGAGGCACATTGCACCGGCGCCGGGAGCGGCGATGCTGTGCCGCATGATGCAGCGCTCGTTCGTGCGCACGATGCTGTGCGCTCTGGTGCCGATTGTCGTCGCGATCTCGGCAGCCGCGACATCGTGGCACGCTCCGGTAGAGGTGCGCGCCGACGCTCCGGTGCTCGACTTCGCCGTCGATTACCTCATGAATGGAGCGAAGCCCGAGAACTTGGTGACGGCCTGTGCTGGCGTCGATCGCCTGCTCGCCGCCCGCGCCGGTCACGAATGGACGCTACGTCTGGATGACGTCGATGAGCCGGGCAAGACGGCGCGCGCCACGGTGTGGAAGTCGATCGAAGACGCCGAAGAGGCGTCGTTGACGCTCGAGGGCAGCCCTGAGCGCAAGACCTTCACCGGCTCCGCCGATGTCAATCGCGAAGGGCGCCTGCACTTTCGTCAACTGCGCGAACATGTCTACAGCAACGACAAGTGCGGGCACTTGGAGGTCGTCGTGTTTCGGACCAAGCCGACGGTCACGCGCGAGGCCAACGTTGCCAAGTTCGACGCCGCCGAGTCCGAGTTCGAGAAGGGCAAGGGGCTGCGAGCGCATTCGTTGTGGATCGCGCCCGATGGCCGCTGGGTGCACCTGCTGAAGTGGGAAGACGCAGCGGCGTTCGCGCAGACCGGCAAGGCACTGTTCATGCAGCCAGGTGTTGGTGGCTGGATCCGTTCGCTCGACTTCAAGCGGTTCGTCGTGACGCGCGGCGACGTGGTGGCGGTCCAGTGACGTTGGTGCCGTCGGAGTCGGTGCTCACTGCAGTTGCGGCATGAGCGCTGTTGGCCGTGAAGGCGCAGCCAGTTCATCGATCGCGCGATCGACGGTTCGCAGCAACAAGTGGAAGCAGGCCCCGCCACCCGGCCGATCGCTGTACTCGATTGCGCCGCCGTGCACCGTCGCGACCTCGGCAGCGATCTTGAGGCCGATGCCGATGCCCGAAGGCTTGTCGACCAGCAAGTTGCCGCCCTGCGTGAACGAGTCAAAGATCCGCTTCTGGTCGACTTTGGGGATGCCTGGGCCGCGGTCCGCTACTTCGATCACGTAGTCGCTGTGCGTGCTGCGGACACGGATCTCGATCTCGCCCTCTGGCGGGCTCCACTTCCAGGCGTTGTGCACCAGATGGTAGACGGCTTGGGTCAAGCGCTCGCGGTCTCCCTGCAGGCACGCGCGGCTGTCGCAGTGGATCGAGAAGTGCACGGACTTGAGCGTCAGCAAGCTGTCGAGACGGCGACACGCCTGCTCGCACACGGCCAGGAGTTCGACGCGCCCCAAGGTCCAGGAGGTCTTGTCGCCGACTAGATTGGCAAAGTCGAGGGCGTCGCTGATGCGCTGGCCGAGACGTTCCGCCTCGCGCAGGATCGTTGACAAGAACTCGGCGCGCTCGGCCGGTGACGAATCCTCACCATATTCTCGGAGCAACTCGGCGGTCGATTGGATCCCGGTCAGCGGCGTTCGCAGTTCGTGACTCATCGAGGTCATGAAGCCGTCCTTGGCGCGGTTGGCGGCTTCGGCGTGAGTCGCCTTGTCGGTTACTTCGACCAGCAGGGCCTGCACTGTCTGCGCCATCGTGTTGAACGACTGGGCGAGGGTGCCGAGTTCCTGGTCCATGCCCGTGGCATCGACGCGGGTCGAGAGTTCGCCCTTGCCCATCCGATCCGACGCGGACGAGAGCGTCGCCAGCGGGCGGCAGAGCCGAGTGGCCAAGTGCCGTGCAGCGAGGACCCCGAGGATCGCGAGGATCCCGCCGGCCGCGAGGAGCCAGCCAATGGCGGTGCCATGCAGGGACTCGATGGCCTTGAGATCGTGCGACAGAAACACGAGCCCGAGCTCGTCATGCAGCCGCAGTGCTAGCCCAAAGCGCGGCTCGCCGTCGACTTCGAGTTCCAGCGTCGTGCCCTGAGCCGGGAGCAGCTCGGCCCGCAAGGATTGCAGCTGCGACAGGTCCACCGGATCGCGCGGTGGGTCGCGCCAGCGCCTGCCGAGAACAACGCCGTCGTGCAGCAAGATCACGTCGGTGCTGGCGATGCCGCTGATGCGCTGGGCGAAATTGGAGTCGATCATCTCGCCACGGACCAAGGCGCCCAGCAGTTCTTCGCCGCGGATGAGGGGTGTCACCGCGACGATGGCCGGGCCCTGCGGAGTGATCCAGACGTGGTCCTGAACGCCGGCCACGAGCGCCTCGTGGAAGCCTCGTTGACTACCGACGTCCGTGCCTTTGGCGAGGATGCCGCGACTGGCCAGCACGGTGCCCGTCGCGTTGACGATCGCAACGAGTGGCGCCTCGATAGACCGCAGCGAATCGGCGAGTGCATCGGGGTCGGCATTGGCGTCGGCGGTCAGCGCGAGCAATCGCGGCGAACTGGCGAACTCTCGGGTTTCGCGGCGCCAGGAGCGCAGATGAACCTCCATCTGGATCCCGAAGCTGGCGCGCGCATCGGCGATGGTCTTCTCGGCTTGCTCCTGCGTGAAGCGCTCGATGAGGACGGCGAGCATTAGTACGGCGACCCCGACGAAGACGGTCACTTGCAGTGCCGAACCAAGCACCAATCGGCCGCGAAAGCTGGTGGGCCGATGCATCAACGGTTCTCGGCGCGCATCGCCGAGGTGAGGTCGGTGATGCCGATGGCAGTGAGGGCGGACGGCATGGCTCGGTTCCTCGATCTGATCGACGCCTCGCGACCGTCCGCTTGAGAGTCGCCGGCGGCGTCCTGCCCGATGGTCGCGATCAGTCGTTGACGTGGCGGTTCGCTCGCCAACGGCCGACACCGAGTCCGATCAGCGGCAGCGCGATAGCCGAGAGGAGCATGCCGCTCGCGACCGACTGCAACCGGCAATGCAGCAGGTCCTCGGCGAGCACCAGGTAGTCGTTCTTCATGCCCAGCGAGCCGTTGCTGCCGTAGTCGTTGCGGGCACTGGCGCTGGTCATCAACAAGAAGCACATCTTCACGTTGACGGCTTGCACCAAGCAGCCCGCGAACGCACATGCGGTGCGTTCTTGGGGCGTGCCGGTCTTGCCACCGGTGAACACGAGGGCGTAGCAATAGCCCGCGAACAGCAACTCGCCGCCGTGCCCGCCGACGGCGATCAGGACTTCGGTGAGCCCGGTGAAGGCGATCGTCGGCAGCCCGATCGCTGCGATTGCACAGAGCAAGGCAAGCCCCG
Organism: Singulisphaera sp. GP187; assembly: GCA_945871815.1. Lineage (GTDB taxonomy): Bacteria > Planctomycetota > UBA1135 > UBA1135 > UBA2386 > SXPK01. Next base: position 15,109 of record CAMBXM010000011.1, read on the forward strand.
TTCGTCGCGCTCGCCAAGCGAGGGCCGCGGCCGTCGCAGTTGCCAAGGCGACGAAGACAACGAGGAGCCACTGCCGATCCGCGATGCCGGTCCAGGCGTGACCCGCGAGCGAAATCGCTGGCGCCGAAGGTCGACCGAGCAGGCAGCCAACCGTCGCGTGCCCCATTTCGTGCGGCAGCGAGCACAGGAACCACGTGAAGTAGCCAGGCAGCACAGCACTGCCGATCCACGCCAGCACGGAGCCCAGTGCGAACCAGCGCCAGCAGCTCTCGGCCTCCGGCTCTTCGCGCGATGGCAGTGCTGGCAGCCGCGGCGGCGGTGCTGCGCTGCGGTACTGCGTTGGTGGTGGGCGATCGCGGAGGGTTCCTGGCACGCGGGACGGATCGGCTGCGCAGGCGGCGTGCCTTGACGAGACGAGCGCACAACAGCGGCGATGCTCATGCTCCCCGCGACCGACGATGCCACCGCGCACCGTGCGGGCTGAGCCGTGCAGCGCTTGCGGCGCCCATGCCGTCGAGCGGCGGCTCGGTGCGAAAGCGGTATCACAGCTGGCTGTCGCGGCGGATCCTGAAACCGGACGAGGGCGCTGGCGTGGACCTCGGGACCGCTACTTCACGGGATGGTCAACAGGGTGCGTCATTCGCACTGCGTACGGGCGAAGTGGAGCTCGTCGCAGCGAAGGCGCACGGCGAGAAGCCGCGGGTCGTCGCGATGGAACGGCCCGAGCTGTGCCAGCACGTCGCCTGTGCGAACCGAGTCGGCGAGGAGCTTCACTTCGCTGCGGGCTCGTTCGGTACCGGTCATCGCCGCGGTGAAGCCACCAAGAAACGCGCCGACGGCAGAGCCGAAGCCGATCGCCAAGCCAACGAGGCCGCCAAACATGTCGAAACTGGCAGCGAGAATCGTCGCGGTCGTGAGTCCGAGGAGCGAACCGGCAGCGATGCTGATGGCGAGGCCGCCGCGCCATCCCGTTGCGGTGCGATCGCGGCCCGCGCGCACGAGGCTCAAGAGGTGGGCGCGATTGTCGGCCCTTGGGTAGGAGCGAACTTCCAGTCGCGGTTCGAGGAGCCCGTCGGGCGGCAGCACTTCTAGAACCGAGTGCCCCGCCGGCACGAGCACGAACAACGTGACCATGGAGGCGATGCAGCGTAGCGCTGCAAGCGGGTCACTTCCCGCTGCCCCTCACGGGGGTGCTGTCGAGGAAGCAGGGCTTCGCCACGGCGCCGTGAGCGAAACCGAGCGATACGGGGCGCTCGGGCTTGTCGGGGAACCGTCGACGCGCTGGGTTCGATTCGGCTGGCCGCAGCCCTTCCTACGCGCCGATGGCGAAGTTCATCGGCGGCGCTCGTCGGCTGGCGTCTCCAGGCACGAAGTGCGGCGCGCCGAAGCTCGCACCTTCACGACGACCGCAATCGATCCTTGCGCGACGCCGGCGAGGGAATGGCGTCCTTCTGCAACTTCGATACTCTGCATGGGTAGTAGAGGCTGTCGTTCGTGACCTTCGGACTCGGGAGATGCACCGAGGGCCGCGGCGATAGACTCGTAGTGATAGACCCCTCTGGGATGCGTAGGCCTCCGTCAGCAGCATGGGCTGGCGGAGGCCGCTTTCTTTGCTACCCAGCTTGCTTGGCAGCTCAGTTCGCGAGGTCGACGACGGTCGTCGTCCCAGCCTGCAGCACGAACGCGCGGCTCTGGATCTCATCCTCGCCGACGCGCCAGAGCACGCGCCACGAACCGGCGGGCAGCGCGACGTCCGTGCGCTCGGCCAGGTCGCGCGCGGCGCGCACGTCGCCACAGGCGCGCTGGTGGTAGAGCTCCACGTTCATTTCGGGCTTGCGGTTCTCCAGAACCAACCGACCCGTGGGTGGGCGCGTGACGGTGCCGAGGTCGAGCGCGCCCTTGCCGTCGATCCAATGCGTGCCGAGGTCGACCCAGCCGGAGCCGACGTCGTGGAACTCGATGCGGTAGTAGCCGGGCGGCAGGCGGCCGCAGGCGAACGCACCGTCTTCGCCGCGCGGGATCGTGAAGCCGAGCCGCGACTCTTGCTGCCAGGCGTAGACGGCAATTCCCGTTGGGTTGGTGCTCGTCGACGAGGGGCCGGAATTCACGCGTTCGCGCACGATGTCCGCGAGGCGGAAACTGTTGGCGTCGAGGTGCAGCGTGGAGTTGCCGGCTCCACCGTTCGAGTCGCCGAACGTGAGCACGATCGGCGTTGCCGGCGACTCCGGCGCTTTGTCTGGCGCGCGAGCCGGCGTCGGCTGCTCTGGCGAGGTCGCAGCGGTAGCGAGCGGATTTCCTTCGGGCACGCGCACGACGATGCCGCCGTTCGGCCACCGGTCCGAGGCGAGATCGAAGGCGACCGGACCGCTGTCGGGCAACACGCTCGGGACCACCGCCGTGGGCACCCGATGCGCTTCCTCGCGCAGCAGCAAGCGACCGGGACCGCCGGGCAGGTTGGCGAGCAGGAACTTGCCGCCGTCGCGGGTCCGCGTGCGATCGACCCAGCTGCCGTCCAACGCCTCGTACTCGACGAACCAATCCTCGAGGGGTTTGCCGTTCTCGCCGAGCGCGGTGCCTTCGATGCACTGTTCGCGGCGCAGATTGACGTTGGCGGAAGTCGTGCCGCGAGCCACGACGAGCACGGTCGTGCGACCGAGTCCCTGCGGCCCGCCGCCGGCGCGGATCTCGGCGGGACCGATGGGCTGGTTCTCGAACGTGAAGGTGCCGTCGTCGCCGCTCCGCGTCTGCTGCGTCGAGCGATCCAGCGATGGGCCGATGCAGACCACTTGGTTGGCGACGGGGTTGCCGTCCTCGCCGAAGACGGTGCCGCGGACGGTGCCGAACTGGTTGGCATCGGGGCCTTGCTCCACGCTCGGTGAGAAGGTGACGCGGAACGAGCTGATCGAGGCGTACGAACTGCCGACCAGCCTCAGCCCGCTCAGCACGTGCACTGCCTGCTCCGCCGCGACTTCGTCGAGCAAGAGGTCCGCAAACGTCGAGTGCGCGTGGAGCCGGCGGTCGCGTGGCACGGTCCGGTCGACATTGGTGAGGCCGACGGCTGCAGTCTCGCTCTCGTTATCGATGGTCATTTGGAACGAACCGCCATCGCCGCCGCCGGAGCTGACCAAACGGATGCGCTGGCCGCCGCCGTAGCGCGGCGACAGCAGGACCAGTTCGCGGCCGGTGGCGGCGGTGACGACCACTTCGCGCGGCGCGCAGTCCGGCGCTGCGATCGCCATGCGTACCGACGGCTCGCGGCCGCCCCAACGCAGCGTGACGCGACCGTCGACATCGGTCGACTCGGACTCGACGTTGCGCGTGCAGCCGATCGGCGCGTAGCGCACGTTGCCATCTTCGACGGGCAGGCCGAGTTCGTCGATCAGGCGCACAGTCAGCGAGAACGCGTAGGCCGGGGCGGGCTCGGTCGTGGTGGTCGGTTGGGCTTCGATCACTTCGCGCTTGGTCTGGGGCGGGGCGGTTGCGACTTCGCCGCCGGCGTGGTCGGCGGTGCGGGCATCGCCCTGTTCGCGAACCGGCTGTGCGGCCGGCACCGGTTCGTCCCCTGCGCTGCTCGCGAGCCAGAACGCGACGACGGCCGCGACCGCGAGCAGGGTGAGGAGGGCGAGCGGGTTCTGTTTGGCCATGGGAATCGGGGCCGGACGAGTGGGGCGGTGGAAGTCTCCCAGAAGCCGACTCCAACGTGGTGACGTACCTCAATCGCAGCCCGGTTCTTCCGCGATCAGCGCGAGGTCGTTGCACGCATTCCACAGCATGACCATCGCTTGTTTGGCATTGGCCGTGACCACCGGCGGCAGGTCCGTGCGCACAGCCAGCGCCTTCAATCGCGCATACAGCTCGAGCAGCTCCTTGTCGTCCTTCGAGAGCGGGTTGCCGAGCAGGTCCTTGTCGTGGTTCGTCATGTCGTCCTCGCTCAGTATTGGGGCCGGAGGTCCTGCAGTCGTTTGGCTTTCAACTCGAAGCGCGGCAGCTCGCCCTGCTTGCACAGGTCGAGGTTGAAGCGCAGTCCTTCGTGCGCATCGGCGAGGTCCTTACCGAGCTTCGCCTGCAGTCGCGGCCAGCACTCCTGTTGGTCGGGCTTGAGTTCGATCTTCACGGTGATCTCGTCCTGCACGTTGTCCACGCGCGTGATGACGATCTGGAACTCCTCGACCTCGTGATGCTCGCGAACGACCGCCTCGACCGCGCGCGGATACACGTTGGTGCCGCGGATCAGCTTCATGTCGTCGACGCGGCCCAGGATCCCGCCTTCGTAGATGTCGCCCGTGCGCCCGCAGGTGCAGCGCGTGTGCGGCACTTTGCAGACCAGGTCTTTGGTGCGGTAGCGGATCAGCGGGATGAAGCCGCGGCCGAACGACGTGACGACGCGTTCGCCGCGTTCGCCGTAACCAACCGGCTCGCCGGTGTCGGGGTCGAGCACTTCTTCGATGAAGTGGTCCTCGATGATGTGCGGGCCGCCCGGTTGGTGGTCGCACTCGAAGATCATGATCGTGCCGATCTCGGTCATGCCGGCGGTGTCGCCGCACTTCCCGCCCCACATCTCCTCGATCATCCGCTTGACCGCGGGGATCGACCCGGCGGGTTCGCCGCTGACGATCACGCGGCGGACCTTGCCGTCCCGCTTCAGGTCGATGCCCATCTTCTCGGCGGTCTGGCCCATGCGCAGCGCGTAGGTTGGCGTCGCGCAGACGACGGTCGCACCCATCTCGACGATCTGCTTCACGCGTTGCTCGGTCGTCATGTTGCCCGACGCCAGCGTGAGGCAGCCCATCTTCTCGCAGCAGTAGTGCGCGCCCCAGAAGCCGATGAACGAGCCGTAGCTGAACGCGAAGAACACCGTGTCGCTCGGCCGGATGCCAAAGCCCCAGAAGCCGTAGCACCACATGTCTGCGATCCACGACCAGTCCTTGCGGCTGTCGAGCACGCGCAGCGGTTGGCGGCCCGAGGTGCCCGACGTGAGGTGGTAGCGGATCGCGTCCTGCGGCGGTCGCGTGATCAGATCGCCGAACAGCGGCTTGTCCGCTTGGTTCGCCATCCAGTCCTCGCGCGTCATGAACGGCAGCCGCCGGATGTCGTCCAGCGTCTTGATCTGCTCGGGCGTGACCTTGGCTTGATCGTAGAGCCGGCGGTGGAAGGGTGAGGTCTGCCAGGCGCGTTCGACGAGCCGCTGCAGCTTGGTCAATTGCAAAGCGCGGAGCTGCGCCTTCGGCAGCGTCTCGGTCTTGGGGTTCCAGTACGAGGTCGAAGTGGCGGGCACGGGCAGACTCCTCAGCGGGCGAGAGGCGGCGCAGCGTAGTCGCGGGCTCCGGTCGGATCGAGGCGCCCGCGTCGGCGTCGAGGATTGTGTGTGCCGTTGCGTCCGCTGTGCGCGGTTCCTGCATCTGCTGCCGCCGGCGAAGCGTTGCCACCGTCGGGCGCCTTCGCCCCAGATAACGGAGCGCCGCCGCCGCGCTTCTGCGCGCGGTGGGCCTCGGCGTGGTTGACCAGCACGCGGCCTATCGCTCGCTCGGCCGCGGCGAAGAAGTGGCCGCGCTCGCCCCCAGGCCGGTCGCCGCCGCGGGACCGCTGCGCCCAGGCTTCGGGAACCAGAGCGGTGGCCTGAAGGGCGTGCCAGGGGCGTTCGCGGTGTAGGTCACTTTTTGCCAGCGAATGCGGCTCCCGGCAGAACCGGGCGAACCAGAGAGAGGTCGATGGTGGCCGTCGCCCTCAGTCGGCCGCGGCGGCAGGGCGTCGTTGGTGGGATGGCCTGTGAACATGCTGGTCCTGGAGCCGGTAGCTGTCCGTCGCAGCTTGGCAGCATCGACGCGCGTACTCCCGCGAAGAAGGTGCCGCGGTGGGCGCCGGCCCTGGTTCGAGTCCGCGGTTCGACTGCGGAACGAGCCCCCGCGCAGCCGATCTTGGGACCATGAAAGACCTCCAGGCCTTTCCAGCGTCGGCCGCCGGCCCTCTCGTCTCCGGCTACTGTACGGACTTCATCGATCTTGCCGCGACCATGGCGCAGACGCTCGAGCAGGTCACGATGCGAGGTCTCGACATTGGCGGTAGCAAGGAACAGCTCGCTCGTGTCGAGCGCGGCATGCGCGATTTGGCCGATGCCATCGGTGACGTGCTGCGCAAAGTCGGCGGCAATGCGCCGGCAGCGGCGGCACCAGCACGGCCTACGGAGCGCGTGTCCGAACGCATTGCCCCGAGGTTGGTCCCGGTCTCGCCGGTCGTCGCCGGCACTGCCAACAAGGTGCCCGCCGGTCGCGTAGCCCGGCCGGCTCCCGAGGCTCCAACTGCCCAGAAGCCAGCCGCGTCCAGCGCGCCGGTCGTCACGGGTGGCCGCGGCGGGACGACGCCGACCTCGACGCCTCCGGCGACGCCCGGAGCGGCGCCAACTTCGTCGTCGAAGGCCGATGCGAGCATGCTGCACGGCAGCACTGAGACCATGCCGATGCGTTCGGTGTTCCAGTTCCTCGGGCGGACGCGCAAGTCGGGTCAGCTCCACGTCACGATGGCGAAGGAAAAGCTCCGCTTCGAGTTCCTCGACGGCTGCATGGTCGGCACCAGTTCCACCAATTCCCCCGCGGACGAACTGCTTGGCTCGATCCTCGTCGAATTGGGCCTCGCGCAAACGCAGCAGGTCGAGGCGCTCGTGAAGCAGCACGGCGACGGTCGTCAGCGACTCGGGGCCGCGCTGCTGCAGTTGCGGCTCGTCACGCAGTCGCAACTTGCGGACGTGATCGATCGCCAGACGACTCGGCGGTTCCAACGCATCGTCACGCAGAAGCAAGCAGGCTACGAGTTTCAGGCTGACGAAGATCTGACCGGTGGCGCCGTGCGCATCCGTTCGCGCTCGTCCACCAACGGGCCGACTCAGGGCTGAGTTCTGCGCGTCGACGCTCCCGCACCGTTGGTGCGCGTGCGCGACCGTTGCCAATGCTGCTTCCGCGCAGCCTCTAGCGCACGCCGCGAACGTGTCGAAGGTGTCGAGCAACCGCACCTTGGTACGAGGCAACGATGGACATCTTCACCCCGCTCGGATTGGCCTTCGCCTTCATCGGCGTCATCGGCGGCATGGTCCTCGAAGGCGGCCATCCCGGTTCGTTGCTGCAGTTGACGGCCTTCCTCATCGTCATTGTCGGTTCGCTCGGTGCGACGATGGTCGCGACGTTGCCCAGCGACGTCGGGTTCGCCATCCAGGCACTGAAGCGGACGTTCCTGCCGCCGAAGTACGACTTTCACGGGTTGATGGAGAAGGTTCTTGAACTCGCCAATCTCGCTCGTCGCGAGGGACTTCTCGCGCTCGAGACCTACGCCAACAGCGGGCAGGGCGACCCGTTCCTCGTGAAGTGTCTCACTCTCGCGATCGACGGCAGCTCGGCGGAGGCGATTCGTGAGACGGTCGAGATCGACATGCACATTGCCGAGGAAGACCAGAAGGCAGGCATGAAGTTCTGGGAGACGTGGGGAGCACTGGCCCCGACTGTCGGCGTGCTCGGTGCCGTGCTCGGTCTGATGCACGTGATGAGCGTGCTCGACCAGCCAGCCTTGATCGGTCCCGGCATCGCTGTCGCCTTCGTCGCGACGGTCTACGGCGTCGGCTTCGCCAACATCGTGTGCCTGCCGATGTCGTTCAAACTGAAGCGCCACGTCGAGCACGACCAGTTGCTGAAGCAGATGGTGCTCGAGGGCGTCGTCGGCATTCAATCAGGCGTCGCCCCTGGTGCGTTGCGAAGCAAGTTGAAGACCTACCTCGGCAGCCACGGTGGCGGCGCGGCGGACAAGAAGCACTGATCGCGGAGACTCGCGCGAGGTCGCCATGGCGAAGAAGCACAAACACGAAGAGCATGTCAACCACGAGCGATGGCTGGTGTCGTTCGCGGACATGATGACGCTGCTGTTCGCTCTGTTCGTGGTGTTGTACGCGCTCGGTCAGGCTGACCTGACCAAGATGAAGCAGCTGAAGGACTCGGTGCAGTTCGCCTTCCACATCTCCGGCGAGGGCAAGACCAAGGACGAGGGCATCTTCGACAAGCAGAAGGGCGGCGGCGAGACGTTGATGCCGGCGCCGCTGATCAACGCGCAGGATGGCGCGATGAAGGAGTTCTTGCGCGATACGTTGCCTCGCGAGTTCGAAGAGGTCACCGGTCAATCGCTCGACGTCGTGCAGACCGACGACACCATCACGATGAAGGCGCCTCTGTCGGCGTTCTTCGAGTCGGCGCGGCCGTTCCCGATCAAGCCTGACGTGTTCAACTGGCTGGTCAAGGCAGCGCAGGGATCGATCACGTTCACGAGCGACATCCGCATCATCATCGAAGCCCCGGACGTCATCCTCGGTGCTGGGCCCGACGGCCGACCGGTCACGTCGCTCGAACTCTGCGACCGCCGGTTGTGGACGCTGCGGAAGGCGATGCTCGGCCTTCCCGAGATCCGGCCGCACCTCGTGCGCCTCGAGCTCGGCCAGCAGCAAGAAGCGACCCCAGGCAGTTCGCGCGCCAGCGCTGACTGGGAGGACCGCGGTCAGGTGATCCTCGCCTTCAGCAATCAGCGCCAGCAGAACCGCTGACGGCCGGCGTTCACTTCGCCGGCAGTTCGTGCACCTTGCTGGCGCCGATCCACTCATCCGTCAGCACGACACCTTGCAAGAACACGGGGAAGGGCAGCGCGCCCGGTCCCATGTTGAAGGTCAGCGTGCCGATGCCGACGCCCGAAGCGACGATGGCGTCGACGAACAGCAGGGGCGGTAGGCCTTCGATCTTGATGACTTGGTCCGAGAGCGACGCCAGCATCACACCGACGAACGGCATGCCGCGGTCGCCGACGGCGACTTGGAGCTTCAGCGCTTCGTTGCGGTGCACTTCGAGCTGGATATCGAAGGGCGCCAACTGCCGCGGCGCGCTCGCGACGGGCTCCTCGGCCACCGCAGTGTCGATCGTCATCGGCTGGACCAAGTGGTCCTTCGGGTGCGAGCTGTCGCCGACGGGCAGGGCCGCGGGCTGGTAGCGCTGGGCGCACAGCGGGAGGGTCATTGCGGCGAACAGGAGGGTCGAGAGCGCGGTCTTCATGATCGTTTCCTTGCGGGTCGTGGGTTGGTGTCCGTGGTGGACACCCTGGCAAGGGGGAACCGTGGCGAGACCGCAGCGGCAGGACGAAGATCCCGCCACCGCGCGCCGACTCTGCTGGTCGGTTGCGTGTGGTGCGCAGCGCCGGCGATCGGCGCTGGCGGGCGCGGTGCTGGGTGCGGCGACCGGAGCCGGCGCGGCCGACGGCGCGCCCCCGCGCGCCAGCCAGTTGGCCGGCGGGTCGTTGCCGAAGCTCTCGATCAGGAACAGGCCGGCCGACGACGAGATCGGAACGGGAGTTCTCGCGGCCGCGCCGCTCTCACTTCGCCGACCCGGTCAAGGCGCGCGCCAGCATCGTCTTCTGGATCAACGACGAGCCTTCGTAGATGCGCAAGGCCTGGATGTCGCGCAGAAGGCGCTCTGGCACGTGCGCCGAGGAGTAGCCGCGCGCCCCGTGCAGTTGCAGCGCCTGGTCACACGCAACGGCGGCCGCCTCGGTCGCCGCAAGCTTGGCCATTGCCAGGTCGGCGGTGGTCTCGGTGCCGGCCTGCCGTCGCCGCGCACAACGGTGCACGAGGCCGCGGTTCTGCACCAGCGAGGTCAGCATGTCGGCGAGTCGTTCTTGCACCATCTGGAACGACGCCAGTGGCTTGCCGAACTGCTGGCGTTGCGTGGTGAACTCGACGGTTGCTGCGAGTGCCGCACGGTGGATACCAACGGCGCCGGCAGCTACCGAGAGGCGACCTGCATGCAGGCCGCCCATGGCGACGGTGAAGCCGCTGCCGATCTCGCCGAGGATCGCGCTCGATTCGACTTCAACGCCGTCGAAGGTCAGCGCGGCGTGGTCGCTGCCTCGGTGGCCCAGTTCGATGCCTGGCATCGGTTCGCGGCGCAAGCCGGGACGATTGGTCTCGACCAAGAACGCGGTGATGCCTTGCTTCAAGAGCGCCGGGTCGATCGTGGCGTAGACGATGGCGACGTCCGCGACACCGCCGTTGGTGATCCAGTGCTTTTGGCCGTGCAGCACGAAGCGGTCGCCGCGGCGTTCTGCACGCAGGCGCAGTGAGGCGGCGTCGCTGCCGGCCTCGGGCTCGGTCAAGGCAAAGCAGCCGATCGTGGCTCCCGACATCAGCCCTGGCAGCCAGCGTTGCTGTTGTTGCGGGTTGCCAAAGCGGTGGAGGCACTGTGTGACGAGCCCGGTTTGCACGGCGCAGAAACCGCGCGCGTTGCCGCATACGGCGCCGAGTTCCTCGTGAGCGATCGCGAGCTGCATCGGGGTCCAGTTGCCACCGCCGATGCTCGCCGGCAGCGGGCCGCCGAGGATGCCGGCCTTGCCGAGGTCGGTGACCATCTCGCGGCGGAACAAGCGCTGCTCGTCGATGGCGCGCGCATGTGGCGCGAGCTTCTCGTGGGCGAACGCACGGATGCGCTGCGCAAACGCGGCTTCCTCAGCCGCGAGGTCCGAGTCCGGCAGCCAGAGTTGGCTCGACGCGGCGCTCATCGGCCCTGGAAGCGCGGGTCGCGCTTCTCCGTCCAGGCCCGGTAGAACTCGAGATGGTCGTGAGCGCGCAGCAGCAGAGCCTGCGCCTGTGCCTCTTGCTCGATCGCGGCTTCGAAGTCCATCGACCATTCTTGGTAGACCATTTTCTTGGTCATGCCCAGTGCGAGCAGCGGCCCCTCGGCGAGTCTGCGCGCGAGTTGCAGGCCTTCCGTGACGACTTGGTCGAACGGCACCACGCGGTTGGCGAGGCCGATGCGAAGGGCCTCGGCCGCGGTGATCTTGTCGCCGAGCATCAGCAACTCCATTGCGCGTCCTGTGCCCACTACGCGAGGCAGCAGCCACGCCGCACCCATGTCGGCACCGGTCAGACCCACCTTGGTGAACAGGAAGGCGAACTTGGCGGTGTCGGCCATCACGCGCAGGTCGCTGGCGAGGGCCAACACTGCACCGGCGCCGGCGGCAATGCCGTTGATCGCAGCGACGATCGGCTTCTGCAACTTGCACATGTTGCGCACGACGGCACCCGTCATGCGCGTGAACGCCAGAGTCTCGTCGAGCCGGGACTCGAGCAGGGGGGCGATGATCTCGTCGACGCTACCGCCGCTGCAGAAGCCGCGGCCATGGCCGGTGAGCAACACGGACTTCACCGAGTCGTCGTCGTCGAGCTCGAGGAACAGCCGCTCGAGCTGTGCATAGATCTTGAAGGTCAGCGAGTTCAGCGTCTCGGGCCGATCAAAGGTCAGCACCGCGACGCCGTCGCTGCCACGCTCGAAGCGAAAGTCGTATTGGCTCATGGGGGGGTCGGCGGGGAGTGACGCATCCTAGCAAGCGAGGGCGCCCTGCCGCCCTGCCAGTTGCCTCAGTCGATGAACGCGGGCGGCTCGCGATCCAGCACGTACGTGCAGCCGGTGGGGCGCGCAGCGACGAGCATCGCGACGGCGGCGGCGACTTCGTCCACCGAGTGCATGCGGCGGATCTCGTTTTGCTCGCCCATCCGTTGTAGCGCCTGCTCGGCCGTGATCTTGCCGCGCGCGGCGATGCCTCTCGCAGCCTGTCTCGTGATGTCGGTATCGACGAAGCCTGGGCACACGGCGAAGGTGCGGATGTTGGTGCGTAGCAATTCGGTCGCAAGCGCACGCGTCAACCCGACCATCGCGTGCTTGGCGGCGGTGTAGGCCGCGGTGAACGGGAACGCACGCAGGCCAGCCGTCGAGGCGAGTTGCACGATGCAGCCACGGTCGCGCTGTCTCATGCCAGGGAGTACGGCGCGGATCAGCGCTAGCGGTGCGTGCACGTGCAGCGCCAAGGTCTCGTCGAGCATCGCGTCAGTGGTCGCTTCGAACTTCGCTGTTGGCGCGGTGCCAGCATTGTTGACGAGGACATCAGGATCGCCAAAGGCGGCCTGCGCGGCCGCGAGAACGAGCTCAGCGGCGCCATCGACGCGCAGGTCGACCGCGCAAGTGGCGCTCGCGATGCCACTCTGCGCCAGGTGCTGTTGTGCGCTTGCGAGCGAAGTTGCATCGCGCGCCACCAGCACAATGCGATGGCCGTTTCTGCCGAGTGCGCGAGCGATGCTGAGGCCGATGCCGCGGCTACTGCCGGTGACGATGGCTACGGGTGCTGGTGTGGTCACGGGGCGCGCATGCTACGCGCGCGAGTGCGGCGGCCGTTCTTGAAGTAGCGCTCAAGGGGCCTAGGCCGTCTTGCCGATACCACCGGTGGGACAGGGAGGTAGGGAGTCAAGTTACGTGGACGACCCCTCTGGGGCCCGGCCTGTGGGAGGGCCGGGCCCCGTCTTTTTTTCGCGGGCGCTGGTGCGTGGTCGCGCCGTGTTCGCGAAGTCTGCCGCCGGCTTGGGTCGCAGTGCCGATCCTGCCGATGACATCGGAACTTCTGCATCGAGGTTTCCATGCGCCCCAAGTTGCGTTTCGCAGTGCTCGTCGTCAGTTCGGTCGTCGCCGCGGTGTCGCTGCCGGCCCAGAGTCGAATCGTGGTGCCCGCGATCGCAACGGACCTCCCGGGGAATGCCGCGATGTCCATGCCCCTCCGCTGGAGCCAAGGCGTGCTGCAAGTGTGGATCGCGCCGCCACTGCTCCCTGCGGCGTTGCTTGGGTCGACCATCCAGGGCATCCGCATGCGGCGGCCCTCGTTCTTGGCCGAGCCGGCCTACCCTGCAGTGCAACGGACGATCACGGTGCGCGCGGGGTTCACTGGGCTGCTGCCACAGTCGATGGGGAATCTGCGAGCCTTCAACTTGCCTTTGACGGCGATCACCGTAGCGGGTCCGGTTCCGTTCGCAGTGGCGGCGACGACCTTGCCTACTGGTGCGCCGCCAACGGGCGCCGAGTTCTTGGTTATCCCGTTTACCACGCCGTTGCCGATGCAGGCCGGCACGCTGTGCCTCGAGTTCGAAACCACGACGGCGCCGTTGGCCGTGACCGAGCAGTGGGTGGATGCTGTGTGGATGGATGGCGGCATCGACCGCGGCTACGCCGTAACGGTCGGCGATGGTGCCTGCACGACAGCGCCGGGACCACTGCACCTCAGCTGGACGGGGACCAGTGCACCGACGCGCGGGGTCGCTGCGCGATTGCGGGTGACCGGGGCTCCCGCCGCGGCTCCCAATGGACCAGGCTCCCTGCTGCTTGCTTGGGTTGGGGTTGCGCCACAGACGCGCCTGCTTGACCCAGAGTTCTTTGGCTTCGGCGCGGATCTCGGCGGCGTCGACCCGGCATTGGCTGGGTGTTTTCAGTGGTCACCGCTCGACCTCACCTTGTTTGGGCTCGCCGATGCGGCTGGCGGGTTCGACGTGACCTTTGCCTTGCCAGCGACGCTTCCGCCGAGTGCCCCCCGAATCGGCGTGCAGGCGGCCTTCCTCGATCCGGCTCGGCCGGGGCTCCTGCCGCTGTCGCTCAGCAATGGAGTGGTGCTGCAACTCGATTCTTCGGGCGTGGGTAACAAGTGCAGCTCCGTGTTCTTCCCGGGTGCTGCGACCACCTCGCCGTGGGGGCCTGATCTCGGGCTGATGCCTGTGCTGGTGTTCGACTACTAGTGGGGACTCCCAACTTCGCACGGCACGTAGCCGGCCCTGCCCGCCGTGGGCCGCGTTGACGATCTTCAACGTGGCCACCGAAACCTGCCAGCTGACACCGCCTGGCGTCAGGGCGTCTTGTTCACGATGCTCAGGACTCGCCGGCTTGTAGTGCGAACTGCGGAGTCAACGCGCTGGAAGCCGCTTCCGTAGGTGTCCGCGGCGGCTGCCAGCCCTGGCGCCACGGGGCCGTGTCGCGCCTTCTCGGCGCACTCCGCAGCTTCCGCTCTGCGTCGCGTGCTGGCCTTCTGCCTCCATGACCCGATCGTGCGTGCAGGCCAGAACGGACGCCAAAGCCGGGCAAGTGCCCCGATCGCAGCTGGCTGGACTTCGCTGCTGCCAACGACTTGCGGCCGACCGGGGATGCTGCGGGCGGTGGCTGCAAACGCCATCGGCTCGCCGCGGCGATCGCCAACTCTGCTCCAGATGTCGATAGTCCGGCCTTGCGCGGCGGCAGCGGCTCGTTACCTTGCCCGGCCCAACTTCCGAGCAGAGCCATGGCCAAGCCCAAGAAGAAGAAAGAAATTGTGTTCCTCGTCTGTGAGGAAACTGGCGATCGCAACTACACCCTGATGAAGAAGCCGGGCACCACCAAGCTCGAGCTGATGAAGTACAGCAAGCGGCTTCGCAAGCACACGAAGCACATCGAGAAGAAGAAGTGAGTCGCCGTCGGGTTGGCGCTATTCGCCAGCCCGGGATCGGTTGTCGGTCGGGGCTCCGCCCCGGCTGAGTCAGAGGCCTGCGGAGCTAGCCCGCGGCAGAGCGCTGCCATACCACACGGCTTCGGTAGCGCCCCGAGTTGCTGGCGGCCCGAGTTTCGAGTTGCCCGCAGCCCGAGTTGCCCGCAGCCCGAGTTGCCTGCAGCCCGAGTTGCCTGCAGCCCGAGTTGCCTGCAGCACTGCTGGGCCACAGGTAGCTAGTGTCCAGTCGGCACTGGGGCGGCGCCGCCAGGGAGCGTCTGGGCTAGGAGCCGCTCGAGCACTTCGCGCGTCGACTCCGCAAGTCCGGGAGTCGCCCGCAGCCTCGCGCCGAGGCGATGCACGGCATTGACTAGGCCGGCGCGCGCCAAGTTCTCGAGCGCCAACACGACCGCGCCCAGTCGTTCGGGGTCGCCGCCGATTGCGGGGTCGTCTAGAGCTTGGCCGATCGCGGTCTCTCCGAGAGCCTCGGCGGCCGTCCCGGTTAGCACAAACAAGGCGCGCATTCGGACTTCGGGGTCAGGGTCGCTCGCAAACGCGAGTTTGGCAACTTCGATGCCTTCGGGGGACCGTGTGAAGCCGGCACCAGTGACAAGTGCCGCGCGCAGCATCGGACTGACGTCACTGCCGAGGCGTTGCTCGTACTCCTGTTGCAGCAATCCTGGTGCGCGGACTGCCAAGGTCAGGAATGACCCCGTGTCGGCGCCGGTGATCTCTGCGGTTGTCGTCAGCACCGCGAACGCCTCAGTCGGCGGCAGTTCCTGGGCGGCAGCGATCGCCAGGGTTCGTGCCAGGCCCTCGTGCTTGGTTCGTCGGACGTGATCGAGCACGACCTCTCGGTAGCGTTCGTCCAGGATCAGCAGGCGTGCCGCAGCCATGCGCTCACTGGCGTTGCCGTCGTCCAGCAAGAGGAGTGCAAGCCCAGCGAGGTGCTCGGACGAACGTGCTCCGCTGTGCTGCAGGTTGGTCCATAGGGTCGACAGCAGTGCAGTGCTGGTTGCGGCGGGGAACGTCCCGTCGCTGCTGCGCGCCACGATGTCGAGCACTTGGGGTTCGTGCGACTCTCCGAGATAGGGCTGGTCCACCAGCAGCTCGTCGCCAAGTCGCTCGGCGAGATGCGGGAGCGCTTGCAGCGTCGCCAACGCACCGGCAGTCAGCGCCGCAGAATCAGGTCGGCCATCGACGATGTGCTCGTGCCGACGTGAAAGGCCACAGGAGAGCGTGAGCATCAACACGTTCTCGCGCAGCAAGCGCGATTGCATGGGTGCCACGATGGGTGCTGCTGTAGTGGCCGACGCGTCGGCGCCGCTCCGCAGCATGGCAGTTGCGAGCGGTCTATCGTCGAACGGCAGATCCGCCATTGCCGCCAGCGCCATCGCATCGGCGTCGGCAACCGCTGCCAACATGGCCCTGAACAGTTCGCGGGCTTCGTGGTCGCTGGCGATGGCGTCGTCCTGCTGTCCGGCATCGGCGAGGCGCGCGGTTTCGAGGCCGAGGTCGACGAGGGCGTCGACGAACTGCGCGAACGTCCGCGGTGGGGCGTCACCATTGGTAATGACCTCGCGCCGAATCGTGGCATCGAGCGGCGATGATGCCGCGTCGCCACTGGGTGCCAGCATCGCAGGCAGGTCTGCAGCGCGACCGACCGCGGTCGCAACGTGCGCCCCCGTGCTGGCGTCGTTGCCGACAATCAGGAGCGCCGCTGCTGTTGCCGCGAGCAGCAACAGCAGCGAACAACCAAGGACGCGGCGTGCCACCATCGGCGCGCCGCCAGCAGGATCGAGATGTTGCATGACTTGGTCCGGTTCGGCGCTCGGTGGTTCGATCAGAAGATCACGCTCGACTCGACGCATCCCTTGGTTTTCATCAGCTTCAGCGTCGAGGTGTTGACCGTCCCGGTGACGTCGCACGTGCTGTCGAGCTTGAAGAACAGGAAGGAGTGCGACGTGCAGTCGAGCCAAACCAGGACTTCGGCGGTGCTGCCGTAGTCGAACGCGTACGTGTTGTCCGCGGTGCTGACAGCCTTGTGGTGCGTTGGCGTGTAGACCGCGAACAGCGGGCAGTTGTGGCGTCGACCCAAGATCTGGGCGGTGCCGATGTGGATGTCGAGTCCGGCGTCGCACTCGCGCGCCGGGCCCAGCGAGCTGCTCGCCGGCACCTCCACAGCCTTGGTGTGTTCGCAACCACCCTGGGCGATGGCGTGGCTGCCGAGCAGCGATGCGAGGACGAAAACAAGGAACGAGAAGCAGCGCATGAGGACTCTCCTTCTTCGAGGTCGCGGGCCTCGGCGCCGTCGCCAATCAACGGCGCCGGACCCGGCATGTTCAATGCCAGGAGTGCGCGCTCGGTGACGGTCTGGGTTCGGAAAATGCGGTGTCGCAAGACATCGTGTCCCACCGGCGCCGCGGCTGCTGCGGGCCTCGTCGACTGCTGCCTGCATTGCGGGCGCGGGAGCTGGTCCGATGTCTGCGTCGCACGAACTGCGTCGCATCTGCAGATTTGACCCCGCTCGCGGGCCTTGATCTCGAACTAGCTCCCGAGCCCTCGGCGACGGAGCCGTGCTTCAACAGTCTGCTAGTGGGGTGAGCTGCAGGCGCAGTTCGCGCAGCGCCGCCTCGATGCCGACGTCAACCGGCCCAGGTGCGTAGCCAAGCTCTTCGATCGCCTTTTGGCTCGAGTACCACAGATACCTCGGCGCCAGCGCCAGCACCTCGCTCGTCAGCGGCGGGTGGCTGCCGGCGATCGCTTCGAAGCCGCGAAGTGCACGCGCGAGTGCGCGCAGCAGCCAACGCGGCGGGCACCGGCGGGGTGCGCGACTGCCGGCGATTCGAGCGATGCGGCCAAAGAGGTCGCGGCCGGTCACGTTCTCGCCTCCGAGGATGTAGCGCTCGCCGCGTCGGCCGCGATCGAGTGCCTGTAGGCAGCCGTGGCAGACATCGACAACGTTGGCGACGTTGAGGCCGCCAGGCGGGGCGATCCAGATTTTTCCCCGCAGCAACGGTTCCATCAGCGAGCCTCCGGCTTTCCGCCGGTCACCAGCGCCGTACATCGAGGGCGGATTGACCACGACTGCATCGAGCCCGCGCGCAACTTCGGCGAGCACTTTCTGCTCCGCCGCGTACTTGGTGTCGCAGTAGCCGATGCGCAGTGGGCCAAAGTTGTAGGGGGTGCGTTCGTCCAGTTCGACCCGCTCATCGCTGTAGCCAATGGCGCTGATGGTCGACATGTGCAGCAGCCGGCGCACGCCGTGCTCGCGGGCAAGCGCACAGAGGCGCGCCGTGGCGTCGACGTTGACCCGCTGCATCGCTGGGCGGTCTTCACGGCGAAAGGAGACGATTGCGGCAAGGTGCACGACGATGTCGGCGCCTGTCGATCCGCGTGCAAGCGCGCGGTCGTCTTCGAGCGAACCCTCGACGCGTTCATGTTCGATCCCAGCGAGCTGTGGCAGTGGCTGCCCCGGCCTGACGAGGCAGCGCACGCGCCACCGTTGCGCGAGCATGGGGGCGAGGTTGGCACCAACGAAGCCGCTGGCGCCGGTCAGAAAGCACACGGGGAGCACCATCGGGAGGGTAGAGGGCGAGTGCCAAGGCACCAAGTGGACGCAGGCGCTCACGGAGGCGACCCACGGTCCGCGGCGTGATCGTTGGAATGTCGCCGTGAACCACCCATGCCATGGGCGTCAGCGGCGGCCGGTCGGGAGCTCCTGCCAACACGATCCTGATTCAGGGCAAAGACCCACAAATGCCGATCCGTGGTCGTGGGTAACTCGCCTGGACGCCTGTGCGCAAACGTCTCATCTCGTCCGGAGCGACGGTGATGGAACTAACTGCGTTGCTGCGACCGGGTCTATGGCGCCGCGTATCGGTGCGCCTTCTGGGCGTGACCCTGGTGGCGCTGATGGTGCCGTTCCTCGTCGGCGTCGCGCTGTTGATGAACGCGGAACGTACACGCATCGACAACGACCGGCTGCAGCGAACGAGCTGGCTCGAGCGCCACTACCGCGCCGAAGCTGCGCGCTTCGTCGAACTGCCGGAACCGGAGCGCTCGATGACGGCGCAGTTGCATGCGGCAAGGCTCCGACGCGACTTGGCGGCGGTCGTGGTTGCCGCCGAGCAACAAGCGATCGACAGCACGCGTGAGATCCAGATCGGTGCTGGCCTCACCTTCTTGTCGATGGTCGTGTTCGTTGTCGCGGCCGTACGTTTTGCCCATCGCCGCATCCTCCTCGATCGTCTTGGCTCCCTCGTGCAGGTGGGACAACACGTGACGGGCGGTGACTACTCGCATCGATGCGATGTCGGTGGTCACGACGAACTGACGGTGGTTGCCGACAGCATCAATGGCATGCTCGACACGATCGCGCGCAGTCACAGCGAACTCGAAGCGCGAGTTGACTTCCGCACGAACCAGCTGCGCGAGGCCATGGAACATGCCGAGCGTGCGGCGTCGGCGAAGGGTGAGTTCTTGGCCGTGGTGAGCCACGAGATTCGAACGCCGATGAATGCCGTGCTCGGTGCGTCGGAGCTGTTGCTGGAGACGCCGATGAACGACGAGCAGCGCGAACTGCTCCAGACGATCCGTCAGTCTGGTGGCATGCTGCTCGATCTGATCAACGACGTCCTCGACTACAGCAAGATCGAGGCGGGGCGCATCGAGATCGAGTCGACGCCGTTCGACCTCGAAGTCGAGCTGGAGACTGTTGTCCGCGTGTTCGAAGAGGCCGCGCGAACGCGTGGCATCGAACTGACGATGGACATGGATCCGACGATCGAGCGGATGGTCCTCGGCGATCCGATGCGCGTTCGTCAGGTGGCGATGAACCTGATCTCGAACGCGCTCAAGTTCACGTCGAAAGGCGGCGTGACCCTGACCGTGCGCCAAGAGCTCGGACAGGAGTCGATGGTGCGTTGCTCGGTGACGGACACCGGCATCGGCATCCAAGACGTGGATCAAAAGCGGCTGTTCGAGGCGTTCGTGCAGGCCGACGCGTCGACGACGCGCAAGTACGGCGGCACGGGGCTGGGGCTCGCGATCTGCCGCAAGCTCGTCGAGTGGATGGGCGGAGCGATCTCGGTGCAGAGCACTCCCGGCGCAGGCAGCACGTTCACCTTCACGCTGAAACTGCGACCCGCCACCCAAGACCAACGCGAGGCCCTGGCGATCAGTGCTGGCCTGAAGGGGCGCTCGATCCTCATCGTCGGCGACGATGCGGCGCGCATCGAGGAGCTCGGGCGTGTGCTGCAGGACTACCTCGCCGACGTCAGCTGGGCGATGACGGCGTCTACGGTTGCCGCGACGTTCGGTGCGGCGACGCGGCCAGAGGTAGTCGTGCTGGTGTCGCAGCAAGAGGAAGGTACCGAAGCGATCGGTGCTTTGTTCGGCGAAGCCCGCCTACCGTTGCTTGTGCTCGGCAGTGCTCGCATCGGTGCGACACCGCAGACGATGGTGCGGAGGCTGCCGTTCCGGGCGCGCCGCAGTGCAGTGCTTGGCTGCCTCTTCGACCTCGGGACGATCGCCAACGCCGCGGCGGCGCCGGCTTCGCCGATTCGCCAGGCACCGCGTGTGCTCGTTGTCGACGACAACGAGATCAACCAGCGCGTCGTCGCGGCAATGCTGAAGCGCATGGGCTGCGAGGTCAGCATCGCGGGTGATGGCAAAGGCGCGGTTGAAGACTGCAGCAACAACCACTTCGATCTCGTGCTGATGGACTATCAGATGCCCGGCCTCGATGGCGCCGAGGCGACGAGGCGCATTCGCACGGAGGAAACGCAGCAAGGTAAGGACCGGGTCGCCATCGTGGCGCTCACCGCCAATGTCGGGCCCGAGTTCGAGTTGCGCTGCTCCGAGGCCGGGATGGATGACTTCCTGACCAAGCCGATGCAGCGGTCCGATCTGCGCCGCGTGCTCGATCGCTTCGTGAAGTGACGGCAGCGGGCGCGATCAGCGCCAAACCAGCTCATCGATGCGATCCAGCGGCCCACGGCACGATACCGAGTGGCAACTGACGCAGCCCTGCACGATCGCGTTGTAGGCACCTTGTGTCGGCGTCTCGTCGAAGGTCTTCACCGCGGCGAGATAGCTCTGTGCCATGCCATCGAACTGCGCGTTGCGTTCGTCGAGCTTGGTCGGCCAACTGCACCGGATGCGGCGATGGATCGGCAGCAGCGGCGCTGGTCGCGTGCCCGCTGCCACCGCCTTCCGCGCCGCTTCCAGGTCATCTGCCATCTGGCGCATGAGATACGAGAGCTCACTGTCGCCGTTCGGATTGCGCGGCGAGCGGATCAGGTGGCCCGGGCTGCCGGGAATGCCGGGCACCAGCGGTGTGGAGAAGTCGCATTCCCCTTGGAGCGGAGTCAGAGCCGGCAGGCCGTCGGCGGTGGCGACGGGGGCGGGATCCGGCGACTGCGCGCAGGACCAGAGCAGGACGAAAAACGACACGGTCGAAAGTAGCAGGCGATTCACGGTGGCGGATGGTGGGCCGCGGGAAGCTGCGTGGCAAGGCCCGGTCAAGGTCCCTTGGAGCCAGTCCAGATCCAGGTGATGCCCGCCATGAATAGCTGCGTGGCCGCACCGAACCAGAGCATCTGGTTGGTCCCCGTCGCGAGCGTTGCATCGCGCCGTTCGGGCGAGAGCCAGTACTCGCGGTGAGGCACGTTGATCAGGCTGAGCGGCAGTCGCCGAATCAGAAAACCGATGCCGGCAAACACGAGGAAGTCGAAGACAGCGATGCCCGTGATGCCGATCGCGAACGCCACCTTGCTGGAGTGCCCGGTGACGTTTCCGGCGGTGCTGAAGTCGGACGCCACGCGTTCCGGCAGCGCGTCGTAGTTGATCCCGAGCGTGCCGAGGACAAGAGCGGTGGTGGCAAGCAGCGCGAACAGTGAAGGGCGGAAGGTCATGTGGCCGATCAGGGCAACGGGTTGGCACACGATCGCTCGCGAAGCGTAGAGTTGCCATCGTCGATCCGTCAGCGCACGCTGGCCAGAGAAGCCCCCCAGGAGATCCCATGCGACCCATGTTCCGAAGTGCTGCCGTGTTTGCCTTGCTCTCCGTGTTGCTGTCGGGGCAGAACAAGACCCAGGAGCAGTTTGTCGAGCTGCGCAAAGAGAAGCTGGCCAAGTCCGTGTTCCAGAAGGCCGACTGGATGCTCGACTACGACGCCGCGCGCGCCAAGGCGGTGGCGACCAACAAGCCAATCTTCGCCTACTTCACGCGCAGCTACGCCCATTGAGGCCCGTGCGACATGCTGGAGAGCAGTTTGCTCTCCACCCCGGCGTTCGTGGAGTTCAGCAAGACGGTTGTGCTGTTCTTGCACAACACCTCGCGGGTCGACGACGAGCCCTATCCCAAGCTGCTCAGCGAGAAGGGCTTTGGCGGCTTCCCGAGCATTTGCTTCCTGGATGGTGCGGGCGAAGTCACCGTGCGCAACTTGCAGCGCAAGATCGAGAGTCTGACGCGCACGCGGGCTCAGCTCGACGAGTTGGCGAGCCTGCGCGCTGCTGCTGGCAAAGGCGACAAGAAGGTCGAGCGCCAGCTGTTCTTGCTCGAGCTTGATCTGCAGATGATGACGACCGAGCAAGCACGTGAGCGCATGAAGACCGTCGAGCTCGACGATGCTGACAAGACCAGGGTCGAGCAGTTCCTCGTCGACGGCGAGGTGCGGGTGTGGCGCGGGAAGGCCCGCGAATTGGGCGCCGATGGTGTCGGCGAGAAGTTCGTCGCGATGGTGCGCGCGGGGCGACTGCCGTCGGCCGACATGGCGCCCTACTTCTGGCAGATGGTCCTCGCGTCCTCGGCCAAGTCGGGCGACGCCGAACTGGCGCAGCGCGCCTTTGACGCGTTGGAAGACGACAAGACCCCGGCGGTCATGCGCGAACGCAATCGGGCGATGCTCGAGCAAGCGCGCGGAGCCAGCAAGAAGTAGCGTGCCGCGGCGCCGCCCGCCGCCGCTACTGCAGCACGATCTCGACCGCCGCCGTGTGCGCGATGCCGTCCGCGGCGAGCGGGTCGAGGATGCCCCACTGGAACGCAACCGGCACGTTGGTGAGGCCGGTGTCGTTGGGCACCGGCAGCGACACAGTCGCGCCGCCGACGAACGGGCTCGATTGGGTGCTGGTCAGCACGAAGTACGACACGTCCGCCGTGGTCCAGGTCGTGCCAATACCAGGGATCGTGAGCCCCGTCGGGATCGGCGAGCCGAGTAGCAGAAATGCCGGCTGCCGGCGAACCGCGTTGTCGAGCCAGAGGTCGAGCCTGCTGCCGATCGCGGGCCACGTGGTCGCGCCGATCGTCGGGTTGCCGTGGGTGCCTGGCTTCGCGCTTCCGAACGGGACGGCGACGCCAGCTGCGTGCTGCGTGAACAGTCGGAACTTCGCCGCCAGTGTCGCCTGCCCGTGCCAGGATGTGCCGTCGCTGATGCGTACTTCGGACAGCACGTTGCCCGGCGTCGCGTCGGCCGAGATCGAGTGTTGGTGGAACATGCCGGTGACGCGCCACACGAGCCAGTAGTCCTGGCCACCAGTGAGCGCGACGGTCTGCGGCAACGCCGGACCCTGCCAGCACCGCGCGTGCTCCGTTGTCCACGTGCCTGGCGCTCCGAGCAGAGTGCCGGGCAGGCCGGTGAGGGCGTCGTGCGAACGCAGTTCGAGCGTGTGCGGCGCCGGCGCGGCGTTGCCGGTGAAGACCTGGGCTGCAGCGATCACGGCGTTGCTCGGCGCCGTGAATCGGAAGCCGATCACCGAAGCTGGCCAGCCGGTGGCATAGCCGCCGTAGGTGGTGTTGTCGTTCTGTGCCAGCCAGAGTTGTTGGGCGGTGAGCGGCGTGGCGACGAGCGAAAGCAGTAGGGCGGCAAACAGGCGGCGCATCGGACCTCCAGGGAGCAAGAAGCCAGCAGTGTGCCCTTCTCTTGCGCGTCTGCCAACGGGCTCGGGTTCGGGGGCGATGCCGCTGTTGGCGAGGGTGCCGGCCGCTGGGTCGGCTCCTCTCGATCGATCTCTGCGTCACCGACGCACCGCGAAGTCGCCAGCTCCGAGTCCGCTCCTGGTCCGCGGTCGCGGCGGCTCGGAGCCCGCGCGCCCGCCATGTCGAAAACCACTCAGGTCATTTGCAGTGCGCGCTTGCGCTGCGCGCACGTTCCCGGCGCAATGCGTCGATGGACGCATCCGCTGCTGCAGGCCATTCGTCGCTGCCGACCCGCATCCTGCTCGGCATGCTGCTCGGCGCCACTGCGGGCGTGGTGCTCAACGGGCTCTACGCGCCGCCGCTCGGCGAGCCGGCGAGTGCCGCATGGACCAATGTGCTCTGGTTTGCCGACACGGTCGCGAACCCGATCGGACAGCTGTTCTTGCGGTTGCTGTTCATGGTCGTCGTGCCCGTGGTGTTCTGCTCGCTGTTCCTCGGAGTCGCCGGGCTTGGCAGCGTGCAACGTCTGGGCAGTCTCGGCGGTCGCACGCTGGCGTGGTTCTTGACCACCACTGCGGGCGCAGTCGGCCTCGCGCTGCTGCTCGTCGGCATCATCCAGCCGGGCAAGCAGATCTCGGCCGAAGGTCTCGCCCGCGTTCAGGCACAGTACCTGGGCGACGCACAAGCGCGGATTGCGCAGGGTGCGCAGTCGAAGTCGATGATGGACATGCTGGTCGAGATCGTGCCGAAGAACGTCGTCGCCGCCGCCGCCGACAACGGCCAGGTGCTCGGGTTGATCTGCTTTGCGCTGCTGCTCGGCGCGGCTTCGACGCGCTTGCCGCAAGAGCGCACCAAGACGCTGCGCGACGTGCTGGAGACGATCTACGAGCTGTGCGTGAAGGTGCTCGGTTGGGCGATGCAGTTGGCGCCGTTCGGCGTTGCGGGGCTGATCTTCACTGCCAGCAGCAAGCTCGGCTTCGACGTGATGAAGCTGGTCGCGTGGTACCTCGCGACGGCGATGGGTGGCCTCCTGCTGTGGCAGTTCGTTGTCATCACCGTGCTCGCCAAGGTGTTCGCCGGTCTGTCGCCGCGCCGCTTCTACTCCGGCTGTCGCACATTGCTCGTCACTGCGTTCTCGACCAGCAGTTCCAACGCGACGCTGCCGACGACGATCCGCACCGCGGTCGAAGAGTTTGGCGTGCCGCGCGAGATCGCGGGGTTTGTGATGCCGCTCGGCGCGACGATGAACATGAACGGTACCGCGCTGTTCGAGGGCGTCAGCGTGCTGTTCTTGGCCCAGGTCGCCGGTGTCGAACTCGGTCTGCAGCAGCAGTTGATCGTGCTGGCGATGGCGGTGGTGACGGCGATCGGCGCGGCGGGTGTCCCGGGCGGCTCGCTGCCGCTGCTGGCGATCGTGCTGGTGCAGGTCGGCGTTCCGGCTGAGATGATGGCGCTGATTCTCGGCGTCGATCGTCTCGTCGACATGACGCGCACGGTGCCGAACGTGACCTCCGACCTCGTGTGCAGTCTGTGGCTCGCGCGCCGCGATGGCGTGAAGTTGCGCGACTAGGAGTCGAGCTCTAGCTGCTGGTGGTGCGGTCGTGCTCGCTGGCCCTGTCTCCCTTCACACCTCGCCGTCTGCTGCATGAGCAATCACTTCGGCAGCTTGCTGTGCGAGCCGTCGCAGAACGGCTTGGTCTTCGCGTGCTTGCAGCCGCACCACGCGACCTTCTTGGCCTCGGTGATCGTCTCGATCTTTGGCACGAAGCTCGTGCCGGCGTGTGAGCCGTCGCAGTACGGCTGCTTCTTGCTCATTCCGCACGAGCACCACGCATAGGTGCCGGGCTTGCAATCGAGTACGTAGGGGACGCGACTTGGAATCTTGGGGTCGGTCATGATGGGCCAAAAGGTAGCGTCGCGTGGAGGGCGAGGCAGCAGCGCAGGCCGCCCAAAACAAAAACAGCGAGCCACCAGGGCTCGCCGTTCTGGAAGCCAGCGTGTGACGGGATCACACGCTAGCGTCGTCGATCCTCGCGATCAGTTGTTGCCGAGGGTGAACTTGAGCGTGTTGCTCGAGTACCACAGGCTCGTGCCGCCGTCGATGCAGGCGTACTGCACGTAGAACGGCACGTTGTTGAAGATGAACGGCGCGTTCGGCACCGGGCCGAAGGCGGGCGTCGTCGTCGTCGCCGGGCCACCCAGCAGATCGAACTGGATGATCGCGTGCTGCGGCGACAACTGCAGCGTCAACAGGCAGCCGGGGTTGAGCAGGCCGGGGACCTGGATACCCGGCTCGAAGACGGCGAAGTCATAGATGTAGGCGCCGAAGGCCGCGGTCGCCGGGATGTTGACGGCCGTGAACGTCGTCGACTGGTTGTAGCTCAGGCGCGAAGACGTGCCGAGCAGCAGGGCGCCGCGAGGGCCGTTGGGGCCAGTCGCCGCGGTCGGCAGCTCACTCGACAGGTTGCGCGAACCGGAGTCCGTGCTGTTGACGCCGAGGCCGAGCGTGCCGCGCGTGAAGCCGGTCGTGCAACCGGTGGTCAGCGGGTTCATCGCGCCAAAGCGCATCTCGACTTGGCCGGTCAGCTCGAAGAACGCGAGCTGGAGCGTGTTGATCGAGTGGCCGGGGGTAGCTGACACCGTGTTGAACTCGCCGGTCTCGCGCCACGTGACATAGGTCACGGCGTTGCCCGGGCCGCCCGTCGTGTCCGTGGCGATGTACATGCCCGCGAGCGGGTTCGTCGCCAGGTTTCGGGTGCCGAGGAAGTCGTGCCAGCACGCCGCGAAGCGAGCGGGGAAGTTCGACGCGGCGCCGCCGAGCCAGTTGGCGACTGACGGGTTCGCCGTAGCCGAGGTCGTCGTGGCGAGCCAGACGAAGCCGTTGGTGCAGCCCAGGAAGTCGACCGCCGAGCCACCTGGGTAGGCGAACGGAGCAAGCCAGCCGTTGGCGGCGAGGTTGTGGGTCGTAAGCGCGTCGTCACCCGTGTTCGCCAGGCCCGTTGCCTTGCTGAGGTCGACGGCCGTTGCGCCAGCCGCGACTGAGTAGTTGACCGGGGCAGCCAGGCTGTCCGGCGTCCACATCAGGCTGCTGTTCGCAAGGTCGAACACTTCGTTGCCGAAGTACTGCTGGATGTTCGAGGACTGTGCGTTGCACGCAGCGCCGATGCTGACGACCTTGGCCGGGTCGAACGACGTCTGGCCACCCGGCCCGACGAAGTCGAGCTTGATCACCGAGCCGAAGTCCGACAACCCGCCAGCGACTGCGGTGGGCGTCGTCGCCGAGTTGCGACGAGCGAGGCCGGTTGCGGCCGCCGACGTGCCGAAGACGATCAGTGCCGTTGGGTTCGGCGCCGGGGCTGCGGCGACCGACACTTCGATCACGAGGTTGCCCATCGTGGTCGGGTCGTACAGGAACGCACTGGTCGTCAGCGGCAGATCGATGACGTAGTCGTTCGGGAAGCTGCCCGAAGCAGGCGCGACTTGGACGATCGGGAAGACTTCGGTTGTGCCGGTGTTGGCGCCGACGTTGGCCGCGAAGGTCTGCGCGGTGTTGACGAACGTGATGGGGGCGCGGATGACGTCAAACGTGTCGCCAGCGAGCGGGGCCACCGGGAAGCCGGCGCTGACCGTGATCGAGGTCGACGAGTTCGTGCTGATGAAGCGGCTGACGCCGAGGTTGGCGCCGCTGGTGCCGACCAGCGTGAAGCTGCGGGTGGCATCGGTCGTGCCCGAGGCGAAGGCCAGGTTGACGATGCCGGTCGTCGGCACGCTCGTCACGGTCGGAACGCCCGTCGCGGTGATCGACTGCACCGTCACCGTCGTCGTCGGCGTGTCGTAGAGGCGCACGCTGACGTTGCTGTAGACTTGGCCGCCGAGGTTGGCCTCGCCATCTTCGGCGCGGAAGCGGACGCGGTTGATGAGCACCGGACCGGTCATGCCCTGTGAGGTCATGAGCGAGTTGGCATACATCATCTGGAACTTGAACGCTGTGGTGCGCCAAGTCAGTCCACTGATGCCAGGGGCAAAGAATGCCGTGTTCAACGGCATGACGACCTGCTGGGCGACGGCGTTGCCGGCGAAGGCAGCCAGGCACAACGCTGCGAGTGAGAATTTCTTCATGTCTCTGCGTGGATGAGGGAAGGGAAGGCGACCAAAATGGTGCACCGGGGGGACGGTATACCGTTGGTCATCCAAGGCGGTAAAGGGGGGGCGCGCACAAGTTCGTCGGTGGCGCCGACCGGGCGAATGTCGGGTGCGGTCAACAGCAATGTGCGCGTGCGTCACACCGAGACTCGGTCCGGCGCAGCAGCAGGCGACGGTCGCCACCGCGCGTCGTAGCATGCGCGGCCTCGTGCTTCCGTCGCCAACTCACTGCGCGCTGCTGGTCGCCACGGCAGCGCTGCGCTGTACTGCACAGAACCCGGTGCCCGCGGCGCTGCCGCTGTTGCTCGAAAGCCACTGTGTCGAGTGCCACGCAGGAGCGGATGCCGAGGCGGCTTTCGAGATCGCCCCGCTGTTCGCCGTGGGCAATGTGCCCGACGAAGCCGCGGTCTCACGGCTGCAGCTTGCCATGCAGCGCGTCCGTTCCCGCACGATGCCGCCGCCCGATGCAGGCGAATTGCCGACGGTGGCAGAACGCATCGAACTCGTGACGGTGCTCGCGGCGCGCATCCCCGTGGCGGTCGACGCGCGGATCGCCACGATCCGTCGTCTGTCGCGCACGCAGCTCGAGTACACGATCCGCGACTTGTGCGGCGTCGAGATCCAGGCGAGCGAGTTGTTGCCTCCGGATGCGCGGACCTACGGCTTCGACACGATTGGCGATGTCGCCAGCGTCACGCCGATGTTGTTCGAGAGCTATCTCGCGATTGCCGCGACTGTGACGGACTCGATGCGTGTTCAGCAACCGCCGCATGCGGTGTTTGCGACCGCGACGCCGTTTCGTGAAGCGCTGCCGCCGTTCCTCGAGCGCGCCTTTCGTCGACCTGCTACCGGTGACGAACTGCAGGAGCGGCTCGATCTGCACGACGGTGCGCGGCGCGCAGGTCTCGGTGAGGAACACGCTCGTGCCATCGCTGTCCGGTCCGTGCTCGCTTCGCCGTCGTTCTTGTTCCGCGCCGAGTTCGGTGACGGTGCCGAGCCGGCGCGCTTGTCGCCGTTCGAACTCGCGACGCGCTTGTCGTATCTCCTGACGTCGTCGATGCCGGACGAGGCGCTGCTTGCCGCCGCGCGCAGTTCTGAACTGCGCGAGCCCGCGGTGTTGTTGGCGCACGCGCACCGTCTGCTGGCGGCGACGAGGGGCCGGGTGCTTGCCGACACGTTTGCCGCGCAGTGGCTGCGCTTTGTCGACGTGTTGACGGCAAATGCGGACTTCCGGCGCTATCCGCAGATCTGGAGCCAGTCGCTGCGGCCGGCGTTCTACGAGGAGGCAGCACTGCTGTTTGCGGAGATCGTGCGGGAGGACGGCAGCATCCTGTGGCTGCTCGATTGCGATCACACGTGGGTCGATGGGGCTCTGGCCAAGCACTACGGACTCGCCGATGTGCAAGGCGACGGGTTCGTGCGCGTGCAACTGCCGGATCGCCGTCGCGGCGGCATCCTTGGCACCGGCGCGATGCTGATGGTCAGCTCGTATCCGCTGCGAACGAGCCCGGTACTTCGCGGCAAGTGGATCCTCGATCAGTTGCTCGACGCCTCGCCGCCGCCGCCGCCCGCCAACGCCGGCGTGCTGCCAGCTGACGACGATCAGCCCGACGGGCTCACACTGCGGGCTCGGCTCGAACGGCATCGGCAGGACCGCTCGTGCGCCTCGTGCCACGCGCAAATCGACCCGCTGGGCTTCGCCCTCGAGAACTTCGATGTGCTCGGCCGCTGGCGCGACGAAGTGCACGGCAAGCCGGTCGATGCGCGCGCGTCGTTGCCGGATGGCACGGAGCTCGATGGGCCGATCGCCCTCAAGGATGCGTTGCTGCAGCGCCAGGCCGAGTTCGCCCGCACGTTTGCGAACAAGCTGCTGGTGTTCGCAGTCGGCCGACCGATGACGGCGAGAGACGAGCCTGAGCTGGTCCGCATTGCTGCCGCGTGCGAAGCCGGCGACTTCCGCTTCTCGGCGCTGCTCTCGGCGATGCTCGCTTCGCCGTTGTTCACGATGCGCGATCCGGGAGGAATGTGATGAGGTTGCCGATCCTCGGTCGCCGCGCGTTCTTGCGCGGAGCGTCGGCAGCAATGACGCTGCCCTTCTTGGAAGCCGTTCACGAACGACTGCCTGCGGCCATGCGCGCGCCGCCGCTGCGCATGGCGATCCTGGTGATGCCGAACGGCGTGCTGCCGAGTTCGTGGACGCCCGAGTCGGACGGTCACGGCGGCTGGCTGCCGTCCTACTCGTTGGCCCCGCTTCAGCATCGTCGTCACGAGGTCTCGATCCTCACAGGACTCTGCAATCGCCAGAGTTTCGACGGCGATGGTCATTACGCGAAGGTCGCGCCGCTGCTCACCGGCTGCAAGATTCGCCGCACCGGCGGGCGCGATCTGCACAACGGCGTGTCGATGGACCAGGTCGCCGCTGCGGCCCTCGGTTCGAGGACGATGTTGCCATCGCTCGAACTTGGCTGCGACCCGATCTACCCAGTGGAGGACATGGGCTACTCGACGGTCTACGGCGGCAACCTCTCGTGGTCCGCGCCCGATCGCCCCGCGACCAAGGAGATCGTGCCGCGGTTGGTGTTCGATCGGCTGTTCCGCAGCCATGCTCTGCAACGCGATCCGTCGCGC